>CAZSMR010000077.1:0-1942 GCA_964608185.1 uncultured Porticoccus sp. | reverse complement strand
GTTAAGCAGTTAGAGCCATTTTTAGAAGATATTATTTTAATTGCGCTATGTTAACATAGCGCAATTAGATACATTTATAGAGGAGGTGGTCGTGACACCTGTTGTTCCAAAATTTGATCTATCCCAAGTGCTTGTTGTGGGAGATGTAATGCTTGACAGCTACTGGTACGGAGCTTCCACTAGGATTTCCCCCGAAGCACCTGTTCCAGTAGTTGATATAGCTCATTCAGAAGAGAGAATTGGAGGTGCAGGTAACGTTGCGTTGAACTTAGCATCACTAGGAACTTCAGTCACAGTTGTTGGTGTCGTGGGTAAAGACGATGATGGAGATACACTTAAGATCAAGCTTGACGCTGCCAATATATGTTACGACTTACAAGTTTCAGGATCTAAACCAACAATAAAAAAATTACGGGTAATCAGTCAACATCAACAATTAGTTAGACTCGATTTCGAAGATTTTTTTACTGAAAAAGACTCTTTAATAGTTTCTAAAAAGGCTGAATCCCTGCTGTTTGACGCAAGAATTTTAGTGCTTTCTGATTATGGAAAAGGGTCTCTGCAAGATACTGGCCCACTAATTCAGCTAGCGCGTAAAAACAATATTCCTATATTAGTCGATCCCAAAGGTTTTGATTTTGAGCGTTATAAAGGCGCTACGCTACTAACCCCAAATTTTTCTGAATTTGAGGCAGTAGTAGGACCTTGTTCGAGTGAAAAAATACTAGCTGAAAAAGGTAGAGATTTAATAGTTGCTCTAAACATAGACGCTTTGTTGATTACTCGCAGTGAAAAAGGCATGACACTGCTGAGAAAAGACCTACCACCGTTTCATTTACCTGCGCATGCTCGAGAGGTTTTTGATGTCACAGGCGCTGGAGATACTGTTATTTCAGTTTTAGCAGCCTCATTGGCATCTGGGGTAAGTATGCTAGATTCAGTAACAATGGCTAATGTTGCTGCTGGAATTGTCGTCGGCAAACTAGGAACATCAACAGTTAGCCAGCCAGAACTGCATCACGCTATGCATAAAAATCGAGGTGCTGAGTATGGCGTAACCAATGATGAGCAATTGATGATCGGGATAATGGACGCAAGGGCGCGAGGAGAAAAAATAGTATTTACCAACGGATGCTTTGATATTCTCCATGCCGGCCATGTTGGGTATCTAAAACAAGCTAAAGATAAAGGCCACCGATTAATAGTTGCCATTAATGGAGATGCCTCTGTTTCTAATTTAAAAGGTCCAGGACGCCCAATTAATTCCGTTGATCAGCGAATGGCTGTTTTAGCAGCACTAGAGTCTGTTGATTGGGTTATTGCTTTTGATGACGATACGCCTCGTCGACTACTACAAAAAATACAACCAGATGTTTTAGTTAAAGGTGGAGACTATAGCCCGAAAGAAGTAGTAGGTTACGAAATAGTTGAAGCTTATAATGGAGAGGTCCACGTACTTGGATACTTTGATGAGTGTTCAACGACTGGAATTGTCGAAAAAATACAAGCAAAGTGATGTATGCTTGTTAAACTCTTAGGTTAAAAATTTTTTCTACTTCTAGTATGTTAGTAGCAAGATGTTCAGGATTTATAGTACCTATAATTGCACTGCTAACTCCTTGATGCTCGAAAATCATTTTGAAGCTCTTTTGTATAGATACGACACCATTTGATAAAGTTGCATGACCACTATTTAGAGCTTTCTTAACAAATACCCCCTTGTTATTTTCAGCGCAGTAATCAATAACTGGAAGATCATCATCATATCCTAAATTCCATGTCACCATTACGCCATCCGATTTTTTGGCTGCTAAAAGTCCCCCCTCCGTTGTTTTGCAGGACATACCAAAAGCTTGAATTTTTCCTTCATACTTAAGCTCTGCAAGCGCTTCTAGAGTCCCATAATTTTTGATAATATTTTTGTCATCACCGTCTGAGTGAA
>CAZSMR010000076.1:0-2044 GCA_964608185.1 uncultured Porticoccus sp. | reverse complement strand
ACCACCGACCCCCACCATGTCAAGGTGGTGCTCTAACCAACTGAGCTACGTGCCTGCAGATAGCCTTTAGTTATGAGGCCATTTGAGGTGAGTAATTTAACAGCGCATTGTTCATCTGACAAGTAAATTTCTGATATTGGTCTTAATATATAATTAAATTAACTAGGCTTTCTTGATTCTAGTCTGCAAGCAGGTAAAATAGCGACTTTTGCACAATACTCTATGTGTATAATATGTATTATTTCCCACGTGACCTTTGGTAGTGGTCACCACTGGCAAGGATATTTGTATGCTAATTATTACTCTCCCCGATGGCTCTCAACGTACATTTAATAAACCTGTTTCTGTCTATGAAGTGGCTGCTGATATTGGACCCGGTCTCGCTAAGGCGACCATTGGTGGCCGAGTCAATGGCGAACGTCTTGACGCACATGATTTGATTACTGATGACGCGAATCTAACTATTTTTACGTCTAAAGACAAAGATGGTTTAGAGATATTGCGTCATTCATGCGCTCACTTAATAGGTCATGCACTAAAGCAATTATGGCCTAAAGCTAAAATGGCTATTGGTCCAACGATTGAAAATGGCTTTTACTATGATATCGATCTTGATCATATGTTAAGTGATGAAGATATGGAAAAGCTTGAAGAGCGAATGCATGAGCTTGCGAAGACACAGTATGATGTGGTGAAAAAAGTAGGCTCTTGGCAGGATGCTTATGATATTTTTAATGCGAATGGAGAAAACTATAAGCTTGAAATTCTTGAGAGAGACATTCCTAAAGATGCTAATCCTGTGCTGTATCACCATAAAGAATATATTGATATGTGTCGTGGCCCTCATGTACCAAATATGAAGTTCTGCGAACATTTTAAGTTAATGCGTGTATCTGGCGCCTACTGGCGTGGTGATTCAAATAATCAGATGTTACAACGAATTTATGGGACGGCCTGGGGAACAAAGAAAGACTTAAAATCATATCTTAATCAATTGCAAGAAGCCGAAAAAAGAGATCATCGAAAATTAGCTAAAAAGTTTAATCTGTTTCATTTGCAAGAAGAAGCTCCAGGTATGGTCTTCTGGCATCCTAAAGGATGGAGTATCTATACTACAATTGAAAGCTATATGCGTGAGATGCAGACTCTAAGCGGATACCGAGAAATAAGAACTCCGCTAGTTGTATCAAAATCACTTTGGGAAAAATCTGGCCATTGGGATAATTTTCGTGAAAATATGTTTACTGTTGAGTCTGAGTCCTATGATTTTGCAGTAAAGCCCATGAATTGCCCTTGTCATATTCAGATTTTTAATCAAGGATTAAAGAGTTACCGCGATTTACCTCTAAGGCTTGCTGAATTTGGTTCTTGTCATAGGAATGAAGCATCAGGAACTTTGCAGGGTTTAATGCGGGTTAGAGCTTTTGTTCAGGATGATGCGCATATATTTTGCACAGAAGCCCAAATTTTAAACGAGGTATCTACATTTACAGATCTACTATTTTCCGTTTATAAAGATTTTGGATTTGATGACATTATCATTAGACTTTCGACTCGTCCCGAAAATCGGGTAGGTGCTGATGATGTTTGGGATAAATCCGAAAAATCTCTTATAGATGCTTTGGCATCAAAAAAATTAAATTATGATCTTTTGCCTGGAGAGGGTGCTTTTTACGGTCCTAAAATAGAATTTTCATTAAAAGATTGCTTGGGAAGAGTATGGCAGTGCGGAACAATACAGGTAGATTTTTCTATGCCTGAGAGACTTGACGCACAATATGTTTCTGAAGATGGATCAAGAAAAACTCCTGTTATGCTACATAGGGCAATATTAGGATCTTTCGAAAGATTTATAGGAATTTTAATAGAACATTACGAAGGAAAGTTTCCTACATGGCTTGCTCCATGCCAAGCAGTAATTATGAATATTACCGATAAACAGTCAAAATATATTGAAAATCTAACCTTTTATATGAAAAACAAAGGCTACCGAGTTGAAAATGACTTGAGAAACGAGAAGATCGGCTTTAAAATCCGCGAGCAT
>CAZSMR010000075.1:0-2304 GCA_964608185.1 uncultured Porticoccus sp. | reverse complement strand
GAATCATCATAAAAAATGGATCGCGTACTTGGTATTTTTCGCTACCACATAGTGCTGTATGTTCTAGAACATGAGCAATACCAGTGGAGTCAGTGGGTACTGTCCTCAGCGCTACTAAAAAAACATTTTCAGTATTTTTTGCTGCTATGTGTATGTGCTGGGCTCCTGTTTTTTTATGCCGAAACTCTGATATTTCGATACCTAATGAATCAATGCGTTTTGTTCGTAAAAACTCAAAGGTAGAACACCCTGTTGTATTTGAATTTGTGTTCATGTTAGGCCTTAAAAATGAATAGTATTATCACGTAAGTATTCTACATGTGGAGCAGTCATCTAGCTATTTTTGCTGGAGGAGTTAATTTATAGTTTATTTCGTTTAATATCCCTAATAATAAATCGACCTGGATGCAATGCTTGTCTTAAGTCTAACTCTAGGGGAGGAACCTCGTTGCATATTTGGCTTGCAACAAGTTCAGCACACATTGGTGCATAACTCAGACCTCTTGAGCCATGACCAGTGTTTAGATATAAGCCTTCCCATGAGGATCCTGGAATAGGTATATGTGCACGGGCATTTTGTCTCATAAACTTATAATCTTCTATGTAGTCTTTTAGTTTTGGTGCCGGTCCAGCAATAGGCAAAAAGTCAGGCGTTGTGCATCTGAATGATGTTCTTCCACCAAGCTCTTCCATATCTATTTTTTTAAAATCTCTTGTCAGTGAGAGGTCTACAGCGCTTAGCCGGCTAATATTTTCTTTATGGTCTTTTATGCGGTTAGTCATTCCAACTTCATTTGGATTATATGTTGCTCCGAGCGTTTGAGTCCCTTTGAATATTGGAAGAATATAACTTTTACCGCAAAGAATAGTCTTGAGGTGAGAAGTTTTTTCAGTTGGAGGAACTGCGGTAGTTTGCCCTCGCACTCTGTTTAAGGGCAGATGATTAGTCTGATGAAATATTCCGCTATTATATGCAGATGCTATTACTATGATCGGTGCAGTCGCTATAACTTTTTTCATATCATCCATCACTTTCCAGGATCGACCTGATGCGTCTGTAGCATCTTCTAGATTTATTTCTTTAATTTCTGCATTACTTATAGAGATCAAAGAGTGTTTAACTAAAGAACGGCACGCCTCTGGAGGAGATATCCATCCAAGTCGAGGAAAAAATAATCCAAATCGATGCGCCAGTGATAAACCGACTTGGCTATCAAGCTGCTTATCTTCAAGAAGTTGAACGAAATCATCAGAATATAGTGAGGCGATGTGTTCAAAATTTAACCTATCTTTTAAGTTCTTAGGTAAAACAACAACACCACATCTATCTCCAAGGACTTTTAGTTTATCGTTATCTAAAAGATCACTATAAAACTTACTTGCAGAAATTAAAGCAGAAATTCCAAAACGTGAAATATCTGAAATACTTGTTGAAAGTTTTGGGTATAGTATCCCCTGCGAGTTTCCAGAGGCTTCTTGACCTATTTCCTGATGCCGCTCTATGAGGGTTACGGAAATACCTCTTTCTGCTAAGGCTCTAGCACTGCAACAGCCAGCTATTCCTCCCCCTATAACAATAGCCTCCCTTGGCTTTTTTATTTCTGGCGTCAAATACCAGGGAGCACTATATGGAGAATTAAATAAAGTGGACTCCCAGTCTTTTGCTATCCTATTCCGAGAAACCGGCTTAACAAATACGCCATAAATACTCCCATCTCTTTTAGCATTGCCATTTCTTACTTTAGTAGAAAATCCAACGCGAGCAAGTTTTTTGCATATAGAATGTTCAGAGGTTGACGCAGAAAAAATTGTACCGGGGTAACTTAAGTCAGCAATCACTTCAAATAGGTTGCTTGACCAAATACTTGGATTGCTTTTTGGGGAAAATCCATCTAAAAACCACGCATCAAAAACAGGATTATTTGATCGTTCAAAAAATGGGTGATCGCTATTTTTGACTGATGAAAACATATCGCATGCATCGCCATACATTAAAGTTAAGATGATGCTTTTATTACTTAAGTATATTTTATGGATTCCAGAAATCGCTGGTGGATAGCCATCAATCAGTTCTTTTGATAATTCAGACAGTTCTGGTACTAGAGATAAAATACGAATCAAATCTTTTTTTGGTAGAGGTGAATTTTCAACAGAAACAAAGTTAAGAACCTCTCGTTTCTTTTTATTGCTGCAGCTTTTTAACCATGCCTCTGCTGTAATCAAAAAATTCAAACCAGCACCAAAACCTGTTTCACCAATAGTGCATGTTAAATTTTTATTACAATTCCATCTTTCTGTAAGGGT
>CAZSMR010000074.1:0-2312 GCA_964608185.1 uncultured Porticoccus sp. | reverse complement strand
CCCTTGTTCATTTATGGTGCAGTAGGTCTTGGAAAAACCCACTTAATGCATGCAGTAGGAAATGAGCTCCGTCGGCAAAAACCAAATGCTAAAATTATATATTTGCATTCAGAACGTTTTGTTGCTGATATGGTCAAAGCTTTACAATTGAACGCTATAAACGACTTCAAGCGGTTCTACCGATCTGTAGATGCACTATTAATTGATGATATGCAATTTTTCGCTGGCAAAGAGCGCTCACAAGAAGAATTTTTTCATACCTTTAACGCGCTATTGGAAGGCGGCAAGCAAATGATACTTACCTGCGATCGTTATCCTAAGGAAATAGATGGGCTAGAAGAGCGTTTAAAATCTCGTTTTGGATGGGGGCTGACTGTTGCAGTAGAGCCGCCAGAGCTAGAAACGAGAGCTGCAATTTTGATAAAAAAAGCCACACAGGCAAAAGTCAACTTACCTACTGAAGCAGCTTTTTTTATTGCACAAAGAATTCGATCTAATGTTCGAGAGCTAGAGGGGGCATTAAAAAGAGTTATAGCAAGCGCTCACTTCACTGGTAGTCCAATAAACGTTGATTTAATACGCGAGTCCCTAAAGGACTTACTTGCTATACAAGACAGGTTGGTAACTATTGATAACATTCAAAGAGTTGTATCAGAGTATTATAAGCTTAAAATGTCAGAGCTTTTATCAAAAAGGCGAAGTCGATCGATAGCTCGACCTAGACAGGTTGCAATGGCTCTAGCAAAGACACTAACAAACCACAGCTTACCAGAAATTGGTGAGGCTTTTGGAGGCAGGGATCATACAACTGTTCTGCACGCCTGTAGGAAGATTAAAGAGCTGGAGGAAGAAAATTTAGACATGCAAGATGATATGAAGCATCTATTGCGAGCCCTAACAACATAGTTGTCAAGCCAAACTTACTTGTGGGGTTTTAATCCACCAAAAATTGGAATTACTAGTTAATGAAATTTAAAATAACCCGAGAAGATTTTTTGCAGCCTCTTCAACTAGTGGTTGGCGTCGTAGAGAGAAGACAAACATTGCCAATTTTGTCCAATGTATTAATTGTGCTGAAAGACAATTATTTGTCTTTGACGGGAACCGATCTTGAGGTCGAAATAGTGGGCCATATAAAGCTACTTGGGGCAGAAGCAGATGGAGAAATCACTGTGCCTGCGAGAAAGTTAATGGATATATGCAAATCCTTGCCTGAAGCAACAGAAATAACGTTCAACGAAAAAGACGAAAAGGTGCAAATTGTTTGCGGCCGCAGTCGCTTTACCTTAGCTTCTCTTCCAGCAGCTGAATTCCCAAGTATAGATGAAGGAAGCATAGGAAAAGATTTTGTCATCAAAAATTTGGAGCTCAAACAACTTATTAGCCGTACCTCTTTTGCAATGGCCCAACAAGATGTTCGTTATTTCTTGAATGGCATGCTGTTAGAAGTAGACGAAAGTAGAGTTAGAGCTGTTGCAACGGACGGCCATCGCCTGGCCATGATGGATTCTAGTAAAATCGAGATCAATAGCGAAAAGATACAAGCCATTATACCTAGAAAGGCAGTTATCGAGCTTTCTCGGCTGCTTCTGGACGATGGAGAGGCGACAGTGGAGCTTAGTGATAACCATATGAAGGTTATCACTGATGGGTTTCGTTTTACCTCTAAGTTGGTCGATGGTGCTTATCCTGATTATGATCGGGTCATTCCTAAGGATGGCGATAAGAAAATGATAGGAATACGTGAAGATCTTCAGAGTGGATTTAGCCGAGCCGCCATCCTTTCAAATGAAAAATACAGAGGCGTGAAGCTCTTGGTTGCTAAGGGGCTTTTGACACTTGTAGCTACTAACCAGCAAGAAGAAGCTAGAGAAGAAGTTGCTGTAACCTATGATTCTTCAGACCTAGAACTAGGATTTAATGTTAGCTATGTTATTGATATACTTAATACTTTGTCCGGAAAAGAAGCTTGTTTTACATTTTCTGATGCTGGAAGCAGTGTTTTAATTGAAGATCCTTCACATCAAAATGCTGTGTATGTCGTCATGCCAATGCGCCTTTGATTAAATCCTCATGTTTTTAAAAAAACTTAGTATACACGGCCTAAGAAATCTCTTAAATAACGAAATACAATTATCCTCAACATCTAATTTTTTTTATGGTGCAAACGGCAGCGGAAAAACTAGTCTACTTGAAGCAGTCCATGTTCTTGGGCGCGGAAGATCTTTCCGGTCTCGCACACTTGAACCCATCATTAATGAAAAAGAAAAATCGTGTACTGTGTATGGTCTGATAGAAAAAAATGGAATACC
>CAZSMR010000073.1:0-2369 GCA_964608185.1 uncultured Porticoccus sp. | reverse complement strand
TACTCGGCTTCGAACCGAGCGGTCGAAGGTTCGAATCCTTCCGGGTGCGCCATTTATTGAAAACTACTCTTTCTATCAACCACCACTTACAAGCTATTTAATTAAGGACGGTCAAGGCCAATGAACCGTGATTTTGGAGCAATAGACGAGTTTTCGTTACGTCTGACAAAGCGTGCAATCAGATACCGTTGGATCGTTCTCTTCTCAGCTGTACTTATTACAGCCCTTTTTGTCAAAGGAATGTCTAATTTAGAGTTCTCCTCTAATTATCGCGTCTTCTTTTCTAACGAAAATCCAGAACTTGCTGCTTTTGAAGACCTGCAGTCTACATATACAAAAAATGATAATATTTTATTTGTTGTCGAGTCTGTAGAAAAAAATAAAGGAGGCGAAGTATTTAATAATAGGATTTTGTCTGCTGTGGAGGAGCTTACTGCTCAAGCATGGCAAATACCTTATGCAATTAGGGTAGATTCAGTTACTAACTTTCAATATACCAAGGCAATAGGTGACGATCTTATAGTCGATGATCTTGTTTTGGAGGCAGAAAGTCTATCTCAATCTGAACTATCTATCCGAAAAAAAATTGCCTTAGATGAACCTCTGCTGCTAAATAACTTAGTTACAAAAACGGCTGACGTCACAGCAGTCAATGTTGTGCTTCAATACCCAGATATGAGTTTATTGGAAGTCCCTCAAGCCGTTTCTGCAGCACGAAGCATTCGTGAGCAAATAAAGATAAAGTTTCCTGAGATAGCTGTTCATCTTACAGGTGTATCAATGCTTAATAATGCCTTCTCAGAAGTTGGACTTCATGATGCTGGAAGTCTCACACCTTTAATGTTTTGTGTAATACTTCTAATATCTTGGTTGATATTAAGATTTCTTGCTGGAACTGTTGTAATTTTTCTGGTTGTAGCGATTTCTACCATTATAGGTATGGGGATAGCCGGTTTTTTTGGCGTAAAATTAACACCAATCTCTATGAGTGCATCTACGGTTATACTCACCCTAGCAGTAGCCGATTCCATCCATATTTTAATCTCGTTTCGTAGTCTTATGCGAGAGGGGCATTCAAAATATGAAGCAATATTAGAGGCTGGACGAGTTAATTTTCTACCAGTAACCATCACATCAATTACTACGATTGTTGGGTTTCTTGCACTCAACTTCTCTGATTCTCCACCATTTTGGCATTTAGGAAATATAACTTCTGCAGGCATACTTGGTGCGTGGCTACTTTCCATCACATTGCTTCCTGCAATAATAAGTTTATTGCCAGTTAAAATTAAGCCAACTGAAAAAAAAGAGTGGTCGCAAAAAATGCTGCGTTTGTTAGCGGACTATGTGATTCTAAATTCACGTAAAATACTTATAGCATTATGTCTGTTAGTAGTTGTTTTTTCTGGATTTATTCCAACAATATCTTTTAATGATCAGTGGGTTGAGTATTTTGATGAACGCATTGAATTTAGGAGAGATTCTGATCGGGCGTTAAAGAATTTTGGTCTCTATCCTATTGAATTTTCTGTTCCCGCGTTAAATTCTGGAGGTATAAGTGAGCCCGAGTACTTAAATCATCTTGAGGAATTCACTAATTTTTTAAGTAAGCAGCAAGAAGTTTTACATGTATATTCCATTACTGATGTCATGAAGCGCTTAAATAAAAATATGCATGGAGATGATAATAGTTTTTATCGTATACCTGATGATCGTGAGCTATCTGCACAATATCTTTTATTGTATGAGCTATCTTTGCCATATGGGTTGGATTTGAATGATCGTATTAATATTGATAAGTCTGCAACACGAGTCACAGCTATGCTTCAAAAAGCTAGCACAAGCGAAACTAAAGTATTTCTAGAGAATACACGCCGATGGATGAAAAAAAATTGGCCAGACTACATGTTTTCCCAGCCTACTAGTGCTCAGGTTATGTTTACTTATATCACAGATCGAAATATTCAAAATATGATATCAGGAACCATTGGCGCAATTTTAGCTATAGCACTAATTATGATTGTCGCTCTGAGAAGTTTTAGGCTAGGATTTCTGAGTATGGTACCTAATGGCCTGCCACTCCTAATGACTTTTGGTGCCTGGGCGCTACTATATGGTGAAGTTGGGTTTTCTGTTGCCACAGTTGCCTCTATTTCTTTGGGTATCATCGTCGATGACACTGTACATTTTCTATCTAAATACGCGCGTGCTAAAAATGAAAAAGGTCTTTCGATAGAGGAGTCTATTCGTTATGCATTTTCTAATGTTGGTATGGCCATTGTTGTAAATACAGTTATTCTGACATGCGGCTTCCTTGTTTTAACAACTTCAGCCTTCAAGATGAATGTTGATCTTGGATTGATGACAAT
>CAZSMR010000072.1:0-2426 GCA_964608185.1 uncultured Porticoccus sp. | reverse complement strand
AAAGGTTTGTTTATGAAGGTATTGGTTCCTATTAAACGAGTTGTAGACTACAACGTCAAAGTTAGTCCTAAGGACGATCATTCCGGCGTAAACCTTGATAATCTTAAAATGTCGATAAATCCTTTTTGCGAAATCGCAGTAGAAGAGGCTGTTCGCCTTAAGGAAAAAGGTGATATTACTGAGATTGTTGCTGTGTCTATAGGGCCAAAAGAGTCTCAGGAGCAAATACGCACTGCTCTAGCAATTGGAGCTGATAGAGGAATTTTAGTAAAGGTCAATGGTGAGTTAGATTTAGAGCCATTAGCTGTTGCAAAGTGCTTAAAAGTTATTTGTGATCAAGAAAGACCTGACCTTGTTTTAATGGGAAAACAATCTATTGACGGCGATAACAACCAAACAGGTCAAATGTTGGCCGCACTTGCCAGCTACCCTCAAGGAACTTTTGCATCTGAATTAAGCATCGACACTACCCATGCTACTGTAACTAGAGAGGTTGATGGAGGCTTTCAAACCGTTAGACTTGCTTTGCCGGCTGTTGTGACTTCTGATCTTAGATTGAATGAACCAAGATATACCTCATTACCAAATATTATGAAAGCTAAGAAAAAGTCTATTGCTGAAACAACTACGGAAGAACTTGGCGTAGATATTACCCCTCGTATTTCTATTGTGAGCGTTGACTTTCCTCCAAAACGAGCACCAGGAATTAAGGTATCTAGTGTAGACGAGCTTTTAGAAAAACTAAAAAATGAAGCAAAGGTAATATGATGAGTATCTTAGTTATTGCAGAGCATGACAATAAACAAATTAAAGAAACAACACTAAATGCAATAACTGCAGCCAATAGTTTAGGTGAAACAGTAGATTTACTTGTAGCTGGATTCGATTGTGAGGCTGTTGCAATTAATGCTGCAAAAATTTCTGGCGTAACCAAGGTTCGTATAGCAAATAGCAAGCCTTATGAGAATCAGCTTGCAGAAAATATAGCTCCATTAATCGAACAAATTTCACCAGATTACTCATATATATTGATGTCTGCGACTACTTCAGGAAAAAATATTATTCCCCGAGTAGCGGCCTTAATAGACTCTCAGTCTATTTCCGATGTTATCGCTGTTGTTAGTCAGGATACTTTTAAAAGACCAATATATGCAGGTAATGTTATTGCAACAGTTAGGAGTCATGACAAGATTAAGCTGATGACCATCAGAACAACGGCATTCGATCCGGCTGTTATTGGAACTAGCCCTGTTTCGGTTGAGACTATCGATTCGTCTTATGACTTTGAGAAGTCAGAATTCATAAAAAATGATCTAGCAGTTTCTGAAAGACCAGAATTGACATCAGCAAGAGTAATCATTTCTGGAGGCCGCGGTATGGTAAATGGTGAAAACTTTAAGCTTCTGGAGAGCCTAGCTGACAAACTAGGGGGGGCTGTTGGAGCATCAAGAGCCGCAGTGGATTCCGGATTCGTACCAAATGATATGCAGGTTGGACAAACAGGAAAAATTGTAGCCCCCGAACTATATGTTGCTGTAGGAATTTCAGGAGCCATACAGCACTTAGCTGGAATGAAGGATAGTAAGATCATTGTTGCCATCAATAAAGATCCTGAGGCACCAATATTTCAGGCTGCAGATTATGGGTTGGTAGCAGACTTATTCGATGCTATACCAGAAATAGATGATAAGTTAGTCGTCTAATTCAATCCAGACTGGACAGTGATCAGATGGCTTCTCCATTCCTCTTATTTCGTGATCAATACCTGATTCAGCGACTAGTTCAATCAAAGACTTGGAAGCTAGAATTAAATCAATTCTCAACCCGCGTTTTGGTATCATTTCAAACCCACGACTTCTATAATCAAACCAGCTATAACGATCTATTTTTTCTGAATGATCATGCTCATATGTATCGATAAGACCAATCTCCTTGAGTCTTTCCAGCCACTCTCTTTCTTCCGGAAGGAAACAACATTTACCTGTACGCAACCATCTTTTTTTATTTTCGTCTCCTATACCAATATCTATGTCCAATGGAGCAACATTCATATCTCCGATAACTAACAAGTAGTCATCAGGTTGGTATGTATTCTTGAGGTGATCTATTAAGTCAGCATAGAATTTTTCTTTACAAGGAAACTTTTTATCATGAGAGCGACTTTCCCCTTGAGGAAAATATCCATTAAAAATTGTTATTTTTTTATTCTTGTATTGAAATTCTCCAGAGATCAAGCGTTTTTGGCTATCGCCATCATCATGAGAAAAACCTTTGCAACTTTTAATTAATGGTATTCGATATATTAGAGCAACTCCGTAGTGACCTTTTTGTCCGTGAAAGGTTACGTCATAACCGAGATTTTTTATGTCTTCTAAAGGGAACTGCTCATCAGAAACTTTTGTTTCTTGTATGCCAATTACATCAGG
>CAZSMR010000071.1:0-2526 GCA_964608185.1 uncultured Porticoccus sp. | reverse complement strand
CAGCAAATAGACAGACCTTGCTGTTTACTGCCACTTTTTCTGATGATGTTGCCCCTATCTCTTCAAAATTAATGAAGAATCCTAAAATTATTAGAGCTCTGCCTGATAGTAAAAAAAGTGAAATTAATCAATATTTCTATCAAATTAATGACGAAAATCATAGATTCGAAGCATTAATGTTAATACTTTTAAAGTATCGACCAGATTCAACTATAATTTTTTGCGAAACAAAAAAAGAAACTGAGGAAGTTTGCAGTCAGCTAGTAACTGCTGGATTTTCTTCGTTAGCATTACATGGTGACCTAGATCAAAAAGATAGAGATCAGACCCTGATTCGCTTTTCTAATAATAGTATCCCAATTCTGGTTGCTACAGACGTCGCAGCAAGAGGAATCGATATTTTCTCTCTTGGAGCAGTTATAAATTATAATCTTGCGCGAAATATTGATAGTCACATTCATCGTATAGGTAGAACTGGTCGTGCCGGAGTAACTGGTAATGCCTTTAGTCTTTTTAGTGTGAAAGAGCGCTACAGAGTGAATCTTATTGAAAAATATTTAAATTTAACTATCGTCCCCAAAAAACTTCCATTATCCAGTATTTTAAATGACACACCTAATGCATCATTGATGGAAACTATACAGATCGATGGAGGAAAGAAACAAAAAATACGTGCTGGGGACATACTTGGAGCGCTCACTGGTGAGGGTGCATTAAACGGCACACAGGTTGGAAAAATAAATATTAAAGATAATTGGTCGTTTGTAGCCGTTAGTTCCAGTGCTTACAAGGTTGCACTAAATAAACTGGCTACTGGAAAATTAAAAGGTAAGATTTTTAGAGTCAGGTTAATTCGAAGTTAAATTTAAGAGCTATACCTTGTTTTACATCGTACTTTGTCTTGCCTTTTCTTTTATTGGATCAGCGAGTGGTGTCGCTAAAAGTAACTGCTTCGTATAATCATTTGATGGCGACGAAAAAATATTACCAGTTTTGCCTAGTTCTACCAATTTTCCTTGGTGTATAACTGCAATACGGTCAGAAATATACCTAACTACAGAAAGGTCATGAGAAATAAACATCATGGTTAGATTGTGTTTCTCAACTAAAGATAATATAAGTTCGAGAATCTGAGCCTGAACAGTAACATCAAGTGCTGACACTGGCTCATCAGCAACTATAAACTCAGGTTTAGTTGCTATAGCTCGGGCTATAGCAATACGTTGGCGTTGTCCGCCAGAGAACTCATGTGGATATTTTTTTAAAGCAGATTTCGGTAAGCCAACATCATCCATAAGAGAATAAACATCGTCTAAGATCTTCTTACCTGTTGATATAGAGTGATAGAGCAAGGGTTCAGCCAATATATCAAAAACTGTCATCCTTGGATTAAGAGATGAGTAGGGATCTTGAAACACCATCTGCATTCTTTTACGTATATCAATTTTTTTGGAGGACGACAAAAGCATGAGGTTTGTGCCGTTGAAATAAACTTCACCACTATTGACAGTTGTCAGTTGCAGTATTGATCTGCCCAAAGTTGACTTACCTGACCCAGATTCACCAACAACTCCAAAAATTTCCCCTCTTTTTATTTCAAAAGATATGCAGTCCACCGCTTTTATGAGTTTTTGCTCTTTATTTTTCTTATATGGCAGCCAGCTGATACTCTTATTTTCACTAGCGTAATATTTGACTAAACTTTTAACCCTTAATAGAACATCCTGATTATTGCAGGGTTTTGATATCTTTTGACCACTAGGTACTGACGATAGCAGGCTTTTAGTATAGTCATTCTTAGGTCTATAAAATATATCTTCAGCAGTACCTTTTTCAACTATTTTACCATCTCTCATTACGACAATATTGTTTGCTATACCTGCTACAACTCCAAGATCATGACTAATGAATACAACAGCAATTTTATACTTTATTTGAATTTTTTGAATTAGCTTTATAATTTGGGCTTGGGTAGTGACGTCTAGGGCTGTTGTGGGTTCATCACATATAAGTAACTTTGGCTTGGCAATCAATGCCATAGCGATCATGACTCTTTGTTGCATGCCTCCTGAAAACTCATGTGGATAGTTATCAATCTTCTTCTTTGCTTCTTTTATTCCCACTTCAGATAACATATTAATAGCGGCTATTTTAGCCTTTTTTCGCGATTTTTGCTGATGATAGATTATTGGCTCCATAAGCTGTTCGCCAATCGTTAGGTATGGGTTAAGGCTTGTCATTGGATCTTGAAAAATTATAGCTATATCATTGCCGCGTATTTTTTGAAGTTCTTTTTCTTTTCTGCCGATAAGATTAGTACCTTCAAATAAGGCTATGCCGGACTCTATTTTTCCTGGCGGCCTAGGAATAAGATCAAGCAAGCTATATACAGCTACTGATTTTCCTGAACCCGACTCACCAACTATTGCTAATGTTTCCCCGCTACCTACATTAAAGCTGACATCATCAACCGCCCTGATAATACCGTTTCGGGTATGGAAATTAACGGTTAAATGTTTAACTGAA
>CAZSMR010000070.1:0-2663 GCA_964608185.1 uncultured Porticoccus sp. | reverse complement strand
GTATTGATTGGCGTCCCGAAGAGGATTCGAACCTCTGACCTGCCCCTTAGGAGGGGGCCGCGCTATCCAGCTGTGCCACCGGGACGTGATTTGTAAGTTATACTAAATCCATTAAATACAACACATATAGCTACTATTCTTACTACTTTATGTTACTTGCTTGTAAATACAGCACCCCTGAAATTTTTTTTCTGTGGGTGAAGTATAGATCATCAAACACAGCTAAAATTCTACTACCTTTTTGTTCATCCATATAGTTTTAAAAACTTTTATATCTTGAGAATTTCTGGGAAATTGATGAGGGGGCGTAGATGCTAATGTGGTCTGGGAAAAAGTATCAAAAGCAAATAAGACTTTTAAGAAGATAACAGCACTTGGCGATTATATTGAAGAGGAAAAAGAATGATCGTCCTTCATTTTTTGAGACCAAAAAAGAATTTTTGTAGGTAGAATGAATAAAAAATAACTTAACTCTTTTTTCTTAATAACAAATCTCGAGCTAGATTCAATTTTGTTGCCATATAGTTATTTCCACCTCTATCAGGATGGAATTTTTGGATAAGCTCTCTGTGAGCTTGAATAATCTCTTCGTCGCTTGGCTCTGGCTCTAAACCTAGTATTTCTAATGCCTCGGTTTGAGTTAACTCATTGTTATTTTCTGATGAGAAGATCTTACCTGCTCTAGTACCTCGTGATCTTAACCACATTTGAATAAGCGGAATGCTTTTCCATAGGAATAAAAAAAGAAATTTCACGATAGGTATTAAGGCTGCCCCAGCAGCTATGATCCATGAAACTCGTCCTGATAAGGCCAAACCAATACTAATTATTATCAGAAAATAAAAGATACTCTTAAATAGTGATTTTTTTCTTTCTATTGAGTTAAATTTGTTTTTCTTAATCCGGTAAATATAGCCTGCTATAAAGATAACTGTGAATACTAAAAATAAACCCATACTATTTTTCTCAGCTCATCACTCAATACAATGACAATAGCTTGAGATTCATGAATTGTCGATAGTTGATCTCGCCTTAAAAGTTTTATTTATCGAAAGAGAATATGTTGTTAAAATATTGCTTAGTATTTAGCTGCTAAATCTTGAGGCAAACCTCATGACAAGGAAAATTTATGACTGAGTCTAACCCGAATGTAGTTGTTCTTTCTTTGTATCGCTTTTCAAAATTCCCAGATTTTAAATTATTTCGTATACCTCTTTACGATTTGATGGTTGCTGAATCAGTTTTGGGTACTTTTTTATTAGCACCGGAAGGTATCAATGGAACAATTGCTGGCCCAAGAGGTGGTGTTGACGCAGTTATAAGATGGCTAGAAAAAGATGACCGATTTTTAAGTTTAGAAATAAAAGAATCCTATGTTGACGTGCAACCTTTTCACAGAACAAAAGTTAAATTAAAAAAAGAAATAGTAACAATGGGTATTGAAGACATAGACCCAAATCATCTTGTAGGAACGTATGTTGAACCTAGTGATTGGAATAGATTGATTGAAAACCCTGACGTTCTAGTCTTAGACACTAGAAATACGTACGAGACTAAAATTGGCACATTTAAAAATTCAGTTAACCTTGAAACAGAAAATTTTCGTGATTTTCCTAGTAAAGTCTCACAAATCTTAAACTCAAAAAACCAGAAAAAAATCGCAATGTTTTGTACTGGAGGTATTAGATGCGAGAAATCAACAGCTTACTTAAAAAAGCAGGGTTTTGAAGAAGTTTTTCACTTAAAGGGAGGGATTCTAAACTATCTTGAGAAGGTCCCTGAAAGCAGTTCTACCTGGAGGGGTGAATGCTTCGTATTTGATAATAGAGTTACGGTAAATCATGATTTAGAGAAAGGCTGCTATGATCAATGTCATGCATGTCGTATGCCTATAACAGACGAAGAAAAAAACCATAAGAACTACAAAAAAGGCATCAGTTGCCATTATTGCCTCGGCCAGCATAGTAGCAAACAAATAAAACGTTATGCAGATAGAGAAGAACAGGTCAGCCTGGCTGAAAAAAGAGGGGAGGCCCATCTTGGCTCCTCAATAGAATTACAAATATCTAATCGCAGGCAGAAAAAAATAGAATTCAAAAACAAGCAACGCAGTATAGATAAGAAGTAAATTTTAATATTTAAGTGCTTAATATATTGAGCCAGTTAAAAACTAGAAACTAGCCGATAACCCTGATCGGCAGAGCCTGTGGCTCAACACTCAGGTCTACCGAAGGTGGCACGAAGTCGGTCAAGTTGATGCCCTGAACGGCGGCTTTGTACTCTTCGATAGTTGGGATACGGCCCAAGATGCTAGATAGTACAACCATTGGCGTAGAGGCTAGCAGTGACTCACCTTTTTTCTCGTTAGTATCTTCAACCACACGGCCTTGGAACAAACGAGTAGAGGTAGCAAGTACCGTATCGCCTTTGGCAGCCTTCTCTTGATTACCCATACACAGGTTACAACCCGGGCGCTCTAAGTACATAATATTCTGGTACTGCGTACGAGCGGCGCCTTTAGGATCGGCATCGTCAAATTCGAAACCGGCGTATTTCTGAAGCAGTTCCCAGTCACCTTCGGCCTTCAACTCATCAACGATGTTATAAGTGGGCGGCGCAATAACCAGCGGTACTTTGAAGTTGATCTCGCCTTGAGTTTCAAG
>CAZSMR010000069.1:0-2951 GCA_964608185.1 uncultured Porticoccus sp. | reverse complement strand
AAGAAGGCTTAAGTTTTACTGGTACGGCCAAAGTATATGACTCAGAAGAGCAGGGATTTTCAGCTATTATTGATGGTCAAGTGGTATCCGGTGACGTGGTTGTCATTCGCTACGAAGGCCCGAGAGGTGGCCCTGGCATGCGGGAAATGCTAAGCCCCACCTCTGCAATTATGGGCAAAGGGCTGGGCAATGATGTCGCACTCATCACTGATGGACGTTTTTCAGGAGGAAGCAGGGGATTCGTAGTAGGTCATATCACGCCTGAAGCATATGAAGGAGGTGCCATCGCGCTGGTAAAAAATGGAGACAATATCACAATTGATGCGAAAAATAGTGAGATTACACTAGATATTAGTGACACAGAAATGGCTAGAAGAAAGAGCAACTGGAAAAAGCCTGCACCAAAATATACCAGAGGATTGCTAGCAAAATATGCGAAAACAGTTAGCTCTGCTTCTACTGGAGCAGTGACTGATAGACCAGACTAAACTGGTATAGAGTAATTGGTTGATCAAAATACTCAAAAATAATCTTGATCTGAATATATTAGTTCTGGCTTCGAACACTTCCACTGTTTTGATACTTCACTCAATCACATACCAAAAATATCGTGCAAACCAATATCAAATTTAACTACAAAAAAAAGCTTAAGCAGCTGTCCAAACATCTCACGAAGTGATGTATTTACTTTACATATACCCTATAGGGGTATAAGGTAATCTAATTACATTATTGGGAAAAAATTATGGAAGATTGCTGCGACTCGAGACATCCGGACTACACAAAACATATTCCAAGAATCAATAAGGCTATGGGTCAGCTGAATGGGATAAAAAAAATGATTGAAGAGGGTAGGTATTGCCCTGAAATTATTACGCAATTAAGGGCAGTGAGTTCAGCTTGCCAGTCACTTGAAATAATCATGCTTCAAAAGCACCTTGAATCTTGTGTTATGGACGCCTTTCAATCAAATGACAAGAAAGTACAGGAAGAAAAAATTCGAGAGCTGACACATTTGTATAAGGGTAAAAATGTTTTGTATGTTGGTGACGAAAAGCATGAGTAAGTTGTATTTCATATTCATTTTTTTGCTTGTAGCCCATCAATCTATCGTTCATGCAGCACCGATGAGTTTTAAGGGTTCTACAACTAACATGACTGAATTACGTAAAGATTACTTTAGTCTGGAGTCAAGCTACGCTTCATCTATCAAGGAGTCGTTTGGTGTAAAGACGGTTAAGGCTAAGGGTGACGGCTATGACATAACTTCAGGAGAAATATTTTATTTAAGAAAATTGATGAGAAAAAATACTATTAATTCGCAGGCAAATTTATGGCTGTTCACTGGAGCCGGTTTTATAGATATAAAGAAAAATAACATTAAAGAGCACTATATATATTTAAGCCCAACATTACAGTTCGATTATGAGACAAAAAGGATATATGGAATGATTTCTCATCAAGTCTTAAGAGCTGGTCATGAGAACTTTGATGTAACCAAAATCGAAGGCGGCTTCTCATTCTATGAAGCAGGATATAATGAAATACAGCCTTGGTTCATATTAAAAACTAAAAATATCAATAGTCTAAATAACAAAATTAAATACACCCCTACTTTTAGAATAATTAACAAATCTATATTTATGGATACTGGAGTATCGACGGATGGAGATGCATCCTTTCATCTTATGTATACATTTTAGGAGAGCAATTAATGAAAAAAATAATATTACTAATAGCTATACTGTCTTTAAGTGCTAACAGCTACGCATTGATTCAAAAAATTGAAGTACTGGGTATGGTATGCGCTTTTTGCGCACAAGGGATAGAGAAAAGCTTCAGCGCAACGGATAGTGTTAACGATGTTTATGTTAGTCTAGAAAACTACTTTGTCGCTATAGAATCGAAAGATGGACTTGATAATAAATTTATTACGAAAGTTATCAGTGATGCAGGTTACGATGTTCGAAAAATAGAAAACTTTTCTGGCACTATGAATCAAATTAGGATCGAGAATGAAAAATAAGCTAGCAGACTACCTATCTTTATTTGCTAGTAGCGGAACTATTATTTGCTGTGCATTACCTGCGTTACTAGTTTCAATAGGTGCGGGTGCAACACTAAGCTCTCTTTTTTCAATATTTCCACAACTCGTTGTTATCTCTATATATAAGGCTCAGATATTTATTGGTGCTTTTACAATGCTCGTAATTTCTGGAGTGCTCCAATACCGCGCAAAAAATATGCCTTGCCCTATAGACGAAAAAAAAGCGAATGCATGCGCTAAGGCAAAAAAATTATCGTTGATTATTTATTTTACTTCAGTAGGATTTTTTATTACTGGACTTACTTTTGCTTACCTCATTCCATCTTTGATGTAATTAAGGCTCTGAAGTCCTTATACAACCGGCCTTAACTTTATTGGTGGAGGCGGGGGGATTGAACCAATTCAGCCCTCTGCCTTAACATTATAGGAATTAAAAGAGTTGTAGAGGTTAGCTACTCCCATTTTTTATCTATTAAAAGAATAATTAAAAAGGATTATACGTCCAATCCATAGACCACCACAGCGGAATTGATACCGTAAAAATAAATAACTAAAGTACTATCTTTTTCTTCACATTCATACAATCTGACCCCCTTGTGACCCTTATATAGTCTACATTTATCTGCACCACTATGATGAGTAGTTAAAACCCTACTGTGTAATTAAAGTAAAGAGTCTTAGAACTAGTCTTGGTGTAGGCTAACTCTTGATATTGCGTTTGTACTGATAAGGCTTGATTTGGGGTGACGTAATAAGTAGCACCTAAAGTTACTACTGGTCTGGTTTTATTGATACTGGTATTTAGTTCAACTGGTGTGAGTCCAGTTATGGTTGAAGAAGTGGCTTGGATTTTATCCATATTGTTACTTACATCATGTTCAACACCAAGAGCTCCATTAAGTGT
>CAZSMR010000068.1:0-3160 GCA_964608185.1 uncultured Porticoccus sp. | reverse complement strand
TTTATTTGGCGGTGAGAGAGGGATTCGAACCCTCGGTACGTTGCCGTACACACGCTTTCCAAGCGGGCGCCTTAAGCCACTCGGCCACCTCACCATATAAACAAACATAATAATGAAAAATTTTTTTGGTTCTATGCTTACACATCTAACTATAAAAAATAGACAGAACTTTACATAACCAATTTATCGATAGCAATTATCAGGGCCAATCCTTAAAGTAATCGTTAGTGTTAATTTTTGAAACATTAGACTCACGCCCAACAGGCATAGTTCCTAGATATAGAAAACCAACAATTTTCTCACTAACAGCTAAGCCTAATCCGGCAGAAAAATTCACGTCATAAGCGACTTCACCAGTTCGCCATACTGCCCCTAATCCCAGAGCATAAGCTGCATTCAGCATATTTTGAGCGGCAGCTCCAGCTGAGATTATTTGCTCTATTTCTGGAACTACAGGATGCTGTTTAAGGCTTGCAACTACAATTATAATAGTTGGAGCTCTCATCGCTTTTTTAGCCAAGAGTTCACATTTATTATCTGTCATATTACTGATTTTTTGTTTTTCAGTCGCTATGAATAATTCACCTAGTTTTTTTCGTGAATCGCCTTCAATAACTAAAAATCTCCATGGTCTCAAACGACAATGATCAGCAGCCCTAAGAGCTGATTTCTTGATTTCCTCAAGAGCTTCTATTGTTGGTCCAGGGTCAACCAATCTAGGGCTAGAGACTCTGTTTTGCAACGCAACTAACGCATCCATTTTTCACCTACATAAAAAGAAATAATTTTTTATTATAACAGACCATCTAAATGAAAAATAATTTATAGCATCAATTTATTGTCGAGATGTGCGAATCAGGGGGGGATGCATCTTTCTTGAGCTACGATAAGGATTAATGTCTATGCCGCCTCTTCGAGAGTATCGAGCGTATACCTCTAATTCCTGTGGTTGACAGAAAGCATTTATATCGGAATATATTCGCTCAACACACTGTTCATGAAAATCTTGATGATGGCGATATGAAATAATATATTTGAGCAAGCCTGCGGCACTGATCTGTCGCCCTGTATATTTGATCATAATACTCGCCCAGTCAGGCTGATTGGTCACAGGGCAGTTCGTCTTCAGCAAGTGACTGTAAAGTGTTTCTGTGACAATGCAGTCGCTCTTCTCTCTAAATAAAAATGAAGCATCTAGATCATAAAAATCAATGCTCACATCTAGACTATCTATCAAGACACCTGAAAATGAAGGGAGTCCCCGATTACAAAAAGCATCTAGGCTATAACTACGAACATCGACAAAACCATCTACGCAGTGTTCAATATCTTTTTTTACTATCGCCTCAATCTCGTCGCTAGACTCACATTTCATTTGATTAAGGGAATTCAGATAGAGCTTTAAGGACTTAGACTCTACTATATTTTTTGTATCACACGACAAGGTAACTTCAATCACAGCAACAGTAGGTTTTCCTTTTAGATCTAACCAGGAAACTTCATATGCTGTCCATATATCTTCACCATAAAATGTGTAGCTATTTTCTATGTTTATTGACTGTCGCCCTTTTTTTCTAGGTATAGCAAATAGTAGCCCTGCATTATAATTTTCTGGGTATGCTGTTTTAACACCTAAAATTAAATCTTTATGCATAAATATAAGTACCCATTTTTTAAAAACTTAGGTTCTGAGGCGCTTTCCTTGATCAAGCAAATATAAAGAATAAGAAAACAAAATTATACAAAAAGAAATCACCATGAAAAATGCCCAATTTATATTAACGTCAGTTATACCTAGGAAGCCATATCTGAAAGTGTTTACCATATAAAGAATAGGGTTACTCATTGAAATTCCCTGCCAAAATTTAGGCAACATTTCAATCGAATAAAATACCCCACCCAGATATGTAAGAGGTGTTAAAACAAAAACTGGAACAATTGATATATCATCGAAACTATTTGCATACATAGCGTTGATGAAGCCAGTCAGTGAAAATAAGACTGAGGTAAAGAAAACAATAGCAACCGTTATAGTTGCATTATGTACATGCAGATCGGTAAAAAACAAAGACATGCAGGTGACTATAGATCCTACCGCTAAGCCCCTAATCACACCGCCGATCACATACCCAAACAAAAGAACATGGCTGGGCACTGGAGATACGAGGACTTCCTCAATAGATCTTTGAAATTTCGCGCCAAAAAACGATGAAACAACATTACCATATGAGTTGGTAATAACAGACATCATAATAAGCCCGGGGACAACAAATTCAATATAAGGAAAACCTGACATGCTTCCAATACGAGGGCCTATTAAGGTACCGAAGATTATAAAATATAATGCAATAGTTATTGCAGGAGGAAGTAAGGTCTGCGGCCAAATACGAGTAAATCTTTTCACTTCTTTAATCACTATTGTAAAAAAAGCTATCCATTGCTCTCTAGGACTCATCCTGCATCCTCTTCATTTTTTTGCTCGTGGGGCTGCACAAGTGAAACAAACAACTCCTCCAACCTGTTGGTTTTGTTTCTCATGCTAGAAATTTCTATACCTTGAGCGGTAAGATTGGCAAACAAAGTGTTTAAAGATTTATTTTTCTCAACCTCAACTTCGAAGCTGTTATCGTTAATAATTCGCCCCTTGCAACCGTTTATACTCGGTAGTTCAGATAAATTTTCGTATGTGTCAAAAATAAAGAACTCCGCATTCAACTGCCGTAATAAATCACTAGTAGAAGTATTTTGGATAATTTCTCCACGATCAATAATTGCCACATTCCGACATAAATATTCAGCCTCTTCTAAATAATGGGTAGTTAAAATTATTGTTGTGCCTTTCTCATTAATTTCCTTAAGAAATTTCCACATAGATCGCCTGAGTTCTATGTCAACGCCAGCTGTAGGTTCGTCTAAAATCAACAATTTAGGCTCATGGACAAGAGCCCTTGCTATCATTAGTCGTCTTTTCATTCCACCCGATAGCATCCGTGGAGTCTGGTCACGCTTATCCCATAGACCTAAAAGCTTTAGATATTTTTCTGCTCGCTCTTCGGATAATTTTCTTGGAATACCAAAATACCCACCCTGTGTGCTAATAATATCAAAAACTTTCTCAAACTGATTGAAATTAAATTCTTGTGGTACAACCCCAATATTT
>CAZSMR010000067.1:0-3204 GCA_964608185.1 uncultured Porticoccus sp. | reverse complement strand
TTAATCCGAAAAATATTGATGGTAGATTCATGGCAATTGGTTTTGATTCAACATCTCTAGCTAAAGAGCATATGCCCGCTGGCCTCCATCCTTTTGACCGGTCAGCTCGTCCACAAATTGTCCATCAAAACGAAAATCCAGGCTACCATTCACTTATTAAAGCTTTTGAAGAGAAAACAGGCGTCGGTGCTGTCCTTAATACTTCTTTTAATATTCATGGCGAACCTATTGTGGGCACCCCTGAACAAGCTATCGATACCTTTAATCGCTGCGGGCTACATCATCTATTATTGGGTTCTTGGCTTATCAGTAAGCCCAAAAAATAGATAAATATTAGTATGAACAACATTCTTTTAGGTATATTAGGTTAAAGGAGAAATGATCTGACTACTGGTATCGTGATAGCAAGTTATAGTAAATCCAATAAGACAGCTAGCATGCTTCGTCAGATAAATGGTCGCCCGATTTTAAGTTATACGTTAGCTAGAATCTCTAAAGTGGTTGCAAATTCTATTATTGTAGTTGCTGTCTCTGAAGATCCAGAAGATGACATAATAGCTAAATATTGCGCTCGCTCTGGAGTTAAATGTATTCGGGTTGATAATGATGATGAGTTAACCTGCAGCCTAAAAATATATAATTGGAATTTTGTTATTAGGCTTGATGGTGGTGATCTTTTGATTGATACAGAAAAGCTGAAATCTATGATGACAGTAGCTGAGACAAATTGCTTTGACTATATAAGATGTGAGCCAAATACTAACTTGATGCAGGATACAGGTATTCAAATTATAAGAACTGATTTTTATCATTCGATTAAGAATAATATTAAGTATCCTCAGAGATTTGACCAAGTTTTCCTCTGGTTGAGCAAAAACAAGGAGATTGGCCGACGTTATTTATATGAAAATATACATCAGAAGGTAACATTTCAACCAAATTTGAACCTAGAGATACAGTCTCATATAGATAGGCTTGGTCAAATATTTTTAGCTTCGTGTAAGCCTGCTACAGATATCACCCAAAAAAATGTTTGTGAGCGCATTCAATCCAAGTTTAAAACTTCTCCTTGGCATGGATCAGTTGGACCTTTAATGATCGCAGAAATAGGAGGTAACCATGAAGGTGATTTTGAAGTCGCAAAAAATATGACTGAGCTTGCAATTGCAAGTGGAGCTGATTGTATAAAGTTTCAGCTATATCATGGAGATGCTTTAGTAAGCAGTAAAGAAAGCCCTGAACGAGTTGATCATTTTAAAAAATTTGAGTTGTCACAAGAGCAGCATATTTTTCTAGCAAAGATGTGCCTTGATGCAAACATTAAATATTTAGCATCAGTGTGGGATTTGAAAATGCTGGATTGGATCGATCCTTACCTAGAGTATTATAAAATAGGCTCAGGAGATATGACTGCTTGGCCAATTTTAGAGGAATTTGCGAAGCGAGGTAAACCTATTTTGATCTCAACTGGTTTATCCTCTATGGAAGAAGTTTTGCAGACTATAAGATTCTTGCAGCGGACTAACCAAGAATATACTGACCCTAATATGTTGTGTATTTTACAATGCACATCCATGTACCCTATACCCGATCAAGATGCTAATCTAAAAGTCATGGATCTTTTCAAACGTGAAACTGGTTTATCCGTAGGCTATTCAGATCATACAACTGGCACAGATGCTCTGTTGGTCGCGGCTATAATGGGTGCTGATGCCCTAGAGTTCCATTTTACAGACACTCGCGATGGAAAATCGTTTAGAGATCATGAGGTTTCATTAGACAAAAAAGAAGTTGTTTCTTTAAAAGAAAAAATTAAAAATTTGAAAATTTTTCAAGGTAGCGGCATTAAGTTGCCACAACCCAGCGAAATTAATAGTGGGCATGAAATATCATTCCGACGGGGTGTTTATTTGTGTCACAAAGTAAAAAAAGGCGAAATAATACAAGATAAAGATTTAATTTTTTTGCGCCCAGCTCATGGTATTGACGCTCGAGATTATAAATCTTTAGTTGGAGCTGAAGCTTTACGAGATATCGAGCCTTTAAGTGCGCTTAAGCCTGGTATTGATTATTAAGTTTACTTTTTGATAAGAGTCTATTATGAATTCAAACTCCCTCGTTACCATATACATACCTTGTGCAAATTATGGACGTTTCTTGAAGCAGTCCGTCGAGAGTGTTTTTACACAGCTCTATACAAATTGGGAGCTAATAATCATTGATGAGGCATCTACAGATGACACTGCAGTTATTGCTCGCGAGCTCTGTAGCCGTTTTCCTAAAAAAGTTACTTTCAGACAAAATAAAAAGAGTACGGGGCTTCAAAAAATTGCTAATAATATATTAGATATAGCGAATGGAAAATATTTAATTCGACTTGATGCAGATGACTGGTTTGATGAGTGCGCTTTATTATTAATGGTAGCAAAGCTCGAGGCTACTCCGAACGTAGGCTTGGTTTATGGAAATTATTTTTATACTGATCCTGAAGGGAAAACTCTCGGCATAGAACGAAGATGGAAAATTAAAAATGAAGATATTGTAGATCATTTACCGCCACATGGTGCCTGTACAATGCTCAGAACTCGATCTTTAAAAGCAGTTGGTGGCTATTCAGAGGATATAAATGCACAAGATGGCTGGGAGCTTTGGTATAAACTTTACCAAAGAGTAGGTGCTATAAATCTTGACATTCCTTTGTTTTATTACCGCCAGCATAGCTCTTCTATTAGTAGAGATTCAAATCGCTTGCTTGAAGCGCGTTCACGAATATTTGATCGGATAAGTTCTAGCTTAGAAGGAGATTATAAACCAACTATTATAGCTATAATTCCAGTTCGTGAGTCTTACCCTGGGTTTGAGGGTGTTCCGTACAAATTGCATAATGGTGTCTCTTTATTAGCCAGAGCAATTTCAAAAGCAGTAGCCTCTGATAAGATCAGTGCCACTATTGTTTCGTCCGAAAGCCAAGAGGTTTTAAACTACGCTGAATCATTAGAAAAAAAAGGGGACGTGCCTTCTCATATTAGAATTTTACGTGATGAAAATGAACCCTCTGATAGGAATATTCCTGTAAGAAATATTATGATCTCAGCTGGTGAAAGCTATAAAAAAGAAATAGGATCTTATCCAGATGCCGTAGCTTTTCTTAGTTTACATGCTATAAACAGATCTACAAATCATATTGATAAGGCTTTAAATGTT
>CAZSMR010000066.1:0-3546 GCA_964608185.1 uncultured Porticoccus sp. | reverse complement strand
GACTTGGGACTATAACACCAGCTTCAGGTTTTGTAGGTCCTGGAGGAGCTCTAGTCATTGGATTTTCAGCAGGAATTATTTGTTACTACGCAACACAATTAATAAAACAAACACTTAAAATTGATGATTCATTAGACGTTTTTCCTGTTCACGGAGTCGGGGGTATATTGGGAACGTTTTTAGCTGGATTTTTTATATCAAGCGAGCTAGGAGTTTTTAGTGGCCAAGGTCTCTCTGAAGGCGCAACCATAATCAGTCAATTGAGTATCCAAACGATTGGTGTAGTAAGTACTTTTTGTTACACCGCTATTGTTACTTACATTATACTAAAAGCTATAGATGCTACATTAGGTCTTCGTACATCAAAGGATGATGAAGATTATGGTCTTGATGTTACTCAACATAACGAACGTGGTTACGATTTATAATTTACAACAGATAGGCGCATACAACCAAGAAATTAGGTAGTGGCTTTAATCTATTTTTTTCCTTGGTTTCGAGATCTCTCTAAGTAATTACACATTTTCTCTGCGCCATCTATAATTCTAGGTCCATGTCTTACTAGTAAGTCCGGGTCTATAAAATATATCTGTCTATTTTTCACAACTTTCATTGAAGATCTGTCTTCCCAGTTTCTTAGCCATTTTTTTTCATTTTCTTTTTTTGTTCCTGCTATGACAATTTGAGGATCAGACCTCACTAATGACTCCAAACTAACTTTCAATGCTATAGGTATCGCTTTTGCGAAAATATTAAATCCTCCACATAATTCAATTACATCAGATATTATGTGTCGCCCGCTGAGTGTCATAATTGGATTATCTGAGAGCTGATAAAAAACACTCATTTTTTTTCTATTACTATATTTTTCTGTCAGTTGGCTCAATCTATTAATGAATTTATTTGCCTCATTTTCACCTTTATCTTTAGCATCTAACAAAATTCCAAGTTTTCGAATTGTTGCAGCTACTCCCTCAAGTTTATTTGGCTCTGAAACATAAACAGAAAAGCCTAGAGACTTTAATTTATGAATTGCTTCTGAGCCATTCCCGGAACCCCAAGCTAGAATAAGATCAGGCTGAATTTGAGTTATAGACTCGTAGCTAATTGTATTATATGAGCCTATACGAGGAATTTTTTTTGCTGCCTCTGGATAATTGCTAAAACTCATTACCCCAACCAGTTTATCGCCCTGGTCTATAGCAAAAACTAATTCTGTAAGATGCGGAGAAAGGCTAATTACTCGCTCTGCTGGCTTTGCTAAAATTACCTTATTTCCCATATCATCAGCAATAGTTAAATCAGCAAAAGCATTCGATAAAAAAATTGTGTTTAACCCTAAAATTATTGGCAAACTCAACCATTGAATTAATTTCTTGTTCATTTAGAAGCCCTTTATTATCAACAATAAATATAAGCTAGTATGTAATTACTGTCGGGAGCTCGATCTATATAAGGATAAGAAGTTTCTTATTCTCAGAATTTTCTTGAACTTTTACTCGTACACCAAAAACCTGCTCTATGTTTTCTGCAGTAAAAACTTCTTTTGGTAAACCAGTTTTTACTGGTTTACCGCACTCCATCATTATGACCTGATCAGAGCATTTCGCTGCTAAATTTAAATCATGCATAACCAATAAAATTCCTACGCCCTTAGAGGAAAAACTACTGACTATTTCCAAGGTTAATTGCTGATGAGCCAAGTCAAAAGAAGAAGTTGGTTCATCTAAAAGCAAGAATCGATCATTATAATCCTTTTGTTTTGTATCTAGCTCCCATATTTGGGCCAGACTTCTAGCTAAATGTATACGTTGTTTTTCCCCGCCCGATAACTGAGTATATTGACGATTCGCTAGATAAGTTGCATCTACAATTTTTAGAGCAGCAGCTACAATCTCATCATCTCTTATTGAACCAGTATCATGAGGAGTTCTGGCTAACAGAACAACTTCCTCAGCAGTAAAAGGGAAATCTAACGAAGAATGTTGTGGTAGAACCGATAAAGATTTTGCTCTATCAATAGGATCCCAATTATTAATATCTTTCCCATTAAATATTATAGAGCCAGATGTCGGTGAAATATCATTCGATAAGCAACGAAGTAGGGACGTTTTACCTGCTCCATTCGGGCCAACTATTGTTGTAATTTTTCCTGGCAAAATAGAAACATTAACGTCTCGCAACAAAAAGACCCCAGAACAATTAAGTGATAATTTTTCGGCTACAAGGGACATAAGTATTATCTCTGGATGCGGTGATGATTTTTGGTGAGCAGCCAAAAGAAAAATGGTACGCCCAAAAGCGCAGTTAAAATACCAGTAGGTAGCTCAGCTGGGGCAACTATAATGCGCGCAAAACTATCAGCTACTATTAAAAGAATTGCACCAAGTGCAGCTGAGCTAGGTATTAGATATCTATGGTCAGGACCAATAACAAGGCGAACCATATGAGGAACGACTAAACCTACAAAGGAAATCATACCTGCTACGGCAACTGATGTACCAACTCCTATTGCTGTCAATAAAATAATTCGCTGCTTAACTCTCTCGGTATCTATACCTAGGTGCCGTGCTTCTGATTCACCTAGTAAAAATGCATTAAGAGCTTGGCTTTGATTAGGGAGCGTTATTAACAATATGCTAGCAGCGATTCCAGCGATTCCAACGCGAAACCAATTAGCCGCGTCCAAGCTACCCATTTGCCATAAACTCATACGCCGCAACATTTCATTATCTGCAATAAAGCTGAATATCCCGTTTAAGGCCCCAGCTAAAGCGCTAATTGCAATGCCAACAAGTAGCATTGTCGGAACAGAAGTTCCAGTGGAAGAAGTCGATAATCGGTAAACTAATAAGACGGCCAAAGCGCCCCCTATAGATGCGCCAAAAGCGACTAATGTGAGCCCAAAAAAACTACTGCTATGAAGCCAAGTACCACAGAATACAATAACAAAGCTAGCCCCTGCAGATGCACCACTGGAAACACCAATTAACGAGGGGTCCGCTAAAGGATTTCTAAACAATCCCTGCATCACTGCTCCACAGCATGCTAAAGAAGCACCTACTAAAGCTGCCAGGACTACTCGCGGAAATCGAATTGCAGAAAGAATTACCTTTTCATGCGAAAAATTCGTTTGATTTGCTGTGTTGCCACTGATGTCCATTATGCTGAGAATGCTTAGCAGAGACTCTATAAACTTAGCGGGAGAAATAAAAACAGGTCCGACCAAAGTAGCTAAAATCATCACTGGTATCAATGAAAAAAAGAGGATCAACGTAAATTTACGGGACTTGATACCCCTCAAAGAGATTTCTCCATTCTAGTAATCTACGCCTTTTCGAGCCTTTATATTGGACTGGTAAGCATGTTTAATATCTTTTATTTCTGAGACGGTGTCAGCTATATCCTTTAAGGAATTTCCACCACCCCTACCTGTTACCACAACACTTTGACTTGGCGGTCGATTCGATAAAGCTTTGATCACCATAGATTCGTCAAGGTATTTGTAACTAAGCATATAGGTTAATTCGTCTATAATAACTAGAT
>CAZSMR010000065.1:0-3574 GCA_964608185.1 uncultured Porticoccus sp. | reverse complement strand
GACCTTCGGGTTATGAGCCCGACGAGCTACCAGACTGCTCCACCCCGCAACAAAATCTTTTCCAACAGGTTGGGTAATAACTTTCACCAACCAATAGCAACTATAAACTCATACCCTTAATTTTTTGTTTATCAGTTTTTTCTGTGATGCTTTATTAAGGGGCAAAGATTATAGGGCTAGCAATATCTGCGGTCAAGGCAAACCCTTTAAATACCTAGTCTTTTCCTAGTCACTTATAATTTTTTTATACTGATATCCATACAAAACAAATCTACCACCAAACTCATCTGCAAATTGGCCATACCTGATAAAAATGTCTGCACTTTAAATTTGCCTCACATCTTTCAAGTTGTCCTTGGAAAGTTTCTGCTTGACGACTAACTTTTTTTGCTATTTTAAGAAGTGATTTTTTTTTAAGGTAACTTTTTCTTTTATATCCACCTCGCCCTTCATGATAAGCTAAATAAAGATGTTCTGTATTAGAGCTGCTAATGCCAAGCGTGGATTGACTCTTTTTATTATACCAACCAATAAAATCTGTAGCATATTTCATATGAGACCTTCTAGAGAAGAGCGAACCTCGTTCTTCCTCATATTCAGACCATACAGCATCCTGAGCCTGCGCATAACCATATGCGGAAGAAGATCTAAACCATGGTATGACGCCCAATAATTTATCTCGCGGCGGCCTTATATCATGCCTAAAAGACGATTCTTGTTTGATAAAAGCAATTTGAGTGGAGATACTTGTACCCCATTTTTCTTGGGATGCTCTAGCATAATCATACCAATCGGGATGAGCTTGAAATATAGAACAAATATTTGATTGATTGCTTGGTGGTTCCGGACTGGAAAATATACATCCACTCGAAAGCATGCTCAATAGAATAACTACTAATAGCTTTTTTTTCATCACATGCCCTCCTTTTTTTCAGCTTTCTTTGTTGTTTTCCCGCTCTCACATGCTACTACTAAGAGCCTGCTCTATATCTACTATAATATCATCGATATGCTCAATACCTACAGAAATACGAACCATCTGCCGGCTAGTACCTGCGGACTTCAATTCGTCATCATTTAGTTGGCGATGAGTCGTACTTGCTGGATGACAAGCTAGAGACTTAGCATCACCTATATTTACTAGTCTTTTAATAAGCTTAAGTGCATCTATGAATTTAGCACCGGCAGCTTCTCCACCTATAATACCAAAACTTAAAATTCCTGATGGTTTCCCAGAAACAACTTTCTCGGAAAGTTGATGGTACCTATCGTTCTCAAGACCCGCATAATTTACCCAATCAACTCGACTATTTGTAGAAAGATATTTAGCAACCTTTAAGGCGTTTTCAGTATGTCTCTCCATGCGTAGCGCAAGAGTTTCTAAACCCTGTAAGATTAAAAATGAATTAAAGGGTGAAATTGCAGCACCCATACTCCGTAGCGGTACGACACGAGCACGGCCAATAAATGCAGCTTCAGCCATTGCATCGGCATATATAACGCCATGATAGGACGGATCTGGTTGGTTAAATACAGGGAATCGAGGGTGATCTTTCCAAGGAAAATTACCTGAGTCAATAATGATACCGCCCACAGAGGTTCCATGCCCTCCAATATATTTAGTCAAGGAGTGCACAACAATATCTGCACCTTGTTCAAATGGGCGACAATAAATGGGCGTTGCAACGGTATTATCGACAATTACCGGAACACCATGCTTATGTGCCATATCTGACAGCGCCTGAATATCGACAATATTTCCTGCAGGATTACCTATAGACTCGCAGAAAAGGGCCTTAGTATTTTCATCGATCAGGGCTTCTAGTTCGTCTATATGATCACCTGGGGCCATATGAACCTTAATCCCCTGATTGGGTAACGAGTGTGCAAAAAAGTTATAAGTACCTCCGTACAGCTGGCTAACACTGACAATATTATCTCCAGCGGATGCGAGGGTTTGAATAGCTGCTGTGATCGCCGCCATTCCGGATGCCATAGCTAGCGCACCTACTCCACCCTCTAATTTAGCCATACGCTGCTCGAGAACATCCGTAGTCGGATTCATTATACGAGTATAAATATTTCCTGGTTCAGCTAGATTAAAAAGGTCTGCGCCGTGTTGGGTATCTCGAAAACTATACGATGTTGTTTGGTATATAGGCACAGCAACCGCTCGGGTTGTTGGGTCATCTTCAAACCCAGCATGAATTAATTGAGTTTCAATATTCATAAAAAATGCCTTTTGTGATGTTTGTATCTTAGAATTATTATAAAGCAGTGATCAGAGTCGCTCTATAATTTTTTTGGTGTGGCCTAGCCATGAGGATTATATGTATAGTTAAGCCGAAAGTTTCTCTACAAACTCTGGGTGCGTTGATGGTTTTTTTCTTTGTGTTTTGCGACTCTTCCAGAAACTCGTTTTCTCCAGAGCCTGAAGCTCGAGGATTTCAAATTCCCTCTCATTATTTTAATAACATCAGACTCAGCCAAACCAGTAATTGTTTTAATATCATCAAACGAGGTTTTATCACACCAAGCCATTTCGATAACTTCACTCAAATTATTATGTTCCATCACGGTGGCTAAACTCCTTACTGTATTGAAAAGGTAACAAAATTATTTACTTTTTTTAACTAACTAGTTGAAAAATAAACTGCTGCTAAATATGAAATTCATTTTATTCCAATCTTCAGCTCGTATCTTCAAGAGTCCTACTTTGTTAGATTTGCTTTAGATACCACATCGACTAATACAGCAATCACTAGATTTAAAAGCACTACTGCTGTTATAAAAACAAATGAGACAAAGTATAGAAATGCCCATGGATACAAGTCCTGCATTGGCAGCATTACTGTTTCCCAGCTAGATAGAGTCATCACTTGCACCAAAGTTAACAAAGAAATCCCTAGATCAGCCCATCTTGCAGGGTCATCTGAAGAAAATAACATGGAACCTATTGCTGCATAAATATACATAATAACAAACAAAATTAACATCACATATCCGCATCTCGCAAGTGATTGCAGTAACGCTTCAACTAAAGCCTTTAATTCTGGAACAACAGATATTATTCTCAAAATTCTAAAGATTCTCAGTAATCTTAATATTAGAACAGATGACCCTGCAACGGGAATCAAAGAAGCAAAAACAATAATTGAATCAAAAATATTCCAACCATCTTTAAAAAAAAATGATTTTTTTTCTTCAGAAAAGAATCTTATTGATAATTCAATTACAAAAAATAGTGTCACAAAATAATCTAAGAAAATGAGTACGCTTAAATACTCTTTACTTTCTTCGTATGTCTGAAAACCTACTAAAAGTGAAGATAACAAAATTATAGAGATCACTGCGCTCTGAAATCTTCGATCTTCCCTTATCTTGGTAAACCAATAAGTCATTGATATTTTCCAATTAAAAAATTTTAGATATTGGCATTATAAGGAAAAGAAAACAGCGCGGATATAAGGAATGAGGGTTCAATATAAATGGTGCCCAAGGCCGGACTTGAACCGGCACGACTTTCGCCACTACCCCCTCAAGATAGCGTGTCTACCAATTCCACCACTTGGGC
>CAZSMR010000064.1:0-3618 GCA_964608185.1 uncultured Porticoccus sp. | reverse complement strand
GTTGATAGGCTGGGTGTGGAAGCGCTGTAAAGCGTTGAGCTAACCAGTACTAATTACCCGTGAGGCTTGACCATATAATAGAAATGATTGTATTAATAACTTATGCTTAGAATCACTCGTTGCTTTAACATTCCTACATTTTATTTGAGACTTAACCTGAAATAGTATTGGTTTTGACTCATAACAGTTTTCCTGGCGACCATAGAGCTTTGGTACCACCTGATCCCATCCCGAACTCAGAAGTGAAACGATGCATCGCCGATGGTAGTGTGGGGTTTCCCCATGTGAGAGTAGGTCATCGCCAGGTTTTAATATTAACGTCCTGATTCTAATGAATTGGGACGTTTTTTTTTGTATCAACATAAAAACAGATATGATCCTTACATTTAACATACTCAAAAATGAGGCATAATATAGAGCCAAATACCTATTTGTGAGCAATGTATGGATATTGTTATTCTTTATCTTTGTCTTGGTGTGATTGCCGGAATAGTCAGCGGATTATTCGGGCTTGGCGGAGGTGTCGTTATCGTACCAATTCTGATCTTCACATTTTCATCCCAACTCTTTTCTGCCGAAGTTTTGACACATATGGCCGTAGGCACTTCACTGGCTACCATAATGATAACTTCCATAAGTTCTATTGCAGAACACCATAAAAATAGCTTAGTTGTTTGGCCTGTAGTTTTATGGTTGTCACCAGGGATATGCTTGGGTGCTATTATAGGGGCTATCTTTGCTGTCAGTATTACTGGAGTTCTCTTGCAGCTTTTTTTTGGTATATTCCTTTGCATTGTAGCCTTTGTTATGGCTAAACCAGCTACTTCATTGTTTTCAGTCAACATGCCTGGCGCTTATGGTAAAACTGTAGTGGGGGCTATTATTGGATTTTTTGCCAGTATTTTTGGTATTGGTGGGGGTTCGTTATCAGTACCTTATTTTTCTTGGACCAACATGCCAATGAAAAATGCAATCGCAACATCAGCAGCTTGCGGATTACCAATAGCTATAAGTGCTGCAATAGTCTATTCCTTTAAGGGTTTAGGTAATCAAGAATTACCAGAATATACAGTTGGATTTGTGTATCTTCCAGCTTTTTTTGGTATCGTTACCACGAGTGTGTTTTTTGCGAAAGTAGGGGCAAAATTAGCATATCGGCTACCCTCTAAGGCATTGAAGGCCTGTTTTTCCCTATTTTTATTAGCTATTGGTGTGTATTTTATATGGACAAACATATTATTTGTTTTGATGGATTACAATGGATAATTTGTTAGCTATTCTCAGTGATGGAATGTACCACTCTGGTGAAGATCTAGGTAAAAAGCTGGGAATTTCAAGAGCTGCTGTTTGGAAAAAAATAAAAAAAATTAAAACATTGGGTGTCTTTCTTGAGTCAAAAAAAGGTTGCGGGTATCGAATAGTTGGTGGTCTAGACCTTCTGTCAAAAAAACAAATCTATGATAATTTGACTCCTACTGCTAAAAGTTTGCTGACTAAACTGCAGACTTTAACGACAACTGCTTCTACTAACACTCTGGCTAGGCAGTATGCAGAAAAATTTGATGCTTCTGGTTGGGTAATCTTGGCAGAAGAGCAACAAGAAGGTCGAGGCCGTCGAGGAAAATCTTGGGTGAGTCCGTATGGATGCAATCTCTATCTTTCGATAGTTTGGGGTTTTTCTGGCGGCGTAAAAGAGATAGAAGGGTTGAGTCTTGCTATTGGTGTTTCAATACTTCGTGGCCTTAAGATATGTGGCGCTGAAAATATACAGCTTAAATGGCCAAATGACTTAATGTATCAGAAGAAAAAAATTGGTGGGATTCTTTTAGAAATTGTTGGTGACCCATCTGGATATTGTCAAGTCATTATTGGTATTGGAATTAATGTGAATATGCCAGAAAATTTCTCAAAGTCTATCAATAAGCCGTGGACGAACGCTAATAAATTACTGAATCCTGAAGTGGGGAGAAATAAACTTGCTGGAGTGCTCATAGATCAGCTTTTATTGCTTTTAGAAAGCTATAAAAAAATAGGGTTCCTTAGCTATAAAAATGAATGGTTAGCACATGATGCATTTATAGGAAAGAGAGTGGAGTTGATAATGATGAACAACACTATCGATGGTATTGTTCAAGGAGTAGATAATAGCGGCGCACTTATTTTGAAAGTAAATGGAATAACAAAAACTTTTAGTGGTGGAGAGATAAGCTTGCGAGAGTGTGAATGATAGTTGAGATTGATGCCGGCAATACTAGAATCAAGTGGAGAGTTCTCTCAGAACAGTCTGTTCAATCTCGAGGTATAGTTAATAATCAGGACATAGAATTATGTTTAAAAGCTTTAAATCAGATCTCTATGTTAAGCAAAATACGGATTGCTTCTGTTGCAGATGAAAATATTGTTAAGCGAATAGCCGAATACTGTTCTCAAAGAAATTGCACTTTTATTGAGGCTAAAACTGAAAAGAATACCGCTGGAGTTACATGTGGCTATAGTGATCCATCTACCATGGGGGTCGATAGATGGCTAGCTACTGTAGCTGCCTATAATCTTTTTCGATCACCCTGTGTCATAATTGATGCTGGAACTACTGTAACTATAGACATTATTAATGATGAGGGTGAGCATTTAGGTGGATATATTTTACCTGGTTTGGAAATGGCACGAAAAGCAATTTTGGCTGGCACTAGTAATCTAAAATTAAATATCTCAGACCACAAGCACTCAAAGAATTTGTCCCCGGGAAAATCAACTGAGCAATGTATTATTAGGGGGGAATTTTTAATGCTTAAGTCATTAATAGAGTCTAATTTTGAAGGTTTGATGGATCGAAAAAAAGTTGCAGTCATAGTGACCGGAGGCAATAGTCAAAATCTCGTGACTATTTTGGATGAGTCGGTTTATTTTGAACCAGATTTGGTTCTAGATGGACTAAAATTTTCTGCTCCATAAATAATAAAAAACTTACATAAAGTCGAAGTATTAAAGCTTTAAATTCCATGTTTATTCCATGTTTATTTGATGTTTATTTGATGTTTTAGAAGAACTTATTAATAAAAAACAATAAAAATTGACTTTATGATAATAAGCTGTTGATTATAATGCCAACATTCACTAAAATCGCGCTCCCTATTTTGTATATAGGATTTGGGCTGGCGTAGCTCAGTTGGTAGAGCAGCTGACTTGTAATCAGCCGGTCGGGGGTTCGACTCCTCTCGCCAGCTCCAAAATTTCTTAGCTAAAACTAAGATTTTGGAAAATTTACTAGGGTGTGTATTGGATGTGGATAATTTTTTATCTTTTACGCAGGGGTTCCCGAGCGGTCAAAGGGATCAGACTGTAACTCTGACGCGAAAGCTTCGGAGGTTCGAATCCTCCCCCCTGCACCAAATTTTTATATTTGTTATTATTGTTGGGTAACTAAGTACATTAAAAGATTTATAGGTTTAACGATTGACTGATTATAAAATCATTGATTATTAAATGTTGGTGATTGAACGGGTAAGTTATATCTGCAACGAAAAATATATACTCCATTAAAAAAAGTAGATCTTTGGAGTAGCGGTTATAGGCGGGTATGGTTCAATGGTAGAACCTCAGCCTTCCAAGCTGATGGTG
>CAZSMR010000063.1:0-3685 GCA_964608185.1 uncultured Porticoccus sp. | reverse complement strand
GAAAAACTAAGAAAACAACAAAGCCTAGTGAAGACAGCAACTGTTTTTATTCAGACTAGCCGTTTCGACGAGCTAAAATATTTGAGGTCTACAATAGTTCATATGCCGCATGCTACGAACGATACTGCACTTGTTGTTAAAGAGCTCAAAAAAAGTGTTAAAGATTTATTCATTAAGGGTTTGCCTTACTATAAGGCGGGTGTTGGGCTGATTGACCTAACTGATCAAGATAGTCAGCAGATGACTTTATTTGATAATCAGCAGCCAAAAAAAAGAAGCAGACTTATGGAAGTAGTGGATCAAATCAATGCTAAAAACTGCGGATTTATACATTTAGCAAGTAATGGGATCGATCAAAACTGGAAGATGCGAAGATTCAAGAAGTCTCCCTCGTACACAACTAGATGGAGTGAAATTCCCACGACCAAATAGTAGTCTATTACGTTAAAAAAAAGACTGAAGACAAATACTTTTCATTTAAATTCGTAATAGTTGGTATTTAGCTAGTATTGAAGCCGAGCTCTGATAAGATGCCGTTTTTTCCATGAGAAGCAAATATGTTCAGTCTCGTCACCAGCAAAGAATCTAACTTAAAGAATGACTTATTATCAGGAGTAACCGTTGCATTAGCATTGGTTCCTGAGGCCGTCGCGTTTGCATTTGTAGCAGGCGTGGCACCCATGATTGGATTATATGCAGCTTTTATTATGGGTATTGTGGCCGCTATATTTGGTGGTCGACCTGGAATGATTTCTGGTGCTACCGGAGCTATGGCCATAGTAGTGGTTGCACTCGTCGCGAGTCATGGAGTGCAATATTTGTTTGCTGCAGTTTTATTAGCAGGGCTTTTGCAAATCATGTTTGGAGTGTTACGTCTTGGTAAGTTTATTCGTTTAGTGCCATACCCAGTTATGCTTGGATTCGTTAATGGCCTTGCAGTTGTTATTTTTTTGGCACAACTTGCACAATTCAAGGTAGCTAAAGCCCCTGGAATACTAGAATGGATGGAGGGAACACAACTGTATCTGATGTTGGGATTAGTGGCTTTGACCATGACGATCATCCACTTCCTACCAAAGCTGACAACAATTATACCAGCATCACTAGTTGCTATTATTGTGGTGACATTAATGGTTCATGGTTTGGATATAGACACTCGTACAGTGATTGACTTCGTACGTAGTATGCTTCCACCAGCAGAAAGAGCATTAGCAACACTAGAAGGAAGCCTGCCAAGTTTTTCTATTCCTATGGTGCCTTTTTCTCTAGAAACTTTAAGTATTATTGCTCCTTATGCAATAATTTTATCTCTCGTAGGTCTAATCGAATCTCTTCTGACATTATCTTTGATTGATGACCTTACAGGCACTCGGGGTCGTGGAAATCGAGAATGTACTGCTCAAGGCTTAGGAAACGTAGCTAATGGATTTTTTGGGGGTATGGGCGGCTGCGCTATGATTGGACAAAGCATGATAAATATCAACTCAGGAGGTAGGGGGCGGTTATCTGGAATTTCAGCAGCAGTTGTTTTACTAGCTTGTATTTTATTTTTTTCTAATTTAATTGAGATGATTCCACTAGCCGCGCTCGTAGGTGTAATGTTCATGGTAGTGTTAGGAACTTTCGAATGGGCGTCTTTTCGAATATTTCAAGGCATGCAGAAAAGCGATGCCTTGATTTCCATTCTTGTGGCAGCAGTCACTGTATACACTGATTTAGCTGTTGCTGTAATTGTTGGTGTAATTGTATCGGCGTTAGTTTTTGCTTGGGAGCATGCAAAGCATATAGCGGTAGCTACCTACATAGATGAAGATGGCTGGAAAGTTTATGAGCTAAATGGGCCTATATTTTTTGGTTCAGTGAGCAACTTTAAGGAGCTTTTTTCACCAAATGATGACCCCAATGATGTGGTGATTGAGTTCAAAAATGCAAGAGTTTCAGACTCTTCAGCTATTGAGGCGCTGCATGGCTTGGCCTATAAATATCAAAAACTAGGAAAAAAATTACATCTTCGACATCTCAGTGAGGATTGCTTGCAGTTATTGGATGATGCCGCACGTTATGTAGAGATCAATATTAATGAGGATCCACGCTACAAGGTTGCAACAGACGTTTTCGATTAATAGTAGATTATTGTTATAACCAATCCCAGTAGGACTTGGCTTTACGTGGCGCGTTTTTCATTATAAGGTCCCACATAGAAGGTGGAACTAATTTCATAGCGATAACGACCCACCTCATTTGCCATGGGAATACTATAAATCTTTTATGTTGATCTATAGCTTTAGTAAATTTTTTTGCTGCAACTTCAGGAGCCATCAAAAAAGGCATAGGAAACTTATTAAGCTTAGTCATTGGTGTTTTGATATACCCGGGAGCGATTGTTGTAACAACCAAATTATATTCATTTAATTCTATCCGCAGGCTCTCTAAATAGTTAGTAACAGCCGCCTTTGAGGCACTGTATGCTCCTGCACCAGGTAGCCCTCTTACTCCCGCAACGCTAGATATGCCAACCAGGCTTCCACGTTTATTTTTTTTCATCGGTAAGATGAATGGCTGAAAAGTGTTCATCATCCCAACTAAATTAATATCTAAGACTGCCTGAAACGTATCCATGTCAGATTCTCTCTCAGTCAAAGTTCCAGAACTTACCCCTGCACTAGATATAACTATATCAGGGGCTCCATATCGATCTATAAAATCCTGAGCAGCTTTGCATATAGCTTCTCGATCTCTGACATCAGCAACATATACTGCAGTTTCTGAACTTAGTTTTTTCTTTAACAGTAAAAGTGGATCTTTACGACGAGCAACTAAACCTAATATTGCCCCTTGAGTTGCGTACTCGTAGCAAAGCGCTTGACCAATTCCACTCGATGCCCCAGTGATAAAAACCTTGATTTTGTCACTATTTCTCATAACTTTTGTATACATATTTAGTTGTCTGTTAATAATATGTTTAGGATGGATATTCTCTTATAGTTGCTTTAGGTCACCCAAGATTGAATAAATTAATAGTGTATATCATTAAAAAAATAACACTACTACCATCAAGTTTTATGACGTTATATACATACTAATATTTTACCTTACATATAAATTTTAAACCCTTGACTTATATATGTTAACTAACAATAAATTAAAGTAATACAGCCATAAAAACCTATCGTAATATTTATCATTATCATCAACGTATATATCTTTTTTTAAAAGCTTGATATTTTTTATTGTATTCCCTCACTTTATATGTATTATCACTTAAAGTTATATATCAATATCATTTATCTGGTGAGGTGATGTGAAGTAATGGAAAACCAGTATGCAAACGAAATTTGGCCCCTAGCTGTATATTTTTGTATGGTCATTATGTTAGTTGTCACGATGCTTGCACTTTCTTGGCTTCTCGGTCAGCGACGTCGAGAAGCAGCCACTAATGATCCGTTCGAATCAGGTGTTGTTTCTGTCGGTGGCTCTCAAATACGCATATCAGTTGAATTTTATTTGGTCGCGATATTTTTCGTTATATTCGATCTTGAAACATTATTCATTTTTGCTTGGGCTGTAGCCTTTTTTGAGCTCGGATGGGAGGGGTATTTATCTATATCTGTGTTCATTGGCGTCCTTGTTCTAGCTTTAGTCTATCAGATTCGTTCTGGGGCCCTAGAGTGGGGTAACAAAACTC
>CAZSMR010000062.1:0-3781 GCA_964608185.1 uncultured Porticoccus sp. | reverse complement strand
CATCATCAGACAGAGCAAGATTGAGCAGAACTTCAATAGAGGGGCCGCCTTTCATGTGTGAGAGCAGTTCGAAGGCAAATTCTTCTGTGATCTCTGCAACGACGGATTCACCCAAAATGATTTCTTTCAGAAATTGTGCTTTCACGCCAGCAGCTCTAGTTGTGCCTGGTAGCACATTGTAAATAAAGAACTTCAGGGAATCTTCGCGTTGCTCATTCCCGGTATCTTTGATTTGGGCAATAATCTCTAAAAGTAAATCAGCACTGTCAATTGGCTTAGGATTTAATCCTAAGCTCTTTTTGCGGGTGGCTATTTCATCTATGTACTCTGAATATAAGCTCATTCAAACCTCTCACGGTAAGCTACATTATTTTTTTATGCACACCAGCTGAAAGTTTGAGTACAGCTGATCACTTAATTTTATTGGGGGGACGCATTCTACTATAAATTACTAGCAAAAGTGTTAAAGATTACCTGTTGATTCGTAAAACTGTTTTTTTTCTTGATGGCACTTTGGCAGATTATTTTATTATATTAATACTTTTAAGTAGCATTTTCTCGAAGAAATAATGGTAAAGTACCAAAGATTTTGAGCGCGTATTTATATACTTATTATACATTGGTTGGGTGCAAAAATCTTAATGAGGACGAAATTTCATGTTATCCGAATATACTAAAGCAGCCATAGATTTTTTACCCTGCGAGACACCAGAAAGTTGGGTTGCTGAAGCGTTAAAGAACCAAGAAAAATTGTTAATTGATCACGCTAATTGTGAAAAAAAGGCTGCAAGTACAGCACTTAGTTTGATATATCGCTATCCAGATAATTACGATTTAGTGAGCAAGATGTCCAGATTAGTTCGTGAAGAAATGAGACATTTTGAGCAAGTTATAAATCTTATGAGGATCCGAGGCATTGAGTACTTTAATATCGATGCGTCTAGGTATGCAGCGGAATTAAGAAAAAAAATAAGAACATATGAGCCAGCTAGGCTTATGGATACCCTTCTCGTAGGAGCTTTTATTGAAGCAAGATCTTGCGAAAGATTCGCTAAATTAGCCCCTTTTCTTGATCAAGACTTAAAGAAGTTTTATTTATCTTTGCTTAAGTCTGAAGGGCGTCATTTTGAAGACTACCTCAAGTTGGCAAGAAAAGTTAAAGATAACTCTTTCGACGATCGCGTTAGTATTATTCGCGAGCAAGAACATTTATTAATAGAATCATCAGACGACGCTTTTTATTTTCATTCAGGACGCCCTCAAAGGCTAAACTGAAGTTTATACACTTTTACCTATAGCTGCTTTTCGATAAAAATAGACTATTTTGTTACTTTTCTTATTAATCTTTAGATGATGAACATATAATGACTACATGCTTACAAAATTAATAATATCTTTGCTGACCTTTTTCACCTCAATGATGAGATTATTTCCAGAAGAAATTGCTCACGACTTAGCTCTTTTATCTCTAAAAATTCTTTATTTGATAGGATTCAAGATTCCACAAAAAAATAATGCTAATAAAATATCATTAAAAGGTATAACTTTTTTTAATAAGCTAGGTCTAGCCGCAGGGCTCGATAAGAACGGAGATTATATTGACCCTTTAGCATCTTTAGGTTTTGGGTTTTTAGAGATAGGAACTGTTACTCCAAGACCGCAAAAGGGCAACCCTAAGCCTAGATTGTTTAGAATAAGCTCTCAAAAAGCTTTAGTAAATAGTCTTGGTTTCAACAATAAGGGAGTCGATCATTTAGTAAAAAATGTTTCAAAAAGAAATTCATCTATTCCTCTTGGTATTAGCATAGGTAAGAATTTTGATACACCTTTGGAAAAAGCGAAATACGATTATCTGGTCTGTTTAGAGAAAGTATTTCCTTATGCTGACTATATAGCAATCAATATTTCTTCTCCGAATACTCAGGGCCTCAGAGACCTTTTTAATAAAGAATACTTTTCCGACTTGATATCTAGTTTAAAATCAAAACAGATTGAACTGTCAAAAAATCATAAGTATGTCCCGCTTTTTTTAAAAATATCTCCTAATATAAATAATGCTCACCTTGAGCAGCTTGTAGAGATTATTTTAAAAAAAAATATAGATGGAATAATCTGTGCTAATACTTCAAATGTACATGAGCATTCTTCAGGAAAGGGAGGAATTAGCGGCAAGCCCTTGTTTGAATTATCGTCTAAAGTTTTGGTTAGTTTAAGAGCATTAGTTGGAAATGATTTTCCTATAATTGCTTCAGGAGGCGTCATGGACGCTGAGAATTTTCAAACAAAAATAGACAATGGTGCAGATCTTGTTCAGATATACACCGGATTGATTTATAAGGGTCCGTCTTTGGTCGATGAGATTATTAATTCAAACTAATTGCATAAATTTATTTGTTTAATTTTTATATCTTAAATGAAATTAGATCGAGCGTTGCTTCATCTTTAATGCGAATAAACCATCCATATTCTCCCCAATTACCAAGGACTATTCTTTCTCCATGTAAATGCTGATGCCGTTTTGGTCTGTGAGTATGGCCATGGATCATAATATCTGCACTATATTTTTTCATTACTCGGTCAACTTCAGAAACGGAAACATCCATTATATTTTCTGGTTTATTAGCATTAAATTGTATACTTTTTGAACGCCAGCTCTCAGCCATTTTTTGCCTAGTACCTAAAGGTAGTTTTATTAATAACCAGCGTAAAAAACTACTTCTAGCTATTCGCCTAAATCGTTGGTACTGCTTATCATCCGTACACAGTGTGTCTCCATGTAGTAGTAGTATTTTTTTATTTTTATAGTTTAAAACATGGTGGTCTGGCAAAAGTTTACAGCCAGTTTGCTCTGTGAACGTGGTGCCATATAGAAAATCTCGGTTGCCTTGCATCAAGAATACAGCCACACCCTTGTCTGTAAGTTTTTTTAAGTGCAACACAACTTTTCGTGAGAGAGGTTCTTGGTCATCGTCTCCTATCCAGGCTTCGAATAAGTCACCTAAAATATATAATGATTTAGTGTTAATGGCCTCGTTTTCTAGAAACTTAAAAAATGCCTCACATATTTCAGGGTGAGAAGGTGAGAGATGTGCGTCTGAAATAAGTAGTGAAGACATTTCATTCAATCATTTATTACATCAATTAAAAAAGAGAAAGAAGGGATAAAAATTCCTATTATCTCAATACAGTTATTTATCTGCATACGCATCACTTATAGTAATTTTATCTATAACCACGCTATCAATTGGAACATCCCCATGGGGCCCATTATTTCCTGTACTAACAGCTTTTATTTTATTAACTATATCCATGCCATCAGTAACTTTAGCGAATACTGCATATCCCCAACCTTGGGAATTTTTACCTGTATGGTTTAAAAAGCTGTTATCAGCAACGTTGATAAAGAATTGAGAGCTTGCAGAATGAGGTTCATTAGTTCTCGCCATTGCTAGTGTGCCTATATCGTTTGATAGGCCGTTATCAGCCTCATTTTGGATAGTTTCCCGGGTCTCCTTCTGCTTCATATTTTCGTTGAAGCCGCCACCTTGAATCATAAAATTACCAATAACTCTATGGAAAATAGTATTAGTGTAAAAGTCATCGCGACAATATTGGAGAAAATTAGCTGAAGATAAAGGAGCTTTTTCGAAATTTAACTCAATCGTTATATCGCCGAAATTAGTATTGATAGTAATCATATGTGGATTTTTCCTATTGTTATTTTTTTTACAAAAATTAATATCGTCATAATACTTGGTTTGCCGCAAAATTAAACCTATAA
>CAZSMR010000061.1:0-4154 GCA_964608185.1 uncultured Porticoccus sp. | reverse complement strand
TATAGACATTAATAGGGCCCCAGAAATTTATCTGAAGGCAAAAAAAATGGAGTCTTTAAAGATTATTGGGGTTGATTGCCACATAGGCTCTCAATTGACTGAGACGGCACCTTTTATAGATGCACTAGAACGAATTTTGGTACTGATAGATAAACTACAAGAATATGATATATACATCGACCATCTCGATATTGGTGGAGGTCTTGGCGTTTGCTATAAAAATGAGGAACCGCCTAAAACTGAAGACTATGTTAAAGAAATAATTTCTCATTTAGGCGAACGAGATATAACACTAATATTAGAGCCAGGTAGGTCTATAACTGCAAACGCAGGAGTCCTTCTCACTAAAGTAGAATATTTAAAACCAGGACAAGACAAGAACTTTGCGATCATTGATGCTGCTATGAATGATATGATTCGACCTGCTCTTTATCAGGCATGGCTCGCAGTTGAACCAGTTACACCTAAAGTAGGTACTCCAAGTACATGGGATATTGTTGGTCCAATTTGTGAAACTGGAGACTTCATTGCAAAGGAGAGATCCTTAGTTATATCTCAGGGAGATTTACTCTGTATTCAATCTGCCGGTGCTTATGGGTTTTCTATGAGCTCAAACTATAATAGTCGAGGTAGAGCAGCAGAAGTGATGGTAGATGGCGATAATATGTATGAAATTAGGAAAAGAGAAACCTTTGAAGATTTAATACATGGGGAATCCTTATTACCTGATTAAGAGCAAACTGGGAGTAGCATAAACATAATATTGGACTAGATATGTTAATAAAATTCACAAAAATGCACGGCATTGGTAATGATTTTATAGTCATAGATACTATCTCTCAATCTATCACTATTACCCCTAAAATAGCCAAAAAATTAGGTGATAGACGTTTTGGTGTAGGCTGCGATCAAATTCTAGTAGTAGAGAGTCCAAGTCGGCCTGATGTAGATTTTGGCTATCGTATTTTTAATAATGATGGGCAAGAAGTAGAGCAATGTGGAAATGGTGCCCGTTGTTTTGCTAAATTTGTTCACAATCGAAAATTGACAGGAAAAAATAGCCTACTTGTTGAAACTAAAACTGGGATTATCGAGACAAAACTAAAAAGTGATGGATTAGTTCAGGTCAATATGGGCTTACCAGAACTTGACCCAAAAAAAATCCCATTTATAACTGATCATCAAAAAATTATTTACACGATACCTGTTGAAAAATCTCATCTCATAATTAGCGCTATATCGATGGGGAATCCACATGCAGTGTTAAAAGTAGACGATATAAATACTGCTTCTGTAGAGTCGATAGGAATAACAATTGGAAGGCATGATCTATTTCCAAAACAAGCTAATGTCGGTTTTATGCAGATACTAAATCCGAATGAAATCAATCTAAGAGTTTATGAAAGAGGATCTGGAGAAACGCTTGCATGCGGTTCAGGCGCATGTGCAGCAGTTGTAGCAGGGCAGTTACAGGGCCTTTTAGAGTCTCTCGTTACTGTAAACCTAACCGGTGGAAGCTTGCTCATTGAATGGCAAGGTGACGGTCATCCTGTCATGATGACCGGAGCTGCTGCCTCGATTTATAGTGGACAGATAAACGTATGATTGATACAACTGATGGAAATGACACCTCTAGTCTTATGACTTCTAAAAAAATAAAGAAATACCTCCAGAACAATCCGAATTTTTTTCATGACAATCCGAGTGTTCTTGAGCTACTCAATTTACCCCATGCAAGTGGCGAGGCGATTTCTTTAATTGAGCGCCAGGTTGCTCTACTCAGGACAAAAAATCTTGAGTTATCTAAGCACATTAAAGACCTCCTAGTTACTGCCGAAAATAACGTAAAATTATTTGAAAAGACCTCACGTTTAGTATCTTCTCTTGTTGTTTCAAAAGACTTAGAATCGATTATATTAACGCTTTCTAAAAGTCTTAAAGTTGATTTTCAGATAGAATTTCATCGACTCATATTATTTGGAGAACATGATGTAAAGTTAAGTGCGAATACACAAATTATTTCTATAAAATATGCAAAAAAAGAAGTTGGCTCTCTGTTAAAAAGCAACAAACCGCTGTCCGGCATATTAACAAATAAAGAACTTAATTTTTTATTTGGAAATGAGGGTGCTAAGGTCCAATCTGCTGCTGCTGCTAACCTATCAAACGGATCTCTATTCGGGATACTTGCAATCGGTAATTCAGATCCAAACTATTACAATAGTATTATGGATACAATTTTTTTTAGCCACATAACAGAAGTACTAAATGGATTAATGCCCATAATGCTTCCTGATGCTTGAATACACTTATCTATGAATTTATCTTTAAAAAAAAGGATAGAAGAATTTGAGCAACATTTGCGAACAGAGCGTCGACTTTCACCTCATACTATTAAAAGCTATAAACGCGATTTAGAGAAGCTAGCTTTTTGGTGCCCTCAAAAATCTTCATCGATACCAGAAAATATAAATGTTCAAGATATTCGGGCTTGCTTGTCTGGTCTTCATAGAGGCGGGCTGGGTGGAAGAAGTATCCAAAGATGGTTATCTTCACTCCGTACTTTTTTTAATTATGGTATAAAGAATCAGTGGCTAACCACGAATCCTGCGGATGGTCTTGCTGCGCCAAAATCACCAAAAAAATTACCAAAAACTTTAGATGTAGATCAAGTAAACCAATTTTTATCCCTAAAGACTGCAAGCTGGATTGATTATAGGGATCACGCCATAATCGAACTACTTTATTCTTCCGGCTTAAGATTGGCTGAACTTTCAGGATTAAATCTAACAGATATAGACCTGAAAGAAGCCTCTATCACGGTAACAGGAAAAGGGAATAAAACTAGATATTTGCCGGTTGGTAAACAAGCTATAAGTGCACTCAAAATTTGGCTGGAACATAGACAGGAAATAGCTTCGACTGACCTACCAGCTATGTTTCTGAGCGTTTACAGTAAAAGACTTTCACCGAGGGGTATTCAAGATAGGTTAAAAAAAATTAGTATAAGGCAAGGAATGCAAAGGAGAGTTCACCCACATATGTTACGTCATTCTTTTGCCAGCCATATGCTTGAGTCAAGCGGGGATTTGCGAGCAGTACAAGAGCTTCTAGGTCATCAAAATATCTCAACAACTCAAGTATATACTCACTTAGATTTTCAGCACCTTGCAAAAGTCTACGACAAGGCGCATCCACGAGCTACAAAAAAGAAAGACAACTGATATGTTCATATTAAATATTATATAGCTTCGTTACCAGTTTCGCCGGTTCGTATGCGCACAATCTCCTCGAGTGAGGTTATAAAAATCTTCCCGTCTCCTATTTTCCCCGTATGGGCTGACTTAGAAATAGATTCAATAACAGGATCAACCTGGGTGTCATCTACTGCGATTTCTAGCTTTATCTTAGGCAAAAAATCTACTACGTACTCTGCACCTCGATATAGTTCTGTATGGCCTTTTTGACGACCAAACCCCTTAACTTCAGAGACAGTAGTACCTTGAACGCCAATATCAGCAAGTGCTTCACGCACATCGTCTAACTTAAAAGGTTTAATAATTGCAGTAATAAGCTTCATATAGTTATCCTGATAATTTTTTTATAGTTTAAAATAGTTTATCAACAGTAGCAAAAATACTACTTATTTATTTATATGCTTTTACTGACTGAAAAGCTGCGGAACTCTCGCACCAATAAGACCCATAGCATTTTTTCTTGTCAAGATCTGTATCGATAAAGCTAAGCGTTAAATCAAAGCCATAAAATGACCTGCTAACTGTTACGGAATAATCCGTAGAGCTGTTTCCTCCGTCTAACAAGAGTGCTTCCATCGAATCGCCCAAGTTATTATTATCACTAGCGTCATCATAATTTTTTAGACCGAAGTCTCAAAAGCTTGGGAACTATAGGTAAGGTTGAAATTATTGCTAAAACCGTGAATACTTTTTTAATTGAATTCATGTACTATTCCTTCAATAAAAGATTAATTACCCTAATTTCGTACATTATATGTGTATATGCCGTTTCAAATTTTAAATAACTTATTTTATTAAAAAAATACACTTAATTGGTACTACCAAATACCTTATAGTTACAAGATTGTACCAATATAAGTGTTTCAAAGGATTTACTTATTGCTAAAAATTTTTGCT
>CAZSMR010000060.1:0-4213 GCA_964608185.1 uncultured Porticoccus sp. | reverse complement strand
CCGACACGAGGATTTTCAATCCTCTGCTCTACCAACTGAGCTATCTGGGCATAAACTTATAATACTTGTCGAAACAAAACAGGCGGGTATTAAACCTTCTCATCTTTATATCGTCAATACTATCTGCGAAAATTACTTTGTTGTTGGCAAATAACCTTCAACTTGGTCTATTTCTTCGCCTGAGAAGAACTTGTTTCTTTGCTCATTAAGATAAGTTCTTGCAGCTATATCCATCATATTCAAATGCTTCTCATTAATTATTCGAGTTTGATGCTCAAGCCACTCGTTCCATGCGGTTTTAGATATATTTTCAAAGATTTCTAATCCTTGTGGGCCCGGAAAAGGGGGGCTAATTAAGCCTTCGAGTTCTTTTCCCATTTTTTTGCAAAATATCATGCGCGGCATATTTGTACCTTTTATTATTTCATTTGTCTTAGCAGATCAACTATGGGCTTAGGCATGCCAATCTCTAAGGGCATATTCGGGTTATACCAAAGAATATCGTTTCTATCTAATAATTCATTTTTAGAGCTAGATTCTACCATGACTGGTGAATAATCTAAGTGGTAGTGACTAAAAGTATGACGTTTTACAGGAAGTATAGACCATGATTTTGCCGATCGGTTTATCAGGTCACAAATAATAGGTATTTCTTTTTCATCATCGCACTGGGGGAAGCTCCATAGACCTCCCCAAAGATCTTTAGTTTGACGCCTCTGTAATAAAAAATTGCCAGCTGAATTCACTATGATTAAAAAGTAGGAAGATCTTGAAGGAATTTTCTTCGCAGGTTTTTTTGCAGGGTAATTTTCTGGGTTACCCCTAAGAAAGCTTTTGCAGTCTAACTTAATTGGGCATTGATAACACCGAGGTTTTGTTCGAGTGCAAAGAGTGGCACCTAGGTCCATAATAGCTTGAGTATAATCTGCAACTCTCTCTTTCGGAGTATAGTTTTCAGCTATACTCCATAGCGCTTTGAGTGTCTTGCTAGTTCCAGTCCAACCACCCACAGCCTCATGTCTAGCAAGAACCCTTTTGACGTTACCATCCAAAATAGGGGCAGTTTTTTGATATGCAATAGCGCATATTGCTCCTGCTGTAGATCGACCTATTCCTGGCAAATCCTCTAATGCCTCTAATGTATCCGGAAATATTCCTTCTAAGGTTAATGCGACCAATTTTGCTGTTTTATGCAGATTTCTTGCTCGAGCATAATAACCAAGTCCGCTCCAATGATGTAGAACCTTATCTTCACTTGCATTAGCTAGAGTTTCTAAATTAGGAAAACTAATCATAAAGCGCTTGTAGTATGGAACAACTGTGCTAACTTGGGTTTGCTGCAACATCACCTCAGAAACCCATACAGTATAAGCTGAAGGGCTTTTTTGCCATGGCAAATCTTTTCGGCCATGAAGATCAAACCATTGTAACAACCTGACAGAGAATGCTTTTGATTGATAGCCTGCTATTTTTTCACAGCCAATATTAATCACTATTTAAATAGACCTTTCAAAATTGTATCAATCACCTGCTGTTTAATGTCTTCCGATTGGTCGTCATCATTATCTTCTGACTTATTTGTTATTACGCCTCCAGATTTAGCTTTAAGTAAACTGTTAAAGATTTTATCTTTTATTTTTTCCTTAAGAATTTGGTTAATGAATTCTTGGTCTGGCAGACATATTGAGCCCCCATTTTTTTCATATGATCCCTTGCAGCGCAGAGGTAAATCTTTATTTCTGATACTTTTACTTTTTATTGGGCAGCCTTCTGGAGAAGTTTTGTCTCCCTTAAGATTAGCCTTAAAAAGGAGGTCATAGGACTGGTCTTTTAAATTAACTTTGCCATTTCCTGAGATAGCTAAATTACCTATTCCGCTAGTAAACCTTGGTATTGTCAGCATCTGTCTGTTAAGTGAGAATATTGTTTGTAATAAATTTAATTCAGTATAGTCAGACCATACACGCTGAGAGAGAGGACGCTTTTCAATTATAGCTGCCATATTGCAATAACTTTTTTCGAGATTAAATATGCCAAACTTCAGATTTTTTGATTCCAGACTACCTTCGCCATCTAAATTTGATATTAGTGTTTCTTGAGTTCCTCCCTGACTACTACCTTTAAAGTCTGCCGTAAGTATTCCTTCAATATCAGACAGTTCACTAAGTGATGACAAAGCCTTACCTATATTTAAATCATTGATATTAGTGTCAAATTTAATTACAGGCTCTTTGTTATTAAAATCTATCCGTGATGTCATGTGAAAATTTCCATCAAAAATATCACCAGATAAGTCTTTTATTTTAAGCACTTTGTTATCAGCAAATAGATTTAAATTAAAATTTCTAACGACTATTTGATCAAAACTAAGAATATCGAGGTTGATTTCAGCATTTCCTTTTCCATCTTGGAGATATTTAAGAGTATCTCTTAGGTTTATGTTTCCCCCTAGTGAGTAAGGGCCGCTATTACCCTTGAGGTTTGTCAGTTCGAGATAATCTTCTTCTAGGAGATACTTGGTATTAAAATTTACAGAGATTGGTAAACTCGTAGTTTTTTTAAGCTTAAAATCGCCTGAAAAATCCAATCTTGCAGAAAATTCTTTATTCTCTAAACTAATATTTTTACTAATAAGATTAATATTTTCCAGGATAATTGGTTTTTGGTCTATGAATAATATTGTAAGCTTTGAATCTTTAATACTAAGATTTGATATGGCTAACTCAAAAGGAAGATCTAAAGAGTTAGATGCATCTGGTTGCTCTGCGGGTACTAGAGGCAGAATTATAGAAAGCTTTTCAGCTTCTTTAGGCTCTCTAATAATTACATCTGCGCCATGAATTGTAATTGCTTTTAGGCTAACAGTTTTTGTTAGTAGCTCTACCCAACCGAGACTAAAATCAATTCTTTCAAAAGTAATACTCGGTATATCCTGTCCTGATATCGATGACTTTCCCAAATTTACTACTAAATTTGGAAAAAAAGACCAACTGAGATCTTCCTCTATTACTAGAGTAATTTGTTTCTCTTTAGCAAACTTAGAAAGCTGAGATTTATAATCATTGGGATCTACGCCAAAAACTAAAAACGTTACTCCCATAATTACAACTATGAGAAATAGCCCGGTCAACCAACTAAGAGCCTTTAGTAATTTCAATTAGATTCCTCATTGAATGAATTCTTATTTTTCGTTATCTTTAGATAAAAACACTCAATTCATAGATTATTATAAGTAGATGTTTTGATTATGATTAATTATTTTATTCTAATTTAGGGCTTGAATGTCACTTTTTTTTCAAAAAGTATCATTCAAAATATATGGGAAGATTTTTCATGTATCTTACAATAAATATGACCTAATTCTGGAAGGGCTTGTATGCTAATACTATAATAAGCTGACTTAACGATCCTTATGTGTGATCATCTTGTCTTAGAGGATGAATTCCTTTGGCAAGACCAAGGTAAAGAGTAGCTCATATCAAAAAAGTATTCGGAGAAATGTATGAAGAATCGAACTGCTAAAGTAAGTAGAGATACTCTTGAGACTCAAATTTCTGTTGAGGTAAATCTTGATGGAACTGGCCGAGCTAGTTTTGAAACTGGAGTCCCCTTTTTAGATCATATGCTAGATCAGATTTCACGACATGGCTTAATAGACATAACTGTCAAAGCTAATGGTGATACCGAGATTGATGACCATCATACAGTTGAGGATGTAGGTATAACTATTGGACAAGCTTTTAAAAATGCGTTGGGTGACAAGAAAGGTATTCGTCGCTATGGACATGCCTATGTACCTTTAGATGAAGCGCTTTCTAGAGTAGTTGTAGACTTTTCAGGCCGTCCAGGTTTAGAAATGTTTGTAGATTTTTGTCGCCCTAAAGTTGGTGGTTTCGATGTGGATCTCACTTATGAATTTTTTCAAGGCTTTGTAAATCATGCGGGAGTTTCTTTGCATATCGACAATATCCGTGGAAGTAACGCTCATCATCAAATTGAAACAATCTTTAAAGCCTTTGGGCGTGCATTACGAATGGCTGCAGAGCGAGATCCTAGAATGTCAGGAGTAATGCCTTCAACTAAAGGATCTCTTTAAGCTCTTGCAGCAATCTTCTCCTTTGGAGTAACTTAATGATATCAATCACTTCATAACAATAAAGATTGAACCTCTCTTATGGCTAATTTTAATACACATATTGCAGTACTAGATTAC
>CAZSMR010000059.1:0-4514 GCA_964608185.1 uncultured Porticoccus sp. | reverse complement strand
TAGCTGATTTCCATGCGTTGATTAAATGCCAAGACCCAGAGGTTGTTCATGAGTCAACGAAAGAAATCGCAGCAACATGGCTTGCCTTGGGTTTGGACCCAAGTAATGTCGTATTTTATCGTCAGTCTGATATTCCAGAAATTCCACAACTTTCCTGGTATTTGACCTGTATTGCACCCAAAGGCTTAATGAACAGAGCACACGCATATAAAGATGCATTGCAGAAAAATATCGATACCGGTGAGGATAACGACTTTGGTATAGCTCTGGGGTTATTTTCTTATCCAGTCCTTATGGCGGCAGATATATTAATGTTTAACGCTACAAAAGTTCCAGTAGGAAAAGACCAAATACAGCACATAGAAATGACTAGAGATATAGCTCAGCGCTTTAATTACCTATATGGCAAACAATTTTCTATGCCTGAAGCTGTTGTCGATGATCGAGCTTCAATTCTTCAAGGCCTAGATGGAAGAAAAATGAGTAAGAGTTACGGCAATACTATCCCGCTTTTTTTACCGGAAAAACAATTAAAAAAACATATAAATAAAATTAAAACTAACTTACTAGAGCCGGGAGAACCAAAAGATACAGAAACATCAACTGTTTTTCAGATATGGAAGGCATTCGCATCACAAGAACAATTAGAATATATGCATAACGAGTTCCAAAATGGCATTTCATGGGGTGACGCAAAAAGACAACTCTTTGAACTTATAAATGATGAACTTAAAGAACCGAGAGATCGTTACTATAAGCTATTAGAATCTCCAGACTATATTGAATCCATTCTTTTTGAAGGTGCAATAAAAGCACGGGAATATAGTGTGCCCTTCTTAGAAAAAATTAATAAAAGTATAGGTCTTTATCCTCTTGGGAAAACAAAATTCGACTAGTTCCAGTTTTAAATTTGCTTCCCGCTAAAAGAACCTACGTACAACCCTTGTAATACCGCTAGTAAGTCTTGTTAATTCCTCTGAGGAGATATTATATGGAGGCATAACATAAATTCTCGTATCAAACGGCCTAATCCATATGCCTTCTGAAATAAATTCCTTCTGAATTTTTCCAACATCAATTTTATTTAACATCTCAACAACACCAACTGCCCCTAAACATCTGACATCTTTGACGCCAGTACAACCAGAAAGCTCAGATAATTGCTCTATCAATTGGGCATTAATGTTTGAGACAGAACTTTGCCAATCGCTACTAAGTAATAAGTCGATACTTGCGTTAGCTACTGAGCATGCAAGAGGATTTCCCATATATGTAGGTCCATGCATAAAAACACCAGATCCTCCTGCGCAAATACTATCACTTACCTTACTACCACATAACGTTGCTGCTAGTGTCATATAGCCCCCCGTTAAGGCCTTCCCTACACAAAGAATATCAGGGGAAATTTCTGCCCACTCGCATGCAAACAGTCGACCTGTTCTACCAAAACCAGTTGCAATCTCATCGGCAATAAGTAAAACATCAAAATCATCACATAATTGTCGAAGCTCTGTAAGATAGTGGGGAGAGTAAAAATTAAGACCACCAGCGGCCTGCATAACTGGCTCTATTATGACAGCAGCAATTGTCTTATTGTTTTTTTGTAATTTTGATCTAACGTCAGATATAAAAAAATCCTCCCAAGTATCATCAAAATTACATGGTGGTGATTCTGCAAAGATTTGCTTTGCTAAAACGTCGCTGAATAGTGAATGCATGCCATTAACAGGATCACAAACGGACATAGCCCCCAAGGTATCTCCGTGATATCCTTTTTTAAAGCTGAGAAACCGAGATTTTTCATGGCGGCCTTGCGACGACCAATACTGAAGAGCCATTTTAAGAGCAACCTCCACACTTACAGAGCCAGAATCTGACAAAAATACTTTATCTAGCCCAATCGGTGTTATATCTACTAACTTCTTACAGAGCTGGGCTGCTGGTTCATGAGTTATACCGCCAAACATAACATGGGAAACCTTATTCATCTGATTTACTAATGCCTTATTCAGAACAGGGTGGTTATAACCGTGGATTGCAGACCACCAAGACGAAGTGCCATCCACTAGACTTGTGCCATCCGATAGTTTCAGGTGGACGCCAGAAGCACTAACAACCTGATATGCTGGAATTGGATTTGTTAGAGAAGAGTATGGATGCCATATATGCATCTTATCAATAATAGCAACTTGCTCGGGTGTTAAGGACTCAATCATAGTCAGCACTAATCACATAAAGATAATAAATTAATTTAAATCAATACAACTATAACCTTACAAAATAACTAATTTAACTTATTAGGACTACTATATAAAGTATTGTAAATATTAACTATTTTTTCCACCGTTTGAACGAGACCACTCATCTGGTGAATTAAGGAATTCTTCTATTTTTATAATTGATGCAACATCTATGTGGTTAGTTTCTTTACACGTAGCCAAAACATCCCACCAGGTCGCAAGATAATGCAAGTTTACTCCATTTTCGAGTAAAACCTTTCGTGTATCAGGGAATATGTCGTAAAAGAATAGGACAAATGTATCAGAAACCTCTGCACCTGCTTTTCTAAGAGCTTCACAAAAAACAATCTTACTTCCACCATCTGTAGTCAGATCCTCAACTAGCAGAACTTTCGAACCTTGGGTTATAAGGCCTTCTATTTGTGCGTCTCTTCCGAAGCCTTTGGGTTTCTTCCTCACATACTGCATTGGTAGCGAAAGTCGCTCTGATAACCAAGCAGCGAACGGGATACCTGCGGTTTCTCCTCCAGCAATTGCATCTATTGATTCAAAGCCAATATCCCGAAGAATGACAGAAGCACCAAAGTCCATTAACGCTGATCTAACTCGAGGAAACGATATTATCTTCCTACAATCAATATACACTGGACTTGCTTTACCAGAAGTTAAAATGAAAGGGTCATCTGGCCTAAAATTAATTGCGCCTATTTCTAAAAGCATCTTAGCGCTCAAGTTAGCTATAATTTTCTTATCGGGGAAACTATTAAAGGACATTTTCACTCCGTAGAACGTTTCGATGAGTTACCATCAACAATACTGCCAGAATAGGAACGCTTAATCTATTTTTTATAGCCTAATCTGATATTTATAAAAAAACTCCCTTTTTAAACGATAATCGTTCTCACTTATATTAATATAATCCTGATAGCCAAGTAAAATCAACGATTAGCCCTACAAGTAGAGCTAATAAAAACAACGTGAATCTAATTTATTTCAGTCTAGTTGCAACTTTAAATCACTTTTTTTAATGAAATTAGTTGACTAATGGGACTACATTGTACAAATTGGGTGTGTGCTTCCTTGAGGCAAGCATTAAGACTTGCAAAGTAAGGCTCATCTAAGCAGTAAATTTATGCTGGCAATAAGCTTTTGCAGTTTAGATATGCAGTTATGATGTGAATAATTAAACTAATAGTATAAGGAGAGAAACATGGAAACGACAGGTTTGAATCCTAATGATTATGTAGGAGTCAGTTTCTGGATCATTTCCGCAGCAATGGTTGCGGCAACTTACTTTTTCACTGTTGAACGCGATCGTGCGGTTGGCAAGTGGAAAACATCTTTGACCGTAGCCGCAATGGTGACTGGTATTGCAGCAATTCACTACTTCTACATGAGAGGAGTTTGGGTTGATACAGGAGCAAGTCCAACAGTTTTTCGTTACGTTGACTGGTTGTTAACTGTGCCACTGCAAATTGTCGAGTTCTACTTGATTCTTGCTGCTATAGCTGTAGTTCGTGCTGCTTTGTTCTGGAAACTGTTGATTGCATCAGTTGTGATGCTAGTCGGCGGATATCTTGGAGAAATCGGAGCTATGTCTTACTGGCCTGCATTCGCTATCGGTATGGCTGGATGGCTATATATCATCTACGAAGTATTCGTTGGTGAAGCAAGTCAAATCAGCGCATCTCAGGGTACTGAGGCCAGCAAAATCGCCTTCAACGCATTACGTTTGATTGTGACTGTTGGTTGGGCAATTTACCCAATTGGTTATGTCCTAGGTGCGGGCAGCGAAGGTTCAGCTAACCTTAACCTTGTTTACAACCTTGCTGACTTTGTCAATAAGATTGCATTCGGTGTTGTTATCTGGGTCGCAGCTACTAACTCGTCTGAAAAGGCATAAAAACCTAACATTCGAGTATAAGCGATACATTTGGCGTTACCGGGCTTTTGGCCCTGTAGCGCCAATTTTTATAATACCTCCTGTAGTTTTATTCGAGTTAGATTATTAAAGGTATTATAAAAATTATATTTTCTTAAGGGGAAATAGAATGGAATTAGGCGATTATAATCTCGTATTCAACTCGCTGTCTTTTGCTATTGCAACATTCGGTGCAGCAACTGTATTCATGTTTGCTCAACGCTCTCAAGTCGCTCCAGCTTACAGGACAGCCCTAACTCTATCAGGCTTGGTATGCTTAATTGCTTTCTATCATTATGTTAGAATGTTTGAAAGTTTTGAGCATGCATATACTTTAAAAGAAGGCGTAGTAA
>CAZSMR010000058.1:0-4767 GCA_964608185.1 uncultured Porticoccus sp. | reverse complement strand
ACATTAAATGCATTCGCTCGTTTTCTGCTTCTGCTAACATTTCTCTAATGTCTGGACCATATCCTGTTTTCATTTTGCGCAGACTTTTCATGTGTAACCACATACCAGCAACCATGCCTGGTACGCCTGCTACAGTTTCTAATACTATTGCTCTATGTCCATAGCGTTTGGCAAAAAATGTGTCTGCCATAAAACGAAAAAACTTTGTCATTGACATTGCAAACCAATCTCTCATATCGTTACCTCTACTTGCTTACAAATATTCCACCAGTTTTGCATTTCAGGAAATGTTGATAAAAAATTTGTACCTTTACGCTTATCATGTTGCGTAAAAAAATTTATAAAACTGCTTTGAGTTTAATTCACTGTTTATTTCTACTTGACGATAATAAATTCAATTTTAACAACAAAAATAAGTGTACCCCAATTTACTACTTCAAGACATACTGATTAAATTATACTCGTTATTTGTCTTTTCAACTATTAACCAGAACTAACAGTTTTGCCTATATGCAGTTTGGATGAGATTTAATACCTCCTCTTGTTGGGGAGTGTGTCTTTGAAGTGGTTCTTGAACGAACTTATTGGTTCTAACCTCCACCGAAAAACACAAATAATGATTGTATTTCGGGAAAGTTATTTCATCAATTGGCTCTACTCGACAGTTACCGATTTGGCCAAATTTCTCGGTTGGTCTATATCTGTGCCTTTGAGAACCGCAACATGATATGACAACAACTGAAGGGGCAGGGTATAGATGATTGCCTCTAAACTTTTGGGTACATGTGGAAGATTAATTACTGTTATTCCCGGTGCATTTTCAAATCCAGCATCCTGATCTGCAAAAACAAATAACTCGCCGCCTCTAGCTTTTACTTCCTGTAAGTTAGATTTTAGCTTTTCGAGTAACGCGTTGTTTGGTGCTACTGCAATTACTGGCATCTTATTGTCTATCAAAGCAAGGGGACCGTGTTTAAGCTCTCCAGCTGGATAAGCTTCTGCATGGACATAAGAGATCTCTTTTAATTTCAGAGCGCCTTCCAGAGCAACTGGAAACTGAACACCGCGACCTAAGAACAAAGCATGGTTCTTGTCAGAAAAAGACTTGAAGGTTTGCTCTATTATGTCGCTGAGCTCGAGGGTTTTACTACAAAGCTCTGGAAGCTGGTGAAGAGCTTCTACTAGTTGCTGTTCTTTTTTACTATCAAGGCCGTGACTTTTACCTAAACCTATAAAAAGCAACTGTAAGGCTGCTAGTTGAGTGGTAAACGCCTTAGTAGAAGCTACACCAATTTCGGGGCCAGCGTATGTCATTAGCACCAAATCAGATTCACGAACTAAAGAGCTATTTGCAACATTACAAATAGTCAGGCTGGCCAAATAACTGGAAGTTTTTGCTGATTGTAAAGCTGCTAGTGTATCTGCGGTTTCACCCGACTGAGAAATAGTCACAAATAGTGTATTTAAAGGAACTACAGACTTTCTATAACGATACTCACTGGCTACTTCTACTTGGCAAAGTATTCCGGTCCATTCCTCCAGCCAATATTTTGCGATCAATCCTGCATGATAGCTAGTGCCGCAAGCCACAATATGAACAGATTCAACCTTTGAAAAAATAGAAGGAGCTTTTGTACCAAAAGCTTCTAATAACACTTGCTTATCACTGATTCTTCCTTGTAATGTCGCTCTTAGCATTTCGGGCTGCTCACATATCTCTTTATGCATGAAATGCTTATAGTTACCTTTTTCTGCGATTTCATCGGCAGTTGAAATTATCACTATTTCTCTTTCTACAGCATTACCGAATGAGTCTAAAAGGCTATATGAAGAATCCTGTAGTTCGACTAAATCCCCTTCTTCCATAAAAATAAATTTGTTCGTAACTTGCCTTAAAGCCATTTGGTCAGATGCTATAAAATTTCCATTTTTGCCAATTCCCAAAACTAACGGGCTGCCACTTCGAGTTCCAATTATTACGCCCGGCTCTCTGCCGCACATCACTCCTAACGCATAAGCACCGTTTAAACGAGCAATCGTCTTTTGAACGGCAATTTTTAGAGAGCTGGCTTTAGAAAAGTTATAGTGTATTAAATGGGCAACTACTTCAGTGTCGGTATTAGATACAAAATTATACCCTCGCTTCTGCATCTCTTTACGCAAATCAACATGATTTTCAATGATTCCGTTATGAACAACTGTAATATCTGAAGATTTTTGAGGATGTGCGTTTATTTCTGATGGCGCGCCATGAGTAGCCCATCTTGTGTGGGCTATGCCTATGGAACCCTTATTTGGAACAACTACCAAGGAATTGACTAAATTTTTTACTTTGCCCTCATGTTTATGGACATGTAGCGCACCCTTTTCATCAAGGAAAGATAATCCTGCAGAGTCGTATCCGCGGTATTCTAAACGCTTTAAGCCTTCTATCAGAACACCAACGATGTTTTCCTTTGCAGCGGCACCAACGATTCCACACATATATACTTCCGATAGTTATTTTGTCTAGCTTTAGCGCCTTTATTAATATCGACAAGATTATTTCTTATTTTTAGGACGCACCCAATTGAGTATATTTTTCTGAAGGGATCGAGCTATAGATAAATTTTTGTCTGGAACGTCTTTTGTTATAGTTGAACCGGCTCCAATTGTAGCATTTTTTCCTATATTTAAAGGGGCTACTAGTGAGCTGTTGGAGCCAATGAAGCTGTCGTCTCCCATAACAGTCTTATGCTTATAAGCTCCATCATAATTACATGTAATTGTTCCCGCTCCAACATTCACATCTTGTCCCAGTTCAGAATCACCAATATAACTAAGGTGTGTTATTTTGCTGCCTTTGCCAACTTGTGTGTTTTTAACTTCTACAAAGTTTCCTATTTTAGAGTTATCGTCAAGATATGTCCCTGGTCTTACCCTAGCGAACGGCCCAACTGATACACTATTGCATATAGTACTCTTTTCTATAACTGTATTAGCTTTAATTTCTGCGTTATCTCCGATGCTGCTATCAATGATTATACAATTAGGGCCAATAGTCACATTCTTTCCAAGGCGGACCTGACCTACAAAAACAGCGTTAATATCAATAAAGTTGTCCATTCCACAGTTAAGTTCGCCGCGAATCTCAACTCTTCTAGGGTCTGCTAAAGTGGCGCCATTGAACATTAGATCTTTTGCTTTTTCATATTGGTAAAAGCGTTCCAGTTCGCTGAGCTGAATCCGGGTATTAATACCCTCTACTTCTTGAAGACAGCCGGGCTGAACAGACTTAATTATTATGCCCTCGCGATTAGCGATTGCGATGAGGTCAGTTAAATAATATTCATTTTGAGCGTTATCGTTCTCTATTTGCGGTAACCATTCTTGCAGGCGGTCTGTTCTTATTGCCATCACTCCCGTATTAACTTCTTGAATTTTTTGTTCTTCTAATGTGGCATCTTTTTGCTCGACAATTCCATAAATCTGTCCTTGCTTATCACGTAAAACTCTTCCGTATCCTTCAGGTTTTACGTTATGTGCAGTCAATAAACCCATTGTATTATTATTTACCACATCTAGGGTTGCCATAAGTGTCTCGCTCGAAATAAGCGGTACATCACCATATACAACTAGGGTGGTTCCTGTAGAAGTTAAACTAGAGATAGCTACTTTAACTGCATGAGCAGTACCGAGCTGTTCTTTCTGATATACGTATCGTAGGTTATCTCCTACAACAGAAGTTATTATCTGTTCGGAAGCATAGCCAGTAACAATAGTTATGTCGGAATTAGGGACAGTGGTAGCCGTATTGACAACATGCTGGATCAGCGGTTTGCCCCCCAAGTGATGTAGCACCTTCGGTAGGGTTGATTTCATTCTCGTGCCTTGGCCTGCTGCAAGAATTACTACATCAATAGTCATAAAGTTCTACTTTCAGTAAATTTTCTGTATTTAACCAGGATCAATTCTTGATTGCTATACACTAACTCTAGCATGGTATATTCAAGACAAATATAAGTCCAAAAAAAAGGGTGGCGATAGCCACCCTAATATTTTATTTATATTTATTTTTTACTGCCTAATTTTTTTCTTATCTGGTCAATGGTTCTTAATTGTGCTGCTGCTACGGCCAACTGAGACGCAGCTTTAGAGTAATCAAAATCTCCACTTTGATTAGAAATCGCCTCCTCAGCTTTATTTTTTGCAGTTGTAGCTGCAGCCTCATCAAGATCGTCGGCACGGAGTGCGGTATCTGCCAGAATTGAAATAACATTAGGTTGAATTTCTAAGAATCCACCAGAAAGATAGTAAATTTCTTCTTCACCGTCTTCTTTAATTACGCGCACAGGCCCAGGTTTTAAATTAGTAAGCAAGGGGGCGTGCCCAAAAGCTATTCCTAGCTCTCCTTGTGATCCAGTAGCAACCACAAGTTCAACTAACCCAGAAAACAAAGATTTTTCAGAGCTTACAATGTCACATTGAACTGTCGTCGCCATATTCAATTACCTTTATTTAAGAGACGCTGATTTTTCTACGGCTTCTTCAATAGAGCCAACCATATAAAACGCCTGCTCAGGCAGCTCGTCATAATCTCCATCAAGAATCCCTTTAAAGCCTGCTATCGTTTGTTTCAAAGAAACATATTTACCAGGTGAACCAGTGAATATCTCTGCTACATGAAACGGTTGTGATAAAAACCTTTCTATTTTTCTAGCGCGCGCTACAACCTGTTTATCTTCTTCAGGAAGCTCATCCATTCCCAGAATAGCGATGATGTCTTTT
>CAZSMR010000057.1:511-4889 GCA_964608185.1 uncultured Porticoccus sp. | reverse complement strand
TGGAAGGTGAGTGGATTACTTACCACCGTAAAGGTCAGTTAAATTCCAAAGGTAATTATAAGAATGGTAAGAGAGAAGGTGCGTGGGTTGAATTCCATGATGATGGTCAGTTAAGGTGTAAAAGTAACCATAAGAATGGTAAGAGAGAAGGTGGGTGGATTTGTTACTATGACAATGGTCAATTATTTTTAAAAGGTAATTATAAGAATGGTAAGAGAGAAGGTGCATGGGTTGAATTCCATGATGATGGTCAGTTAGGTAACAAAGGTAACTATAAAAACGGAGCGAAGAATAGTGACTGACAGACTAATCGGGCAATAAATTATTTATTCCAAATAGTGAATTTCTTAAATAATGTGTAATTAATTCCAGCAAAAACTAAAGATGTTCCTCCTAGAAGTTTAATAGCTCCTTCTATAATTGTATAAAAACTAATTGGATTAGAAAATATTGCGATAACAAAAAACATCGTAAACAAAGCATAATTAAGGTTAATGATTAATTTCAGTTTCTCCATCATGGTTTATTACTCCCATTTTATATGAAAGTGATGCTCTGAGAGCTTTATATACTGGGGTTCATATATAATGGCGGAGAGACAGGGATTCGAACCCTGGGTACCTTTCGGTACGTCGGTTTTCAAGACCGGTGCATTCGACCACTCTGCCACCTCTCCTATTATTTTCTGTCTTTGAAAACACGGTGGATTATACCGTTGTTTTCTCTTCATTCAAGAAGCACTTTGAAAAGAAATCCCTCATAACATTTAGCATGTCTTAAGTTCTGTTAGAACTATGAAAATCATATGCAAGTTCGTAGCATAAAAATGCAAACGAAAAATTAATATTAGAACTATTTATTTGTTCTTGGATCATTAGCTGGTCGCTCAATTTTTTTCTCTGCCGAAGAAATAGGTGAGGGCTTTGATGTATCTAGCGGTTTTGCAGTCGACTCCTTAACGACTACTGTATCTATCTTTACTTTACCTATTGGTTTTGGTTTCTTTCTTGGGTCGTTACTGGCCCTTGTTGACGCTATATCTCCCTTGCTAGTTTTTTTAGTAACTTTTTTCGGGTTATCATCAGTTGCTAATTCTTCTTCTTTTTTCGATGAAGGTAATTTTTTCGTTGCAGGTTTTTTTACTGTAACTTTCTTTTTTGGAGCAGCTTTTTTAGTTTTTGTTAATTTTTCTGAATCTACATCAGTTTTCTTGTCAATAGTTTTTTTGGCCTCCGCTTTTTTAGGAATTTTTTTAGTCGTAGGCTTTTTCGGATTTTTTGGCGCCTCATTTATTTTAGGGCTAGCTGGCTCTTGGGTGGCTTGCTCTAAATTTTTATCGACCTCAGTTACTAGCTTAGTCGATTCTTGATTTTTTAGATCTACTAACTTTTCTTCAAGCAACTCATCGGGGACGTCTTGTCGTTCCCGTCTTGGTCTTGGTGGACGTCTTTTTTCACCTTCACGTTTCGGAGGTTGATCCTTACTAGCACTATCACTGCTATTTTTGTTAACCGATAGTTTGACGTCTTTTTCTTTTACAATATCTAATACGTTTGCAGCTTGAGCTTTTTGTTCATTGACAACAACTTGGCTGCGATTATCTCTTCCATTATGGTTTGATCTACCTTTGTTTCTGTTGTCAGGCCTTCTATTCCTATTTTGAGATCGTCGATTAGGTCGTCTAGTAGGAGGCTCTTTCTTTTCTTCCGAGCTTGTTTTATCTGGAGCCCCAAAGATTTTTTGGAAAATGAGTTTGAAGAAGCTACCTTGCTCCTTTGTACTGGTTTTTTTAAGTTGTGGTGAAAATTTAGATGGCGCTATATTTTTAACTGCAGGCTGAAGAGCAGGCGGAACAGGCTGTACAGCTTCAACTTCAGATGGAAGGAGCTCTGGCGATATAGTATCCGTTAGTTTATAGCTATATTCAGAACTAACCTCATCCTGCGCTCGTATTCTTTGTACTTCGAAGTGAGGTGTTGCCAGACTTTCATTAGGTATAACTACAATCTTAATTGAATATCTTTTTTCTATCTCAAGAATTTCTTTACGTTTTTCATTAAGCAAAAAAGTACCTACTGAGACAGGCACAATAGTTCTTATTTCTACGCTATTTTCCTTTTGAGCCTCTTCCTCTACAAGCCGTAAAATAGACAATGATATTGATCTTGTTCCTCTAATAGTTCCCTGACCTAAACATCTTGGACAGACTTTAGAGGTAGTTTCACTTAAAGATGGCCGCAGACGCTGCCGAGACATCTCTAAAAGACCAAAACGAGATATTTTACCAACCTGAACTCTTGCTCTATCAATTTCTAGAGCATCTCGCATTTGATTCTCAATATCTCTTTGATTTTTTTGTGATGACATATCAATGAAATCAATAACTACTAGTCCGCCCATATCTCTGAGTCTTAATTGGCGAGAAACCTCATCGGCGGCTTCTAGATTGGTTCGATGAGCAGTTTCCTCTATATCGACTCCTCTTGTAGCTCTTGCAGAATTAACATCTATGGAAATTAAGGCTTCCGTCACATCGATTACTACAGCCCCTCCAGATGGAAGTTTTACTTCACGCTCAAATGCAGTTTCAATTTGATTTTCAATTTGATAGCGTGTGAATAAAGGCGTGCTTTCTTCATACAGCTTTACCCTAGTAGAAAAATTAGGCATAACTTGTGAGATGAATGCCGATGCCAGTTCATAAGCTTCTTTGTTGTCAATTAATACTTCTCTGACATCTTCACGAAGATAGTCTCTTACTGCTCTTATAATTATATTGCTTTCCTGGAATAAGAACTGAGGCGCTTTTGCTGCGATAGCCTCTTTATTTATGGTTTCCCATAATTGCATTAGATAGTCTAGATCCCACTGAAGCTCTTCTGACGATCGACCAATTCCAGCTGTTCTTACGATAACTCCCATACCGCTTGGAATTGTAATATGTCTTAAGGCTTCTCTAAGCTCATTTCTTTCTTCTCCTTCGATTCTTCTGGAGATCCCACCTGACCTTGGATTATTTGGCATTAAAACAAGGTAACGACCAGCTAGGCTTAAAAAAGTAGTAAGGGCTGCTCCTTTATTTCCTCGCTCTTCTTTTTCAACCTGAACTATTACCTCTAAACCTTCTTTGATTAGTTCTTGATTTTTAGTTTGACCTGCTGAATTAGTTGATTTCGGATAGTATTCTCTAGAAATTTCTTTGAGCGGAAGAAAACCATGCCTGTCGCTACCATAATCGACGAAAGCCGCTTCTAGGCTCTTCTCAACTCTAGTAATTTTTCCCTTGTAGATGTTAGATTTGTGTTGTTCGCGAGTTCTATTCTCAAGATCTAAGTCGTACAAGCGTTGTCCGTCAACCATAGCAACCCTGAGCTCTTCTGGCTGAGTGGCATTTATTAACATGCGTTTCATTATATTTCTGTCCTATATTTAGGGCAGAGGAGTCAAGACAGGAACGATCGAGGAAATGCGGTGCATAAAGCAGTGAAGCATAAATGGAGACCTCTTGATTACACAAGTGGTAGTCCCAAGCATACTCTTATGACTCTTATCAGCATATAAGTTCTTGTGAACTTAGGTCTAATAAGTGCAACCAATAATTTTTACAGCAAAACAAATTTTCAGATCATACGTTATATTATCAATCTTATAGGGCTTTATGCCCACTAAGTAACTGTTTTGGCTTGCTGTTATACAATATCCTTTAGAACTTTCTGCTGTAACCCATGCACCTTTGGCTTGGTTATACAATGGAGATTGCAAAATAATATGACTGCAATCTTCCCTAAATTTATTAATACTAGCTCTTGCAAATTGCAACGAACTCTTAAATATAAGCTAATTAACTTAGCTAAAAAATAATTGCGAGACTGTTATTTAATAACATTACTCGCAAAAATTTATTTATTTATCACATACATAGTAGCAGTCATGTTCAAGTCCAGCAATCTAAACATTATTTGCTCATAGTTAATTAATAGCTGTTTCAATTTATACCAACTTTTAGGCTAGCTGGTACAATGGATGAACGTAAACGTTACTCAGTGTAATTAACAGCCTTTTAAACTATTAGATTTGATTGGAACGAGCCATATGCAGAACATACCTTCCGTTAAGTTGGTGACGATTTCATCTGAAAATGAAGGGCAGCGTTTAGATAACTACCTTTTTACATACCTAAAAGGCGTCCCAAAATCACGCATATACAGAATTATAAGAAAAGGCGAGGTAAGGGTAAATCGATCTCGCATCAAACCAGAATACAAGTTAATTGAGGGAGATGAAGTTAGAATCCCGCCTGTTCGTGTAGCAGAAAGAATCGCACCTGCTATCCCTAGTAAAAATTTTCAGGATACACTTGAATCGGGTATTTTATACG
>CAZSMR010000057.1:0-501 GCA_964608185.1 uncultured Porticoccus sp. | reverse complement strand
TATAATATATCAAAAAAATATATAAAGGAATAGATGATCTTTTGTTGGTAATAAATAAGCCTTCAGGTATAGCTGTTCATGGCGGAAGCGGAATCAGTCTTGGCCTGATAGAAGCTCTTAGAGGAGCTAGGCCTAATGCTCGTTATCTTGAACTAGTTCATCGAATAGATAGAGAAACTTCTGGATGCTTAATTATAGCTAAAAAGAGATCTGCTCTTAGATTTTTGCAAGAAGAGATGCGAAATAGAAAAGTTCACAAAGTATACAATGCCCTTGTATCTGGACGATGGCCAAGAGGCAAAAGAAAGATAGATCTGCCTTTGCTGGCTTCGGAGCAAAAAACAGGAGAAAAAATTGTACAAGTTAACCCGAAAGGAAAAAAATCTGTAACAATTTTTTCAGTGATAAAAAGATTCTATAATTCTACCTTATTAGAGGCAACACTTGAGACAGGGCGAACGCATCAGATTCGAGTTCATGCGCAACATGCTGGTTGTCCGT
>CAZSMR010000056.1:0-5107 GCA_964608185.1 uncultured Porticoccus sp. | reverse complement strand
TCTCTAGCTAGCGAGCGAGTAAACCCGCAAACTCCAGCTTTTGTTGCAGAATAGTTTGTTTGTCCAGCATTACCGGTAGAACCCACTACAGAACCTATAGTGATAATTCTTCCCCAGCGAGCTTTTGTCATGCCTCGAAGACAAGCTTTTGTAAGACGAAAAATTGAATTTAGATTTGTATCAATGACGTCAAGCCATTCTTCATCTTTCATGCGCAATAAAATATTATCTCTAGTTATTCCTGCATTATTAACTAATATTAAGGGTGTCTCATAATCATTCTTCATAAATTCCATGATATTCTCAATTGAAGTTTTATCGCTAACATCTAATATGTGACCCTGACCCTTTATGTCCTTACTTCTAAATCTGTCTGTGATCCTTTGAGCACCATCTTTAGAGGTGGCAGTGGCAACAACTGTTACTCCTAATGAGCCTAAACTATCAGCAATAGCTGCTCCTATACCTCTGCTTGCGCCAGTAACGAGAGCTACTTTATCTTCAAAAATCATATTAAAATCCTTCTTAGTCTAAAATTAGAGTCCCGGAAGAGCTAGGCTTAACGAAGAAACATCCTCAGTTGAGTGTACTTTAAAAGAACTATCAATTCGCTTACATAATCCACCCAACACTTTACCGGCACCACATTCAACTATATGACTAACATTCATATCTGCCATAACATTTACACAATCAACCCACAAAACGGGCTTAAAAATTTGCTCTATCATTAACTTTTTGATTATCTCTGGATCCGATTCAGTTTTCGCATTAACGTTGTGAACTATCGGAATAAGTGGGGAACGAAATTTAATCTTATTCATATCTTCACACAACTGCTCCGCAGCTGGTTTCATTAAATTTGTATGAAAAGGTGCACTTACTGGTATAGGTAGAACTCGCTTTGCCCCAGCTTCTTTGCAATTTTTCATAGCCTTACTTACCGCTTCTGCGTTACCTGCAATAACGACCTGACCTGGTGAATTAAAGTTAACTGCGGCAACTTCTTGCCCATTACAACTTGCAGCACAAACAGATTTAATAGTCTTATCATCCAATCCGATTATAGCAGCCATAGCTCCGTCTCCGACAGGAACTGCCTTTTGCATATAGGCGCCTCTTTTCCTAACTAATTCTACTGCATCATCAAATCTAATGACGTCCGAACAGACCAATGCTGACCACTCACCTAAACTATGGCCAGCCATAAGTGAAGGCATATCGCCGCCTTTTTGACACCATAGCCTCCAAATTCCTACACTAGCTGTCAGTAATAGCGGCTGGGTGCGTTCAGTAAGCATAATATCTTTTTTAGTTCCGTTTTGTGATAGGTCCCAAAGATCATATGAAAGGACATCAGAAGCTTCATTGAAGGTTTCTGTTATTACCAAATGATTTTTCTCTAACTCAGCTAGCATTCCTATTTTTTGTGATCCCTGACCAGGAAAAACAAAACCCAAGCTATTATTTAAACTGTAGTCATCCATTTATAACCTCAATTTTAAGCACATATTAGCAATCAATTCATCGACCATTATTGTTTATGAATCAGTAGTTTTTTTTCAATCTTACAAGGGAGATCATATTTAGCTTCGGTTGTTGCTACAGACAATGCTGAATAAAAGCTTTTAATGCTCGCGCTACCATGACTCTTAACTACGACGTTATTAAGACCAAGAAAAGTTGCACCATTATAAAGAGAAGGATCTAATTTTTTATAAAAATTCCTTAACGATGCACCAGCTAAAAATTTTCCGAGTCTTCCTAGATAACTTGATGACAGCTCTGTCTTCAGCTGGGTCTGTGATAAAAAGGCTAGCCCCTCGATAGTTTTCAAGACTATATTTCCAGTAAATCCATCACATACAGCAATGTCCACCATACCCTTAAATAGACTATCACCCTCAACATAACCTAAATAATTTATATTTTTATCAGCCTTTATAAGCTTGGCTGCGTCATGAAGCTCTTCGCGACCTTTAGTGTCCTCGGTACCAATATTTAATAGCCCGACTACGGGGCTACTTACGCCCTCTATTATTGATGCTTTTTGTGATGCCATAAGAGAAAAATTATATAGCTGCTCTCCTGAACAGGTTACATTGGCTCCTATATCCAAGAGGTATGTATAATCATTAATTAGTGATGTTTCACAATTGAGAGTTGGAATTTTAGTGCAAATTGCCGGACGACCTATACCATCTATACAGCCCAGCTGAATCAGCGACATAGCCATTAGTGAACCAGTGTTTCCGGCGCTTATACACGCATCTGCAGTTCCAGCCTTGAGAGACTCTAATGCCTGCCACATTGAAGATTTTTTTTGGTTCCTTACAGAAAAAGATGGTTTTTCCGCCATAGAAACCGATGACGTACAATGAAGAACTTTAAAACGATCAGCAGAAATAATTTGTGAGTCAGGGCAAGAAGTAATTTGATCAGTTATTTTTTTTGAATCACCAAAGAAAGTAATCAATACGGATGGATTATTTTTTAGAAAAGCAAGGGAAGCGGGAATTGTAACTTGAGGTCCCAAGTCACCACCCATCACATCAACAGCAAGACGCAAAATATCAGTCAAAAAATTATAATCAATTTAAACTGATACTAATCGCTAGAAACTTCAGCAATTTTTTTACCACGATAAAATCCGTCAGCAGTCACATGGTGTCTCTGGTGCTTTTCACCACTAACTGAATCAGTTGATAAGGTTGGCTCTGATAACGCGTCGTGTGAACGGCGCATTCCGCGTCTAGCTCTAGTTACTTTACTTTTTTGAACGGCCATGGACAACTCCTAGTAAAATTTATTGATCATCAAAATTGTTATTTTTTAAGCCCTTGAGTACTGCAAAAGGACTCCTTTTTAGCTTAATATTATTATCTAAATAATCTGCATCTGTATTTGAGCTTGAAGTAAGTGAGTTACATTTATCCTCATTATGGTAAGCCACAAACGGTAAGGCTAATAATAACTCATCCTCAACTAGCTGTATTGCGTCACCCTTATCCTCTTCCACGACCCAAGGATCTAAATGTTTAGGAAGCGTATTGGCTTCATCTTCAGTCCAAACAATACAAAGAATTGTATCACACTCAAGACACAGAGGCATTGCAACTAGGCAACGTTGACACATTATTTTTACAGTTACAGAAGATTTAACACGAACTACTTTTCGGCTCTGATCTTCAACATAAAATGACAAGTTAGAACTTATTGGAGTACTTATTTCAACAACAGCCTCTTGTAGTCTGTCACATAAATTTAAATCAATATGTCCATTTAATATCTTCCCATGAGCTGATAACCGTCTGGGATCAATAAACTGAGGTAATGCTTTAGACTGCACACTTATACTCATATTCGCGCAATAATAGTGTTGACACTCTGCCCTGTCAAAGAAAAATTTATAAAAACCAGCTATCTATAGTGATTGATTACTGTAATTATATGATTATTAATGAATATATCATGAAAAATCGCCCTGATATCAGAGATATTTAAACGTATTGATTAAAAATCTTAAGATATGCTTAAGCTTAGAATAAAGGAGTTTTTTGTGTCAGCAAAAATCGTATTAGCTACATCATCTAAGTATCGTAAAGAATTAATGAAAAGATTAGCAGTTTCTTTTATATCAGCTTCTCCAGGAATAGATGAAAAGAGAAAGCCTAAAGAATCGGCATATTCATTAGCAAGAAGATTATCTGAGGAAAAATCTCAGTCTCAAGCTAATTTATACACAGACCACCTTATAATCGGTTCAGATCAGGTGGCTATTTTAAATCCATTAAAATTGGACCCTTCAAACTTAAATGCTCCAAGCTTTATCAGCAAACCTTGTATGCAAGAAGATGCAGTATTTATAACCAAACCAGACGGCAGAGAAGAGGCCTTCAATCAACTTAAAGCTCAATCTGGACAAAGAGTAACTTTTTTAACTGGAGTTGCAGTATTAGATACTCGTAGAAATTCTGTTGAGACTGACGTAGTAATTACTGAAGTCTTATTTAGAAAGCTTAATGAAAAAGAAATCAACAACTACTTAACTAAAGATACACCTTATGACTGTGCCGGAAGTCTTAGAACAGAAAGCCGCGGTATAAGTCTTTTAGATGCTGTATACAGTTCAGATCCGACAGCTCTAATTGGCCTCCCACTTATCCAACTAAGAAAAATGCTGCGTATTTAAATATATTTGACTTGAACTATTTAATATAAGTTATTAATTTAAATAATATTTAATTTCTGAAATTTTATCTATAAAACATAAGGGTTGATATTTTTTTAATCGACTTGGACTGTGAGCTCCATAATTTACAGCTATCGATGGAACCTTTGCGTTAACAGCCATCGCGAGATCATATTCTGTGTCTCCAACCATTATTGAATCCTCCGGTGATACACTTAATTTTTGAAGAATTTCAAGTAGCATTAATGGATTAGGTTTGCTTGCAGTTTCGTCAGAACATCGACTAATATCGAAAAAATCAGTCATTTTTTTCTCCTTTAGCACTCTATTAAAGCCGTTCCTACTCTTTCCTGTTGCAACAGCTAAAAGATACCCCTGGTTTTTAAAGTACTTCAATGAATCCATTGCGCCCTCATACATTTGGGATGGTATTTTATCTAAATGAATAAAATTTTTAGAGTAAGAAGCGCACATTAAGGCTATTTGTTTTTTGTTAGCCCCTACAAAAAGAGTCTGAAAGCTTTCTTTTAAACCCAATCCAATCACCTCCTTTGCATCGAGAGAATTTGAAAGATAAAAGCCATGCTCTTTCGCTGCTAAATCAACGCAATGTGAAATTCTCGACAACGAATCACATAATGTTCCATCCCAATCGAATATTAAAAGCTTAACTGACATTTATTAGTCCAATTTTTTTAAGTAATTAGATAGCTCAGGCGGTATTGGCGCTTCAACTAATATTTTTTTTCCACAGGGCAACAAAAATTGTATTTTTAGCGCATGCAAAAACATTCGCTTAAGACCAACTTTTCGAGCTTCTTTATTTATTAAATCCACACCATACTTTGTATCTCCAGCTAACGGACAACCAGCATGTTGCGCATGAACTCGAATCTGATGCGTTCGCCCTGTCTC
>CAZSMR010000055.1:0-5244 GCA_964608185.1 uncultured Porticoccus sp. | reverse complement strand
ACTGAAAAGTTTTTTTGTAGCTACATTTGATTGAAATGGAGCAGATAACTGAGTATCAGTTGTACCTGGATGAAGAGCAGCAACACAACAATTTGGAACCTTATGTTGCCATTCAAGGGATAAGGTTTTTATAGCCATATTTAAGGCTGCTTTTGATGCCCTATAGCTATACCATCCGCCCAATCTATTGTCCTGGATGCTTCCGACTTTTGCTGAGACAACAGCAAGAACTGTTGCCGTAGGTCCAAGAAGTGATCTAGAGAAATATTTTGCAATTAACAAAGTTGGTAGTGTATTGATTCTAAAGTTATCAAGAAAAAAGTCTGGCTCGATGGATCGAACAGCTTTTTCTGGTCCTTTTTCTTTTGTATGAAGCATGCCAACGCAATTAATTATCCAGTCTATTTTTTTTAGTTCAGTAGAGAGGCTCTTAAAATCTTCTTCTTTGGTGGCATCAAGCTGGTACCAATTGAGCCTACTATTATTTAATGCAGGACAAGAACCTCTATAGGTTGCATGAACAATACAAACTTTGTTATTTTTAAGTATAGTCTTAACGAGCCCCATACCTATACCGCCACTACCCCCAATTATGACAATATTCATTGATCGTTACCGGCACAAGTATCACAATCATAGAGACGGCGATATCTTTTTTCGGCCCATATATTATATGCATATCCAGAGATACGGTTAACGATGGGCCACAATAAAGGTTTAAAAAGCCATCCCCAGCTAGTATGTGACCAAGCCTTTACTGTTGCAGGAACCCCTTTAATCCAGTTTCCTTCTGCGGTTCTAAGATGAAGAATTTTTAGCATATCTAATTGTGAAGGCATGCTTTCATCTATTTCGCACTTATGAACATCCATAAAAACAAGGCCTCCATTATTAATATTTTCTAGTAATTTGATTTCTTTAGTACACATTGGACAAGAGCCATCAAAAAATAAGGTGTCTTTTGTGCATTTCTCATTAAAAATATTTGTCATATTGCGCTCTTTATTTTAGGATTATCGGCTTCAAGTTATACTATATAAATCAAGATAATAATTTTCATTACATACGAACATCCATGTAAAATAGGTGCTTCACATCACACTTGTTCCAATGAAAAAGGATGAGGAGATCATAGGGAAAATCATATACGTATAATTATACTTAAATCTCATAACAAACTAAAGAATGGGAGTGCTGTTTGTGGTAAGAGTGATGGATAGTAAAGCACCTAGATTGCAGACTAAGTCTATTGGTATCATTGGTGCTGGTATATCAGGGTTATCCTGTGCCAAAACTTTAGAAAAAGCTGGTTATAGTGTTGAGGTATTCGACAAGAGTAGAGGCTTGTCTGGAAGAATGGCTACTAGACGTGATGATCTATCACAATTTGACCATGGCGCTCAGTATTTTACTGTAAAAAATACTGATTTTAAGCAAGAAGTTGATAGATGGATTGGTGCTGGCGTTGCAAAAGTATGGTCTCCTAAGATATCTGTTTTAGGTAATTCAGAAGCCGAAGAAAACATCGGCAATCTAAAGCATTTTTCCAAGGGAGTGGGTGTAGGCATAAAGCAACTGAAATCCTCAATACTATCGATTTTTGGTAATGAGCGACATACTAATCATATGGAGCGTTTTGTGGGTACCCCAAAAATGACGACGCCTGCTGCATTTGTTTCTAGAGGTCTTTCTATCAAAACACAAACAACTATAGAGTCTATTTTTATAAGACCTCAAAGCTACCCAAGATGGTCTCTTAAAAGCAAAGAAAGCGGGGTTATACAGAATAATTTTAATATTATAGTTACTGCTATACCTGCACCTCAGGCTACTAAGCTATTAAAAGATAACTCACTCAAGCTAACTAAAATTGCTCAGGGTGTAAAAATGTCAGGATCTTGGGCTATCATGCTCAACTTTGAAGAAAAAGTAGATTTAAAGTTTGACGCCGCTTTTGTTAATAGTGGTCCGCTAAGATGGATTGCAAGAAATAGTAGTAAGCCAGAGAGAGGTACTGCTGAAACCTGGGTTCTTCATGCAACATCGGAATGGAGTGAATCACACCTTGATATTTCTAAAGAGGAAGCTGTAAAAATTTTAGTAGAAGAATTTATACTTCTTGGAGGCTCTATTCCTGCGAAATCACAAGCTCATCTCTGGCGTTACGCAGAGGCTACGCCGCCACTAGATACAACTTTTGCTTGGGATGAAGAAAAGAATTTAGGTATTTGTGCCGACTGGCTAAATAACGGAAGGGTCGAGGGAGCATGGTTAAGTGGCAGAAGACTTGCGGAGCATATTATTGAATCTCTAAAAGACAATGATCCGCTAAGAAACTATTGGGGCCATGGCAATTAGTATCAACCCTAAAACACATTACTCTATCTCTTTCATCAAAAAAACTAATGTATTCATTTACAAAGATCAACGTATTCCAATTATGCACACTAAGATTTTAATAATTCTGTAACGGGATACATGTTGATGAATACACTTATTTTAGAAAAAAAAGATTTTTTGAATAAAAGCGGAAATATAGTGAAGCTAGATGGACGACGCGCAAAACACATACTGGGCATAAAAAAAGTTACACTTGGTAGCTCAATAAAAGCGGGTCTGTTAAACGGAAGATTAGGCACCGCCATCGTAAAAAATATTGACTTTAATTGTGTGACACTGGAAGTGTTACTAAAAGATGAACCGTCCCCTCCTCTGCCCTTATCAATTATACTGGCACTTCCTCGCCCTAAAATGCTAAAAAGAATTTTACAGACCATAGCTTCTTTGGGAGTCAAACAGTTGTATCTGGTAAATTCCTGGAAGGTAGAAAAGAGTTATTGGCAATCACCTCAGTTGAATGAATCAAAAATTCGAGAGCAGTTATTACTTGGTTTAGAGCAAGGCTGTGAAACTTTTATGCCGGAAGTGATCATTAAACAACGCTTTAAGCCATTTTTAGAGGACGAACTTCTATCTATAGCTAAAGATACCCACGCTTTAGTAGCTCACCCAAGTAAAACTAAATTTTTTCCTGGGGAAATAAAAGAAAATACTATGCTTGCTATAGGCCCTGAGGGTGGCTTTACAGACTATGAACTTCAAAAATTTATTGAAATCGGATTTAAGCATTTATCGTTAGGAACCCGGATTCAACGAGTAGAGACAGTTATTCCTTTGCTAGTGGGTAAACTATTTTATTAATAATTTTGTATGGTTTTTATCAGCATAAAATCAATTTCAAAAATATATAAAAAAGTGTACTCTTCTAATTGGAAATCTATGAGAAAAAAAATTTTTAAAAGGATGAAAAATAATGATTTTTTATGATTGCAATATAGCACCAAACCCAAGACGAGCCAGAATGTTTATAGCCGAAAAAGGTTTGGACATAAAAAAAATTGAAGTTGACATAGTAGGCGGTGAAAATCTCGCAGAAAGCTTTTTATCTATAAATCCAAGAGGTTTACTGCCTGTATTGGAGCTAGATGATGGAACAAAAATAGATGAAGTTATGGCGATTTGCAGGTACCTTGAAGAAATCTATCCTGAAACTCCATTACTTGGAACTAATCCGTTAGAGAAAGCCAGAGTGGTGGGCTACCAAAGAAAAATGGAGTTCGATGGCATGATCGCTATATCAGAGGCATTTCGAAATAATGCTAAAAATGAACGTTTTTCGTTCAGAAGCTTACCGGGACGAGATGGAACTTCAGCAATAGAAGGTCTTGTTGATAGAGGTCTAAATACACTCGATAATTTTTATATCTGGTTAGAGCACTATCTAACAGAAAATGAATTTGTTGCAGGTAACTCTTTTACTATGGCAGATATAACTGCTTATGTTGCCGTAGATTTTTCAAAGTGGGTTAATAGAAGAGTGCCAAAAGAAAACATTCGGACACTTGAATGGTACAAAAAAGTTTCTACTAGAAGCAGCGCTAAAGCATAAAACATAACATATAAAAAAAGAGTAGAAGAAATGAATCCTAGTAATCCAGGATCTATTCAAGATCTTAAATTAGCTATTATTGGTCTTGGTTATGTTGGGCTGCCTTTAGCAGTAGAGTTTGGGAAAAAACATTCAGTAATTGGTTTTGACATAAACAAAAAACGTATAGATGAATTAAATCGCGGGACTGATAAAACCCTGGAAGTTACTTCTGAAGACCTCAGAAGCGCAAAAAATTTATCCTTTTCTACAAATGAAACTGACCTTAAAGCTGCAAATTGTTTCATAGTTACAGTCCCGACCCCAATCGACGATCAGCAAAATCCTAATCTAGGCCCCCTACTGAGAGCTAGCGAAATAGTAGGTAAAATAATAAAAAAAGGGGGTATAGTTATATATGAATCAACGGTTTACCCTGGTGCTACCGAGGAAGAATGTGTTCCAGTTCTTGAAAAATTTTCTAGTTTAAAATTTAATCAGGATTTCTTTTGTGGATATAGTCCTGAGCGAATTAACCCTGGAGATAAAAAACATAGCATTACCAATATTAAAAAAATAACTTCTGGTTCAACACCAGCAATTGCGAATCTAATAGATGATCTCTATAAAAATATAATTACTGCAGGAACCCATAAAGCAAATAGCATAAGGGTCGCCGAAGCTGCAAAAGTGATAGAAAATACACAAAGAGATCTCAATATAGCCTTAATAAACGAGCTTGCTATTATTTTTAACAAGATGGATATCGATACACAAGAGGTTCTCGAAGCAGCCGGTACTAAGTGGAATTTTTTGCCTTTTCGACCAGGCATAGTTGGAGGTCACTGTATCGGAGTAGATCCATACTATCTAACCCATAAAGCTCAATCAATTGGCTATAACCCTGAGATTATTCTTGCTGGGAGAAGAATGAATGATGGTATGAGCAAATATATTTCATCTAGACTTATTGATAAAATGCGACAAAAGTTAATTAATGTTAAAAAGTCCAAGACCCTAATTATGGGACTTACATTTAAAGAAAATTGTCCAGATTTACGTAACACTAAGGTTACGGACATAATAAAAAATCTTCAGGAGTACGGGACACAAGTGGAAGTCTATGATCCATGGGTAGATAGTAATATTGCAGAAAATGAGTATAAGATAAAAATGGTTGATGAACCTGAAATCGATAGATACGACGCTATTATCATTGCTGTTGCACATGATAAATTCAAAGAGATAGGGGCAAATAGAATTGTAAGCTTTGCAACTAAGGTAAATGTTATTTACGATTTAAAATATTTACTCGG
>CAZSMR010000054.1:0-5259 GCA_964608185.1 uncultured Porticoccus sp. | reverse complement strand
TTAAAAATAAAAATAACTATTGCTTTGAACAATAGTTATAAATTGTTAGAGTTGCGAGCCGTTATACAGATTGAGATTTTAGATACCGATGGATTTTTTAATATATGCTGCTTCAGGTGCTTTAGTTGGTCTAATAATAGGCATTACAGGGGTTGGTGGAGGCTCTTTGATGACCCCTCTTCTTATTCTTTTTGGTATTCCGTATAACGTAGCTATTGGCACAGACTTACTTTATGCATCAATCACGAAGTCAAGCGGTGTTATAGCGCATACCAAACAAAAAAGTATCGACTGGGATCTAGTTAAATGCCTAGCACTAGGAAGTATACCTGCATCAATTATAACTGTTATTTTTCTTAACCTAGTATTCACCAATGCTGATGAATATCAGTCTTTATTAACTACAAGCCTCGGCGTTATGCTTGTAGTAACTGCTCTTGTAATACTTTTTAATCGCTATCTTAAGGATGCCTCTGATAGGTCACACGTAATACTAAGTAGCGCTTCAAAAAATAATACCAAATACATCACCTTCAGTGTAGGCGTTGTATTGGGTGTTTTTGTAACTCTGTCATCGGTTGGTGCAGGAGCGTTTTGTGCTGCTCTACTAATGATACTATACCCAAAATTACCGGCGCTTAAAATTGTGGGGACAGACATTGCTCATGCTGTACCTTTAACTCTAATAGCTGGACTAAGCCATCTGTTTCTTCTTGGAAATGTCGACTTAGTTCTTTTGGCAAGTTTACTGGTAGGTTCACTACCAGCTATCCATTTAGGGGCAAAATTAGCAACTAAAATTCCTAATCAAATATTACAGCCAATTTTAGCAACAATTTTATTGGGGATAGGTATCAAGTTTATAGTTTATTGATACCTCTATATCTGGAAGTAACTATACTTTTTCATTAGCAACCCCATGGGGTACATGCCCTGTGGCTACATGAGATTTTGCAGAATCACAGTGTTTTTGTTGGTCATCGAAAAAAACATCAGCTCCATATGACTTAAGAAACTGGCCTTTCTCTAAGCCACCAAGAAATAATGACTCGTCAATTCTAATATCCCAGGATCTTAAGGTTCTAATTACACGCTCATGAGCTGGAGCAGAGCGTGCAGTCACCAATGCAGTTCTTATTGGGCAAGTTTTTACTGGAAATTCTGTCTGTAATATTTGTAATGCGTGCAGGAAGTTTTTAAATGGCCCTCCATCCATTGGTTCTTTTGCTGAATTTTTTTCATTTTTTGTAAAAGCATCAAGGCCATCTTTCTTGTATATTCTTTCTGAAGCATCAGAAAATAAAACTGCATCTCCGTCAAAGGCGAAACGAATTTCATCGCCTGACTTTTCTTCAACTTTAGACGAAAGCAAGGTTGCAGCTGCAACTCCACTATTAAGAGCGTTACGTACGTCTTCTGCATTATTGGATAGAAATAAATGACACCCAAAGGCTGACACGTAACGGTATGGACTTTCTCCGCCACAGAACGCTGCACGGGTAATATTAAGCTTGTAGTGCTCTATGGAATTAAAGACTCTTAAGCCAGAGTCTGCCGAATTTCGTGATAATAAGATCACCTCTACTCGGGGCTCACCGCCTAGATTTTCATTTATTCGTAATAATTTGTTTACAAGAGGAAAAGCTTCACCGGGATCAAGAACTTCATCTTCATGTTCAACCTGATACTTGAAATACGCATCTAGTCCATGTTCTTGATAGACCTTATGGCTTTCATTTAAGTTAAATAGCGCTCGAGAGGAAATAGCTATCACTAACTTATCACCAAATTTTACTGGCACTTTAATGTATCCCCATAGCTACCAAAAAAAATTATATAGAAGAAAGTCAGACTTTTTTTATCGTTCCCTTAGGGAGCACAGCATGAACTGAGGCTTTCTGAAACCTCAACTCAACATTGCTAGCCGCCTGAATTGTTACATATAAATCATCAAGTGAGGTTATTTTACCAAGTAAGCCGCTATTCATGACAATCTCATCACCCTTACTTAATGACTCTGTCAGTTCTTTATGTTCTTTTGCTCGTTTTCGCTGAGGCCGAATTATAAGGAAGTACATAAACACAAATAGCCCACCAAACATCAACAACGTATAAATAGAATTTGGCTCTTGTGTTACTGGTGCAGGAGTAGCGAGTGCAATTTGAAGCATATCTAATGACATTGAATTTCCTTGATATTAAATGACAGTATTAATTTTATACTAGATGCCAGAGAAGTACTCTGATTAACCATTAAGGCTAGCTCATATTCATACTAAGTTGCCTTTTATCCATGATAATACATCTTGATGGTGATTTTTGGTATTAACTTTACCCATAACAAATGAGACCATCCCGGTCTTATTAATTATAAAAGTTGATCTGAGTACCCCCATATACTCTTTACCCATAAACTTCTTCATATCCCAGCAACCGTAAGATTTAGTTACAATATGATCCTCATCTGACAATAAATCAAAATTTAACTCTTGTTTTTCCTCAAAACGAGCAAGTCTTGAAAAGCTATCTGGGCTAATTCCCAAAACTACTGTATCGAGTTCATCGAACTCAACTGCGCTGTCTCTGATACCGCATGCTTGAACGGTGCACCCTGGTGTCATTGCTTTTGGATAAAAATATAAAACAATATTTTTTTTATTACTAAATTCAGAAAGTGTAACGTTTTCACCTCGCTGATTTAATAAACCAAAATTTGGGGCAGTCTCTCCAACCTTTATTAATGCCATGCAAAAAAACCTCACTATTAGTCATGTTAATAAATTTTTTTTAATTTTTATCATGCTAGAACTTGCAACATCAAGAATATTAAAAATTACGCCTAAACGCTAATCAAATAAAATTTACTTCATGGTAACAAATGCTTAACTGCGTTTCTTTCCTCGATTAATTCTTGCTCAGTTGCAGACATCTTTTCACGAGAAAACTGATTAATTGTCAATCCCTGCACAATCTCCCAGTCACCATTACTACAAATACAAGGGAAAGAATAAATCAACCCTTTTTCAATACCGTAACTTCCATCACTATAAACCCCCATACTAACCCAGTCATTTTTAGGTGTTCCAAGAGTCCAATCTCGTATGTGATCTATTGCTGCATTAGCAGCAGAGGCAGCGGATGATGCTCCTCGTGCTTTAATAATAGCAGCTCCCCTTTGTTGTACTGTGGGTATAAAATTTTCTTCATACCAGCTCTGATCCACTAGACTCATAGCCAGTTCGCCAGAAACTTTTGATTGATGGAGATCAGGGTACTGAGTAGCTGAATGATTACCCCAAACTAACATATGAGTAACGTCGTTAATTGATTTTCCTATTTTTTGTGCAATTTGCGTTTTAGCACGGTTATGATCAAGACGCATCATCGCAGTGAATTGGCGTGGGTCAATATCGGGTGCATTTCTTTGTGCGATAAGTGCGTTTGTATTCGCAGGATTTCCAACCACAAGCACTTTTATGTTCTTAGAGGCGTTATCATTAATGGCTTTGCCCTGAACAGAAAATATTGCAGCGTTTGCTTCCAATAAATCTTTTCTTTCCATTCCAGGACCACGAGGTCGAGCGCCAACTAAAAGAGCATAATCAGCATCTTTGAAGGCAACATTAGGATCATCAGTACATATCATTCCAGACAACTGAGGAAATGCACAATCATCTAGCTCCATAGCCACCCCATTAAGAGCATTTAGTGCTGGAGTAATTTCTAGCATTTGTAAGATTACGGGCTGATCTTCTCCAAGCATTTGACCGGAGGCGATTCGAAAAAGTAGGGAGTAACTAATTTGACCAGCAGCTCCAGTCACAGCAACACGAACAGGTGCTTTCACAATATTTTCTCCTTAAGTAGTTGGTTTAGCGTTTTGGCATTATAAGCGAGAAATATAAAATTTCACTTATTTGAAATAATAAATTTATATTCAAAAATATATCCTATTTGCATATATTTAATTAAATAAAAATTTTCATCAAAAAGTTACTTATCATTTTTTAGATGAGATATTTTTAGAAATATTAATACTTAAGCCCATAGCGCTAATAACTTGATTTACCGGAACAGATACATAATCAAAATTGTAATAATCGTCTGTCATCAGTCGTTCGTTCCATGTGATAATATCTAGATCAATTGTTCTGGGGCCTGCTTTATTAGGTCCCCTCTCTCTACCCATTATGTCTTCGATGGATTTTAACGAGGCATTGAATTCTTCATAAATTAAAGCTGTACTTACCAAAAATGCTGTATTTAGGAAATTGGCCTGATTTAAATATCCGACAGGATCCGTCTCAATAACGTCTGCGGCATAAATAAAATTAGTCTGTCGCGCTAAAATTTTTTGTGATTCTTTGATATTTGGTAAGGGCTTGATGTTTGATCCCACTGAAATAATGACTTGATTTATATCTCTAGTATTCATGTCTCTTGGTCACTCTTACCGTTAAATTGTTCTGCATTTAGTCCTTGATGATTGGTTCCCTCGCCACCGTCAACCGTAAGAACCTGTCCTGTAACAAAATCACTTACCAATAAGTAATTCATTGCATGAAGTAAGTGCTCTACTCTACCCTGCATCTTTAACGGAATTCCTTCAACTCTCCATGCTAAATAGTCTGATGTCCTCTCAACACCAGGTAAAATAACCCCCGGGGCTATTGCATTTATTCGAATGTTGGGAGCATATTCAATGGCAGCCATATGGGTAAAATCGGCAAGGGATTTTTTTGAAAGGAGGTATGCAGCGTAACTATACTGCTGAAAGGCGATCTTGTTATCCAAAATATTTATAACCTGCCCTTTAGTGTCAGAATTTCTAGAGCAAACATCTGCAAAAGCTTGAGTAAGAATGAATGGGGCAAACATGTTTACTGCGAATTGCCTTTGGAGTATCTCCATACTCGTTTTAGCAATTGTTGCAGCGTCATAAACAGAAGCACTATTAACTAAGACTGAGATATTTGAGTGACACTCAACAGCCTGACCTACAAGATCAGCAGGATCTGTCTTAGATAAGTCAGCCTGTATTGCAGTACATGAAACTCCTAATTTCTTAATATTTTTTATAGCTAAACTAGCTGCTTCACTAGACCCGTTATAGTGCAATATAATGTCATAACCTGCCCGAGCCAAGAATTCTGAGAAAGCAAGACCTAGTCTAGTTGCGCCACCTGTTATCAAAGCTGCCGAACGTTTTGTTTTATTCATTTCTGTATAAGACCTATTTTAAAAGCTATTAAATAAATT
>CAZSMR010000053.1:4741-5291 GCA_964608185.1 uncultured Porticoccus sp. | reverse complement strand
TAAATCATCGACTGCTTGCTGAAATATCTTCAAGTTTGGTTGGTTTTCGAGCACTCCTCTGACGGCAGATTTATATAAAAGCCTATCAGCTTGTGCTCTAGTTGCTCTAACTGCTGGGCCCTTGCGCTCATTTAAAACCCGAAACTGAATACCACTTTTATCGGTCGCTTTAGCCATAACGCCATCCAAAGCATCTATTTCTCTCACGAGGTGGCTTTTACCAATACCCCCTATTGCTGGATTACATGACATCTGCCCTAGTGTTTCTATGTTGTGTGTTAAGAGTAATGTCTTCCTACCCATGCGAGCAGACGCAAGGCATGCCTCTGTACCAGCATGTCCCCCTCCAATGACAATTACATCAAATTTTTCTTGATACCGCATAATGAACCTGAATTACGTCTACTAAGATATAATTCTATTATAGAACAAAAGTTATTAGGGCGTACGCACTTTAATAAACTTACTAAAATACACAATATTTCTACTTCATAGGTATATATATCTTTATATATACCTATGTATATATATTTATATATATTGTTATTAT
>CAZSMR010000053.1:1236-4731 GCA_964608185.1 uncultured Porticoccus sp. | reverse complement strand
AAAAATAACAACAAAATCGATGAGGTAAGACATATTAAAGCCTATTGATATCCCTAGCATAAGGGGTTCTTAAGCAGTTCTTATGTTGTGGGCTATATAGGCAGTTATCAACACTCCCTTTAATACTCTTCTTTATCCACAAAAACACTAACTGCCTATACATATCTTCTATTTATAATACACACACCCTTATACATGATGTATAAGTTTTAAGGCAGCAAACTGTTTAAAAAAGTATAAATAAAAATACTGTTATTAAGATAAATGTATTCTTTCGTTGATCTAAGAGAGCTTTTTCATTAAAATCCTTCGTCCTAAGAAATATTGGTTAGTAAACGGAATTCTGTCATGAAAAGAACATTTCAACCAAGTATAATTAAACGAAAAAGAACCCATGGGTTTCGCTCTCGTATGGCTACAAAAGCTGGGAGGGCCGTAATTAACCGTCGTCGAGCCAAGGGTCGCAAAATCCTCTCCGCCTAAACTCTTTTTGAGAAACAGCTGACCCTAGTGAATTGATTTTGGTCTTCAGAAAGGTAGCTGTTAACATTAAATATGCTTGAATTAAGTTTTGGAAAGAAACAACGGTTACTATCAGCCAAGGCTTTTCAGGGTGTATTTGACAACACACACCTCAAGGTTTCTCACACCTCATTTTTGTTACTAGCACGCCGTAATCGCTTGACACATTCAAGATTAGGTATGATTGTGGCAAAAAAAAACATACGACTTTCTGTTGACAGAAACAGAGTTAAGCGGGTCATTAGAACTTCTTATCGCTTAAATCAACAAAATCTTGCTTCTTTGGATATAATATTCCTTGTTCGAAAGGGTATGGATAAAATATTACCTAAAGATCAAACAAGCGCGGTTTTAGGTGGACTTAACCAGCTTCAAAATAAAATGCAGAATTTTCTATAATGAGAGATTTATTCACCAGGTTGTGTGTTTTACCAATACAGTGCTATCGATACGTTCTTAGCCCTATACTTGGTAATAACTGTAGGTTTTCACCAAGCTGTTCTTCTTATGCGGAAGAGGCAGTTAAAGAACATGGTGTTATTAGGGGGACTTTTCTCTCATTTCGTCGCCTTATAAGATGCCACCCTTTGGATTCAGGGGGCTATGACCCCGTACCCAAAAAAGATAAAAAAAATTGGAAGAAATAAATATGGATTGGCAGCGTTCGTTTCTCATTGGTTCTATGTTGGTTGTGATATATATGCTTTTTTTGGAGTGGGACGGCTTTCAGGCTAAACAGTCACCCATAGTTAATGGTGGCGATGCTTATGATTTGGTTGTCCCTGAAGTTCCTGTAGTTGATTCACTCCAAGCAGACCAGTTAGTCGAAAACACTAAAGGAAACGAAGTCCCGTTAGTTGTTCCAAATATGAGCGATGCAACAAGCTTCAATGATATACAAACAAAAGATCGTGTGGTGGTTGTAACAACGGACGTGTTCCGTGTACATATTGATACTCACGGTGGCGATATAGTTAGAGTCGAGCTTTTAAAACACCTAAAAGATATAAGAGACAAGGAGACCCCTTTCATTCTATTAAACAGAACTGCAGCGTCGACCTATGTCGCCCAAAGCGGCTTAATCGGTGTCAACGGCACCGATACAGACAAAGGTAGGCCTGTTTTTGAGACAACAGCTAGTCAGTATCAATTATTAGAGGGACAAGATTCCTTAGATGTACAGTTGGTATTAGAAGATAAAAATATTAAGATCGTTAAAATATATACCTTTAATCGTACAGACTACTTAATAGGCCTCGAGTATAAAATTTCTAATGAAAGCAGCTTCCCTTGGGAGGCTGGTCTTTATGGTCAAATAAAAAGAGACAGCCAAAATCCAGCCGATGTTACCGCCTTGGGAATGCAACCCTTTCTCGGCGCAGCTTTGACTACTAACGAAAAAAATTACCAGAAATTAAATTTTTCAGAAATCAGTGAAGAAACATTTAAAGACAAAGTGGTTGGTGGTTGGGTGGCTATGGTTCAACATTATTTCGTAAGCGCTTGGATTCCAAACCAAACAACAAACAACAACTTTAATATTCGAAAAATTGGTAACCAAGACGCCTATATTCTGGGTTTTACTGCTCCACAGGTTAAACTAAATCCGGGTGAACAGGCTTCAATTCAAGCAGACTTCTATACTGGGCCTAAAGACCAGTATCGACTAGAGGATATATCACCATATCTAGACTTAACGATTGATTATGGGTGGTTATGGATGATAGCAAAACCGCTATTTTGGGTTTTGTATCAGCTCCATCAGGTTTTTGGAAACTGGGGTTGGTCGATTATAATGTTAACAGTTTTGATTAAGGCCGCCTTTTTTCAGTTGTCAGCTAAAAGTTACACTTCTATGGCTAATATGCGCAAGCTTCAACCGGAAATGCTTCGCCTGAAAGACCTATATGGAGACGATAGACAAAAAATGTCTCAAGAAACCATGAGTTTATATAAAAGAGAAAAAGTTAATCCAATGGGAGGTTGTTTGCCAATTTTGGTTCAAATGCCAGTTTTCATAGCACTTTATTGGGTGTTGCTTGAAAGTGTTGAATTAAGACATGCGCCCTGGGTGCTGTGGATCAATGATTTGTCAGTTAAAGATCCGTTTTTTGTGCTTCCGTTGATTATGGGTGCAAGTATGTTTATACAAATGCAACTAAATCCAACACCTCCGGATCCTATTCAAGCAAAAGTAATGCAGATTATGCCCATAGCATTTACTTTTTTCTTTATGTTCTTTCCAGCGGGACTTGTACTGTATTGGACGATAAACAACTGTCTCTCAATTCTTCAGCAGTGGATAATAACTCGAAAAATAGAAAATGCATGATTTCAATACAAAACGATTTAAAATTATGACAAGGTCTTATGGAGATCATCTAGGCACTAAAGAATAATGTATCCCAGTACTGATACCGACACTATAACTGCCATAGCAACTCCACCTGGAAAGGGCGGGGTAGCAATTCTACGTATCTCTGGTTCTGACCTCTCTGTGTTCTTATCTCATATGCTGTCCAAAACTATCGAACCAAGACAGGCCACCTATGCAAATTTTCTAGATGATCAAAACTACGTCTTAGACAAGGGGATTGCAATATTTTTTCCTGCTCCGCGGTCTTTCACTGGGGAAGACGTTCTTGAGCTTCACGGACATGGAGGCCCTGCCGTCATGGATTTATTGCTTAAGCGTAGTATGGAGTTAGGGGCGCGCTTAGCACGTGCAGGCGAGTTTTCTGAGCGAGCGTTTCTCAATGATAAAGTTGATTTAGCCCAAGCAGAGGCAATCTCTGACCTAATAAACGCTTCTTCAGAACAAGCCGCAAGATGTGCAGTGCGATCTTTACAGGGTGAGTTTTCTAAACAGATAGTTGCTTTGGTTAAAGCACTCGTACTTTTGCGCACTTATGTTGAGGCGGCTATTGACTTTCCAGAAGAAGAAATTGATTTTCTTGCCAATCCAAAAATAGC
>CAZSMR010000053.1:0-1136 GCA_964608185.1 uncultured Porticoccus sp. | reverse complement strand
ACCAATGAGGGCAGTTTCGTGGCTAGGCGGCGTCATATTGAAGCACTTTCTAGCGCCGAAGACTTTTTGTTATCTGGCCAAGAACAGCTATTAACAGCTTCAGCAGGTGAGTTGTTGGCTGAAGACCTTCGTTTAGCACAACAGTCCCTATCCCTAATAACAGGGACATATAATAGCGACGATTTATTAGGGCAAATTTTTGGAAGCTTTTGTGTCGGAAAGTGACCAGTTATGTTTTTTAAGTCATTAATTTTCTCTTAAAGCAGGTTGGTGTTACTTTTAAAATATAGACAAGAAATCCCCAGACAATCACCAAATTATCAACAACTTATCCACAGACTTAACCAGAATACAGCTCCAACTGGACATTTAAGCTGTCTATAAACACAGTATGTATGATTTCTTAACCTATTGTTTTACATACGTATTATTTGTCTTAATATGTTTTAATTTTCTGTTGAAAGTTGTGGATAACTCTACTATTTCTGGCTAGACTAGGATGTAAATAAATCCACAATTTATTTATATAGTTCGTGAATTTAAACTACTATTTCGGGAGACATAAAACTTGCCTCAAGTCACATGGAACAAATGTTTATGCCTACTAGAGGAAGAGCTTCCAGCACAGCAGTTTAAAACCTGGATTAAACCTCTTAAGCTTGGTTCTTCGGACCCAATCGCAGCAGATAACGATGTTGTTTTGTTGGCACCCAATCGTTTTATCCGAGATTGGGTGCTGGATAAATTTCTCACGCGTATCACAGAAATCTTTCAACAACTAAGCGGTGAACGCTGCGGAATTAAAGTAGAGGCTTCTTCAGTCGATTTGGTTTCCAATAGCCGTCAGACTAGCGAACAGGTACTAATTAAGCCGAAAATTTTGACAAGCAAACCTTTGCCTGCAACAACGTCCATACAAATACCCACTGAGCGACCAACAGAAGCTATAGAGGGTGGCTTAAATCATAAGAGTTTTCTCAATAGTACATTTACTTTTAATTCGTTCGTAGAGGGTAAGTCCAACCAGCTGGCCTTGGCGGCCGCTCGTCAAATCGCCGAAAATCCAGGAGGCTCCTATAATCCCTTGTTCATTTATGGTGCAGTAGGTCTTGGAAAAACCCACTTAATGCATGCAG
>CAZSMR010000052.1:0-6070 GCA_964608185.1 uncultured Porticoccus sp. | reverse complement strand
TAAGAATTGGCAAGAATATCGCCTAGAAGGACAAGTGCGATCGATGGGGGGATAATTTGACCAAGAGTTCCTGTTGCACAAACAGTTCCAGCTGCTATTGCAGGCGAGTAGCCCTGCTTGAGCATGGTGGGCAAAGAAATAAGCCCCATAGTTACTACTGTGGCCCCAACAATACCTGTGCTGGCAGCTAAAAGCATACCAACTACAACTACAGATATCGCAAGACCCCCCTTAAAACCTCTAAATAATTTAGACAAACTGTCTAGTAGATTTTCTGCTAGATTAGATTTTTCCAGCATAACGCCCATAAAGATAAACAATGGAATAGCTATAAGCGTAGCATTATCAATTATCCCATATAGTCGATTTGGTAGGGCATATAGAAAAGCCATATCAAAGTTGCCAGCGATATTTCCAAAAAAGGCAAATAATAGTGCGGTACCTGCGAGTGAAAAAGCTACTGGGTAGCCTGCCATCAAGACTACACAAACCGAGAAAAACATAATTATAGGAATATATTCCAACATTATGTTTTCCTGCATAAGCTATTTTTATTGTATTTTGCAAACAATAAAAAATTTTTTATAAGCTCTGAAAACCCTTGTAGGATTAAACAAACAGGCATAAGTAGTAATAAAGTTTTAAGTAAGTAGACCCAAGGCAGACCGTCGGCCTCGTTAGAAACCTCTTCTATAGCCCAACTGTTCATTACGTAATCCCAGCTAAGTACCAAAATTACAATACATACTGGCATTAAGAAAATTAACGTACCTAATATCTGAATGAACGCTTTAGTTCGAAGGGTAAATTTTTGGTAAAATATATCGACACTTACATGACCTTTTCTTTTTAAAGTAAATGCAGCTCCCATTAAAAAAACAATTGCATGCATATATGTTAGAGACTCCTGAAGGGCAATCGAACCAATTTCAAAAAAGTAACGTAGAGTTACAATAACAGACGTCAGCAGAACCATGAAAAGAGTCATCCATGAAACTGCACGTCCAGTCCATTCAGTAAAATGATCGATATTAAAAGCTAAAGATTCACAGCGGCCAAAAATTTTATAGTCCATATGTCATCAAATATTTCATATATGTTTGGTTAATTGTACTGATACAATCATCGTTAATCATCTGATATTTACCGTTTAACCAGCGTTTTTCTTTGGCCTCTGCTTATTTTATTAGCTGTCATATTACTGTCATTTAGTTTATTTAAAATAATTGAATAAACATATACAAGTTATAGTTCACGGAGAAAACAATGATAAAGGTTAACACAGCATTTTTGACTATTTTTATATTTATCTTAATGCTATTAAGCTCCTATTCGATAGCAGGTTCGAGAGATTACGTAAGTGTTGTTGGCTCTTCGACAGTATATCCGTTCGCCACAGTTGTAGCGGAGCGTTTTGGAAAAAATACTGGCCGTTTAACACCAAAAATTGAATCCACCGGCTCAGGAGGCGGTATGAAGTTGTTTTGTTCAGGTATTGGTACAGAGTATCCAGATATAACAAATTCTTCACGCCGTATGAAAGAATCTGAATTTAAAAAGTGTCAAGAAAATGGTGTAACGGACATCGTAGAAGTTCTTATTGGTTATGACGGCGTTGTGGTGGCTAACTCCAACAAAGCCAAACAAATGAGCTTGACCCTTAAAGACCTATATTTAGCGTTAGCCGCTAAAATTCCTGGCCCAAATGGTAAGTTGATTGAAAATTCGCATAAAACTTGGCAGGATGTGAATACTTCGTTACCAGATATCAAAATTCAAGTTATTGGACCACCCCCTACCTCTGGAACTCGTGATGCATTTTCTGAATTAGCAATGGAAGGTGGCGCAAAAAAGTTTAAAGTCCTAAAGGCCTTAAGAGAAGCGAAAAGCCCCGATTCTATAATGGAAACAATGGATGTGCTTGGAATTCCTCCAAGCGCCTACAACAAGAAAGGTAAAAAAGTCTTTAAAGCGGTTACTCATGCGCTGCGTGAGGATGGGGCTTATATTGAAGCTGGTGAAAACGACAATCTAATTATTCAAAAACTAGAGGCTAATCATGATGCGCTTGGTATTTTCGGATTTTCTTTCCTAGACCAAAATAGCGATAAAGTGAATGGCTCAATGGTCGAAGCACGGCAACCTACGTTTGAAAATATTGCTGATAAAAGTTACCCAATTTCACGCCCACTATATTTTTATATCAAGAAGGCTCATATAGGAGTCATCCCAGGTATTGCTGAGTTTGCCGCAGAGTTCAGTAGTGAAAAAGCGTGGGGCCCCGAAGGGTATCTTGCAGATAAAGGCATGGTTCCCATGCCAACAGAGCTGCGTATTAAGTATGCAAGCGATATAAAAAATGCAATTCCAATGTCTGGTATATGAAAAGTTTCTCCCCATGGCATTCATCTCGCCTTAATATCACAAAAGGACAAGGGTTTCGCAATTTGTGGGGGCCTTTTCTGTTTAAGAATGAATTTTTTAGTATAATGAATTCGATGTTAAAAAGAAAAAATAACGTCATCAATAGAGACTGGAACAGTAATGGGATTAAGCTCTTTAATTTTAGTTCTGCTTGGACTTAGCATACTCGCGTATTATCTGTCTCGAGTGAGGGCAATTAGTCTGGCAAAACCTCTTGGGGGAATTCAGCACCTCGAGTCTTTGCCTTTTTTCTATGGAATACGCGCTGCAATTTGGTGCGCGCTTCCAGCGCTTGGGTTATTAATTATATGGTCATTGTTTGATGGCCATATAATCAGCATTATAGTGTTTGATAGTTTGCCAGAAAACATGAAACCTGCCTCAATCAATCAACACAATCTTTTAATAAACAGCATAGAAAATCTATCAAGTGGCGCACTTAATCCTGCAACCTCTGATCCTCAATTGGTTTATGCCTCGCAACTATTGAGTGAGCTGAATAGTACAGCTAAAAAATTAGTGACTGTAATAGTTCTATCGGTTTCTATCCTGTGTATGGCTCTTGCTTGGGTGAAAGTTTCACCTAAGTTAAAGGCCCGACAAATGGTTGAAAAGATTTTTAAGCGAACACTTTTAGCAGCTGCCTGTTTAGCAATTTTTGCAACTCTTGGTATTGTTCTATCAGTATTATTTGAAGCTATAAGATTCTTTCAGTTAGTCCCGGCCACAGATTTTTTGTTAGGTACTGAGTGGAGTCCTCAAATGGCTATTCGCATAGATCAAGTGGGCTCTTCCGGTAGTTTTGGCGCTATTCCTTTGTTTGTAGGAACTTTACTAATCTCGTTTATCGCAATGACTATAGCAGTACCAGTAGGACTGATGTCTGCGATTTATTTAGCTGAGTATGCAAAGCCTATAGTGCGTAATTTTGCTAAGCCGGTCCTTGAAATTTTGGCTGGAATTCCAACCGTAGTGTATGGTTTTTTTGCTGCACTTACAGTCACTCCTTTTCTTCGTCAACATGGAGCAAGTATTGGATTAGAGATATCCTCAGAAAGTGCACTATCTGCCGGACTTGTAATGGGAGTCATGATAATACCTTTTGTTTCTTCACTTGCAGATGATGTCATTACCGCAGTCCCTCAAAGCTTGCGAGATGGGTCATTAGGGCTGGGGGCTACTAAATCGGAGACGATAAAAAAGGTAATTTTTCCTGCCGCATTACCCGGTATAGTTGGAGGGGTTTTACTAGCAGTCTCTCGTGCTATAGGAGAAACTATGATTGTAGTCATGGCAGCCGGCTTAGCAGCAAAAATGACTATTAATCCGTTAGAGACAGTAACGACAGTGACTGTGCAAATTGTGACGCTTCTTGTTGGGGATCAAGAGTTTGACAGCCCCAAAACGCTAGCGGCGTTTGCTCTAGGATTAATGTTATTTGTTGTAACGCTAGTACTTAATTTTTTCGCTCTACGTATTGTAAACAAGTATAGGGAGCAATATGACTAAGCTCTCTTCAGTTGCACGCGAACAAAAAATTCAAATGGGTTTAAAAAAACGATATCGTGCAGAAACACGTTTCAGGGTTTATGGTGCTTCTGCCATCGTATTTGGATTAATGTGTGTATTTCTTTTGTTTGCTGACATCATTGGTAAGGGTCATAAGGCTTTTCAATCTACGTATATAAACCTAGAGGTGACCTACGACCAGAGCGTCCTAAACGTCAATGATCCAACTGACGCAGAACAAATGTCATTAGGTGATTTTCATGGAGCAGTTAAGCTGGGATTAAGAAATCGATTTACAGAAGTAAGTGGACGAAAAAATAAGCGAGAATTATATAGTATAGTTAGCAATGGAGCGGGATACACTCTCCGTGATCGACTCAGAGATAATCCAGCTTTACTAAATAATAAAGTAAAATTTTGGCTGATCGCTGATGATGATATCGATACTTATTACAAAACCTTAGGCGAAAAAAATGGACCTTTTAAAGGACGGATGACTAAAAACAAAGAAGTTTGGTTGCAAGAATTAATAAAGTCTGGAGATATAGAAAAACGATTCAATTTGAATTTTTTTACAAAGGGAGACTCACGTGAGCCCGAGCTAGCAGGCATACGTGGTGCAGCAATGGGCTCATTTTATACACTCCTAATTACTATACTTCTTGCTTTTCCACTCGGGGTTGCCGCTGCGATTTATTTAGAGGAATTTGCTTTACGTAATCGATGGACGGACTTAATTGAGGTAAATATTAATAATCTCGCAGCTGTGCCATCTATAATTTTTGGTTTGCTGGGCTTGGCTGTCTTCATTAACTTTTTTCATGTCCCGCGCTCAGTTCCACTAGTTGGAGGTTTAGTCTTAACCCTTATGACTTTGCCAACAATAATTATCTCAAGCAGGGCAGCTATTAAGTCAGTTCCTCCGTCAATCAGAGAGGCGGCTATAGGAGTGGGGGCTTCTCCAATGCAAGTCGTGCTTCATCATGTGCTTCCACTTGCTATGCCTGGAATGCTTACTGGAGCAATTATTGGGATGGCTAGAGCATTGGGTGAAACAGCCCCACTTTTAATGATTGGTATGGTGGCGTTTATTGTAGACGTTCCAGCTGGATTCACAGACCCCTCTACTGCATTGCCTGTTCAGATATTTCTTTGGGCTGACAGTCCGGAGAGAGCCTTTGTAGAAAAAACATCGGCGGCAATTATGGTATTGCTGGCTTTCTTGATAATAATGAACACTTTCGCTGTAGTTTTGAGAAAGAGGCTAGAACGTAGATGGATGTAGAGACCAAAAAGGTAATTATGAAAAAAATAAAAACACCTAACCGCTCAGCTGAAAAAGCAAAAGAAACATCTGTTGACTACCCAGAAAAAACTGTGGGGGTCCCATTGGTGGAAACCCCAAAAATGTCAGTCCGAAACCTTGATGTCTCATATAGCAACAAACAAGCAATATATGATGTGACTTTAGATATCGGTAAACACGAAGTAATTGCAATGATTGGGCCTTCCGGATGTGGTAAATCGACGTTTCTTCGATGTCTTAATCGTATGAATGACACTATTGAAAACTGCACAGTCGCTGGTTTGGTTACTTTAGATGATGAAGATATTTACGCAGAATCGATGGATCCTGTAGCTTTACGAGCAAAAGTAGGAATTGTTTTTCAGAAACCAAACCCTTTTCCTAAGTCGATTTATGATAATGTGGCTTATGGGCCTCGACTACATGGTCTAGTTAGTAGTCGTGCTGAAATTGATGAAGTTGTCGAAGTAAGTCTTACTCGAGCTGGATTGTGGGGTGAAGTAAAAGATCGGCTCGATCAACCTGGCACAGGTTTTTCAGGTGGGCAGCAACAAAGATTGTGCATAGCAAGAGCTATTGCTATCAGCCCAGACGTTATACTGATGGACGAGCCATGTTCCGCCCTAGATCCTATTGCGTCTGCTAAAATAGAAGAGCTGATTGCCGAACTATCGCAAAACTATACTATAGCGATTGTGACGCACTCGATGCAGCAGGCAGCCCGTGTGTCTAATCGAACAGCATATTTCCACTTAGGGCGTCTAGTGGAAGTAAACGATACAGAAAAAATTTTTACCGCACCTACACATCAGCTGACGGAAGCTTATATTA
>CAZSMR010000051.1:0-6087 GCA_964608185.1 uncultured Porticoccus sp. | reverse complement strand
GTGGAAACAATTGGATTCGAAAGCTTTATATTTGCGTATATTCTTTACATTATTGCTTGAATTCCATGCATCTCAACCTATTACAACTAATTTTGGTTCTAGCCGTAATTTTATTATATGGCTCTCCTTAAATATCATATGCTTTGAAACAGTTTATTTTCATAGGAAGCCTGAAACTTACTCAAACAAGAACATTTAGTTGAATCTTGAGGATCATGAAAAGGAGTTGGTCGGGGCGGCCGGATTTGAACCGACGACCACTACACCCCCAGTGTAGTGCGCTACCAGACTGCGCTACGCCCCGATAATAATATATAAGCAAGAAAATGGAACATAATATAGAACAGATAATCCAATTCAAGCAGCTTACTGATTTTTTAATATTCATATGATATGAAAGGCTTAAAAGGTTATCGTTTTAAGTACTTCAGAAGCTCTTCTAGCTCACTAACAGTTTGACTGATAACCTGACGAGTTTGAGATGAATCCTCTTTTGCATCATTGCCTGATAGTTTCTGGCGAGCACCATCTATAGTGAAACCCTGCTGATAAAGCAACGAACGTATTTGGCGAATCAAAATGACATCATGGTGCTGGTAATAACGTCTATTACCTCGTCTTTTAGTAGGACTTAGCTTAGAAAACTCTTGCTCCCAGTATCTTAATACATGAGGCTTTACGTCACAAAGACTGCTAACTTCACCTATTGTAAAATAATTTTTTCCCGGTATGGGAGGCAGCTTATTGATATTATTTAGCACCAGTACGACCGTCAACTCTAGCTTTTAATTTTTGTCCCGGTTTAAATGTAACGACTCTCCTGGCAGAAACAGCAACTTCCTCTCCTGTCTTAGGGTTTCGACCAGGTCGACTTTTTTTATCACGAATATCAAAATTTCCAAAACCAGACAATTTAACTTCTTTATTATTTGCAAGAGACGACTTAATCTCCTCAAAAAATAACTCGACAATCTCTTTAGCTTCTCTTTTATTTAATCCAAGATCGCTAAAAAGCATGTCTGCTAGGTCTGCTTTTGTTAGTGCCGCCATTTTTAACCTCTAAGAATTCCTGAGTGTTCTTTTTCTATAGCTCTTACTATTAAAGAAATAGCATCATTTACTTCATTATCCTCTAGCGTGCGTGAACTGTCCCTAAAGGTCAAGCCCAAGGCTATGCTTTTACTATTGATTTCAATGCCTTCCCCTTCGTAAACGTCAAATATTTTCGTATCAATGAGTATTTTTCCTGCATTATTATATGCAGTCCTGCATAGATCTCCGGCACTGATATCCATATTTACAACAAATGCTAAATCCCTTCTTATTTCTGGAAACTTACTCATTCCGATAAATTGAGATATTTCATCTTCCAAGATTGACTGTAATTTTAGCTCGAAGACGAAGACCGGCTGAATAAGGCCTAGATTTTTTTGTACTACAGGATGTATTTGGCCCAACCAACCAATTATTTCACTATTACGCTCTATTCGAGCACATTGCCCTGGATGTAAATAATGTTTGCTATCTTTAATAAGCTCATAGTGATCTGAACATCCGTTTAGTTGAAGTAAAGATTGAACATCACCCTTCAGATCAAAAAAATCTATAGGTTCTCTTTTTGAATGGAGGTTATCAGGCATTCTTGGCCCAGTTATGGCACCTGCAATCATAGACTCTTGTTTTAAATCAGTTCCATTTAATGTAAAAATAAGTCCGGTTTCGAAAATGCGCACCCGATCTTGCTGTCTGTTTAGATTATGACGAACCGCTGGCAGTAGCCCTGATAATAGAGTGGTCCTCATAACAGACATATCTTCAGAAATAGGGTTAATCAAAGAAACCGAATCACTATTAGGCATTAGATTGGACTGAACACTAGGATCGACAAAACTATATGTAATGGCCTCACTATAACCACGTGCAATTAATTGACTTCTTAAATACTTTAGTTCGCGTCTACTTTCAGGGAAACCTTGTATTGGTAGTTGCGTTGATGGTGTCGAGATTGGAAGATTTTCATAACCATAAATCCGTGCAATTTCTTCTATTAAATCAGCTTCGATAGAAAGATCAAAACGCCAACTGGGCGGACAGCATCTCCATCCAATATCTAGAATACTAGTGATGGTCAAACCTAGTCTTTTTAGTATATCTTCAACTTTTTCACACCGGATTGATAATCCCAATTGCTGTTCAAGTCGTTTCTTTCTGAGAATAATATCCGCTTCATGAATTTTATTTTTTTTACTCTCAGTTACTGAAATCGGACCAACATCACCTTTGCTGGTCTCTAGCAACAACGAAGTAGCACGCTCAATTGCAATCTCCTGTAACTTTATGTCAACTCCTCTCTCAAATCTATGAGAAGAGTCTGTATGCTTGCCATATAGACGAGAGCGCCCTGATATAGCTACTGGGTCAAAGCACGCGCTTTCTAAGAATATATCACGTGTTTTTGCTGACATGGCTGATTCTGCGCCGCCCATAATACCAGCCATTGCTATTACTTTAGACTGGTCAGCTATAACAAGTGTATCTGTAGTCATAATAATGTCAGAACCATCGAGTAATTTTAATGACTCGTTCTCTATAGCCATCCGAACTACGATTCCACCTTCAAGTTTGCTTAAATCAAAAGCATGAATAGGTTGACCTAATTCAAGCATTACATAATTTGTTATATCGACTACTAAATCTACGCTTCTTATACCAGAAAGACGAAGTTTATTCTGAATCCAAAATGGTGTACTTAAAGATATATCTATATTTCTTATAATCCTACTAGCGTAGCGCGAACAAGACCTGTCATCGTATATTTTGACTGGAAAGACATCAGGAATAGTTGGGTTAGTATATGAAAAATTAAGCTCACAAAAAGGAGTTAAATTTAAAGTAGCTACTTCGCGAGCAATGCCACGTATACTTAAGCAATCGCCTCTGTTTGGAGTAAGATCTATATCGATAACTTTGTCGCTTAGCTTAAGGTAACTAAAAAGATCTTTGCCTACCGGAGCATCCAAAGGTAATTCTAATAGCCCCTCTGATTCATCAGACATTCCTAATTCATCTGCACCACATAACATGCCTAATGATTCAATATTTCTTATTTTAGCTTTTTTTATAATAGAGTTTGAAAGTACCGATCCAATAGCTGCAAAAGGAACCTTTATTCCTTGTCTTACATTTGAAGCACCACAAACAACCTGAAATATTTTTTCTGATGTGGATAAAACCTGGCATATCTTAAGATTATCAGCATCAGGATGTGGTTTAGTTGACAGGATGTGGCCGACTACTACACCTGTAAAATCATAGGAAGCACTGTCAATACTATCAACCTCTAACCCCGACATAGTTAGCTGGGAGGCTAATTCTTCTGTATTAACAGGAATCTCAATCCACTCTCTTAACCACGATTCACTTAGTTTCATTAACTTTTTCCTAAGAAGTAACCAATTTTTATTTACATTATATTTTAAAACTTTGTTTTTAACGGAATTGTTTTAAGAATCTTAAATCATTTTCAAAAAATAAGCGTAAATCAGTGACTCCATAACGTAACATTGCAAGTCTTTCGACCCCCATCCCAAATGCAAATCCAGAATATTTCCCAGCGTCAACATTGCAGTGAGCTAAAACTGCTGGATGGACCATACCGCAACCCATAATTTCTAGCCATCCAGTATCTTTACAGATACGACAACCTGAACCCTTACAACCTGTACATTGCATGTCAACTTCTGCTGAAGGTTCTGTAAAAGGAAAATAGGATGGACGGAATCTTACTGGTAGATCTTCTTCAAAAAATGCCTTTAAGAACTGAATAACAGTACCCTTAAGGTCAGCCATACTAATATTTTTATCTAACACCAAGCCTTCAATTTGATGAAACATTGGAGTATGCGTCAAATCAGAATCACAGCGATATACGCGACCTGGACAAATGATCCTTATTGGGGGGCTCTGAGTCTCCATTGTGCGTATTTGGACTGGCGACGTATGCGTTCTTAATACTCTATTCTGGTCAACATAGAAAGTATCGTGCATCGCTCTTGCAGGGTGATGAGCAGGGATATTCAAAGCCTCAAAGTTATGATAGTCGTCTTCGATCTCAGGTCCTTGTTCAACCTTATATCCTACGTTTGTAAAAAATGACTCTATCCGCTCCATAGTATGTGTTACTAAATGAAGAGATCCCTTATCCGAACCTCGTCCAGGCAGGCTGATATCTATAGTTTCTTCTATTAAACGAGATTCAATTTCATCTAACTCGATAGATTGACGCCGGAGGTCTATCTGATCTAATACGTGCTGTTTTGCAATATTTATTGAAGCACCAGCTTCTGGTCTCTCTTGAGCAGTTAGCTTACCTAAACCTTTAAGAAGACTTGTAAGTAACCCTTTTTTACCAAGATAATCTACTTTCACCTGCTCGAGAGATTTTATATCAATTGCGCCAATAATAGCCGCTCTAGCCTCATTTTCAAGAAGCTCTATATTTTTCATTCTCTACCCCAAAACAAGTCTAATTTAAAAAAAAAGGAAAGAGCAGAAGCCCTTTCCCTTTTATATTGCCATTTTTTTGCATCACTTCATATAGGTGCTAGGCAAGGGCTGCCTTCGCTTGCTCAACAACTACAGAAAAAGCCACTTTATCATGAACCGCCAAGTCTGCTAAAACCCTACGGTCTAAATCAATATGCGCCTTTTTTAAACCTGCTATAAGCCGACTGTAGCTTATACCTTCGAAACGTGACTGAGCATTTATACGAGTAATCCAGAGAGCACGAAAAGTTCGTTTTTTAACACGGCGATCTCGGTATGCATACTGGCCTGCTTTTGTTACTGCTTGAGTAGCGACTCGAAATACTCGACTGCGGGCTCCATAGTAGCCTTTTGCTAATTTTAGAATTTTTTTATGACGGCGGTGCGCTGTTACACCTCTTTTTATGCGTGGCATATTTTATCCTCTTAATGAATTAGTTAGTTTAGTCACGAAGCATGCGCTGAATTAGCGGGGCATCTGTATCGCCTAAAGTGCTGGTTCCACGAAGGTGACGTTTACGTTTCTGAGACATTTTTGTGAGGATATGACTTCTATTAGCGTGTTTATGCTTATAACCTGCACTCGTTTTTTTAAAGCGCTTAGCAGCGCCACTGTGTGTTTTTGCTTTTGGCATTTCATTCTCCGTTTAGACGGGTTTAATTTAAAAGAAGGGCAATTCCGGACAGTCTGCCAAAGGCTGAACGCGGATAATGCATGTACTACTTCTTCAGTGGTTTTTTATTAAAAATAAATTTACTTTTTCTTTGATCTTGGAGCTATAACCATAGTGAACTGTCTACCTTCCATCTTAGGAAACTGTTCAACTGTACCAATATTATCTAGATCTGTCTCAATACGTTTAAGCATTTGCATTCCGAGCTCTTGGTGAGCCATTTCTCTTCCACGAAATCTGAGTGTTACTTTAGCTTTATCTCCATTTTCCAAAAATCGAGTCATATTTCGTAATTTTATTTCATAATCACCTGTATCTGTTCCAGGCCTAAATTTCATTTCTTTGACTTGAGTCTGTTTTTGTCTTTTTCGCTGAACTGCTTGTTGTTTTTTTACTTCAAACAATTTTTTACCATAATCCATAATTTTACAAACTGGTGGCTCAGCATCTGGAGAAATTTCTACTAGATCTAAACCCGCAGTTTGGGATTGGCCTAATGCATCATCTAGAGAGACTATACCTGCTTGCTCTCCATTAGCATCTATAAGCCTAACTTTTTGAGCTTCTATTTCTTCGTTCATCAGGGAGCGTTTTGCTGATCCCTTTCCATAAGCTTTCTTAATAATGCATTCTCCATTTATTTATTTGTAATTATACACGTCCGCGAGCAGAAATATCTTGTTCTAGAATTTTTATAAATGCAGATGCGTCCATGACACCTAAGTCCTTTCCATCGGAAGACCGGACAGAAAGAGTATTACTTTTAACCTCCTCATCACCTATCACCAATAAATAAGGTACTTTCTGCATTGCATGCTCGCGGATTTTAAAGCCGATCTTCTCGTTTCTCAAGTCATTTTCAACTCGG
>CAZSMR010000050.1:0-6271 GCA_964608185.1 uncultured Porticoccus sp. | reverse complement strand
CCATACGAGATCGACTTCAGTCTGCATGTGAAGAAGGTTTTGAAATGGTAGAGCAAATGGGCGCTGCCCCTGGAGCAAAATGGGGTGATATTATAACTGGAATATACTCTGCCTCAGGAGATTTGACTATTGGTAGTGCCGGAGGAGTTCTAATTTTTTCTGCGCTAGTGCACCACCCTATTAAATTTATTATTAAGAACTGGATTGATGAAGAGACTGTTGGCGTCAAAGAGGGCGATGGATTTATTCATAATGATTCAAGATACGGTAATGTTCATAACACAGATCAAAGTATGATTTTACCTGTCTTTCATGAAGGAAAATTAATCTGCTGGGCTGCTTCTACTGTTCACGAAGGAGAATGTGGGGCTATCGAACCAGGTGGGATGCCTACAATGGCTGAAACATCTTTTGATGAAGGCTTAAAAATGTCACCTTTCAAGGTGGTAGAAGATTATAAAATCAAAAGAGATTTGCTGACTTTCCTACAGAATTCTGTTCGTGAGCCAAAACTTCAGTACGAAGACATGAAAGTAAAGCTTTTCGCTTGTATGCGTTTAGAGCAAAGAATTAAAGAAGTTTTTGCTTCTGAAGGTCCCGATGCACTGACAGCTTGCTTGAGATATACAAATGAGAGTGTTGTTACTGAAGTACGTCGTAGGTTGTCTGAATGGCCAGATATGACTGTAAGAACACATACAATCATGGATGGTACATTGCGTGAAAATGCTTTGATAAAAATGAATATGACGGCCACCAAGAAAGGTAATAGATTAATATTTGACTTCTCTGGCAGTAGTCCAGAGTTCACGAATCGAGCTATTAATACACAACTTCCAGGTATGAAGGGAATGGTCGGACAAGCATTTATGAATCACATCTGGCCTGATTTACCGCGAGGCCAGGCTGGTCTCTCTCCAATTGAGTTTAAGTCTACACTTGGATCAATCGTAGATTGCACTTATTCTGCACCAAATTCTCAAAGCCTGATGTCAATTTTTCATAGCTTTACTGTAGCTCAGCATGCAACAGCAAAAATGCTCTATAGTACTCCTGAAAAATATACTCGTGTTTTAGCACCTTGGCATAATATGATCAACACATTCATCTGGGGTGGCGTAAATCAGCATGGCGAAACTCTCGGTAATTTATGTGCAGACTTAAATGGTATGGGTGGTGGCGCAAGAATGGATAGAGATGGCGAACATGCTCTCTCGCCAATCTTTGCAACTATGGCAGACATCGGTGAGCAGGAAATGAACGAAGAAGAAGTCCCATTTCTTCAGTTAGTTTCTAAGAAAATGACTATGAATACTCAAGCACCCGGTAAATACAGGGGTGGTATGGGTTATACTCAGATTGCTTCAACAAAAGATAGTGACGCATGGGGTTTCATGACCTCTTGTTTGGGTTCAAAAGCTCCAACTATCCAAGGTTTATTTGGTGGTTATGCGGCAGGATCCGGGCCATTATGTAGAGTGGAGGGTGTCGATGTATACGATATTATGCTGAATGACCCTCAAAAAATGAGACATTCTATACCTGAAATTATGAATGAACAGCCATTTGAAAACGCTATTTATACCACGCAACATTTAGGCTTGGGTTTTGAAATATCTAAGCGTGGCGCACTTTACATGATTTCTCAGGGCTCTGGTGGGGGTTATGGAGACGTACTAGAGCGTGACCCTGCTCTTGTAATTATGGATATTGAAGAATCACTAATATCGACTGATTGGGCTAAAAAGCTTTATAAAGTCGTCTTTGATGATGAAACACTGGCTGTCGATGAAATCGCAACAAAAAAAATGCGTGATGAGTATCGTGAGCAGAGAAAAAAACAGGGAGTTCCTTACGCAGAGTTTGTTAAAAAACACGTTAAGGATATTCCACCCGATGACATTCCTTTTTACGGCTCATGGAACGGAGATAATGAGCAAGTATATTGTGGAAGCAATGATGATCTTAGGCCTGCGGATAACCCAGGAGCTAATTATATGATTAATCCTAAAGATGTTCGGATTGGTGAATTAGAGGAAGAACTTGCTGAAGTAAGAAAAAAAGCAGGCATTGTTGCTACAAATAATAGGAAATAAGAATGGCCGTCGACCTAGTGGATTACCTCAAGACTGGAGATAACTCTTCACGTCTTTGGGTCAATTTTAATGGATACGCAAAAAAACTATTGCTCGGAAATGATGCGAATCCTTGGTCGACACCGGCCTCTTACCTTGCGTTTTACACCCAGGCTCATGCCTTAGTAAAAGCAGAAGTAGTGGTCTTAGACGTATGGGATCTGTTTCATCACTGGATGGACGAAGACGATACAGCTATTAAGTCTATGGCCGAAAAAAATCGAGCCACGTTTGCAGCTAAAGTGTTGCTCGAGGCTTATGCTCCCAGAGAGTTGCTCGCTGAAGTCCTTGTAGCAGTCAGCGATAACTATGGGAATGCAGTTCCTATTGTCTTGGTTGTTCCTTCTCCCAGAGCACTATTAGTTAAAGCACATAAGTCTGCAACAACTAACCACCTCGAACCTAATGAGATGTCCGTTGATACTGTTTCAATGTATATGGCAGATTTCTTGCGCTATTTTAGTGAAATGAATTTATCCGGTATACTTTTAGTGGAAGATAAAGATATTTTGCCATTAAGTCCTGCAGAAATCAGCTGGTATCAGCCTGTATTAAACGTAGCGAAACATTATCGATGGTCGATTGGCGTTCAGTTACCATTTCAAGATGATGGCTTTAATGTACCAGATGAAATTGACTTTGCTGTCATTCCTGAGCATTCATCAGCTTCTGCTGAGTCACTTGGGGTTGATATTAGCCAATCACTATGGGCAACTGGAGATGTAAATAAGCCTATAGGTTTTACTTATCTGTCTATTCCCGAGGATGTGAAGCCGGAAAAAGTCCTCGAAACACTATCTAAGTTAAAATAGTTAGATGACATATTATGCGCCTTGTCGATTTTTTAGATCAAAGCTTAGCTCTTTCTTGCCCTGAAAGCTCGGACGCTCATTTTTTCGATTTAGATAATAATCTTTCTTTTTCATATCTTGAAATGGTCAATTCTTCAATTCGTTTGGCTCATTTTTTGGTTAAAAGTGGTGTTAAATCGCAAGATGTAGTGGCAACCTACGCTCCAAATAGTGTTGCTACTTTTTGTTGTATTTTTGCTATTTCACGCATTGGCGCAATTTGGCTCCCTTTAAATACCAAAAATACTGTTAATGCAAATATAAAACTTATAAGCATATCTGATGCCAAATTTTTGTTTATCGAAGAAGAAATTTATACACAAAATCCACAGTTATTCGATAGTTTTGATATTGATAAAATTAGCTATTTAAGTAAAGACAAAATTGCTGACTTTAATCTTTCAGTTTTGAAAAGCCCAGTCCATGACAATTCTTTACTTAAGACAATTTTTTTTGAAAAAAATCCCAATAAAAACCAATATTCAAGTCCATATGAAGAAGAGATAGTCTCACTATTTCCTACAGGAGGAACAACTGGCGACCCTAAGCTTGCAAAGTGGGGAACTAGCTCTTGGAATGCGATCATTGATATTCAAAATAAACAAATGCAAATAACAGATATTTCACCATGCTATCTTGTGTCCGCACCGATGACGCATGCAGCAGGAATTGGATCTTTTGCAACGATACTCCAGGGCGGTTCAATCGTTGTGATGGACGGCTTCTCTCCAGAAAAAATACTTAATGCTATACAAAAATATAAGGTGACTAGCCTGTTTCTTCCTCCTACAGCTATTTATATGTTGCTTTCGTTTGATAATACAAAGTTCTTTGACTTTAGCAGTCTTCGTCATTTTTGGTATGCAGCTGCACCTATGTCTGTTGATAAACTTAAAGAGGCAATATCTATATTTGGTCCAGTCATGGTTCAGACATACGGTCAGGCCGAAGCACCAATGATATGTACTTTCTTTTCTGCTCAAGATCACATTAAAGCTATTAATACAGAAAATAACTCAATATTAGGATCTTGCGGCAAAGCATCACCTGGTATCGAAATTGCCATTTTAGATGAGCATGGAGATTTAGTTCCAGAGGGATCAAAAGGTGAGATCGCAATTAAAGGTGAGCTACTTATGAATGGTTACTATAAAAATTCTGAAGCCACTGATTGTATTAGGGTCAATGGATGGCAGCTAACAGGGGATATAGGTATATTGGATCAAGAAGGTTACCTTTCACTGGTAGATAGAAAGGGTGATATGATCATATCAGGGGGCTTTAATATTTATCCTGGCGAAATAGAGCAACTTATATGGGGAATACCGTCTATAAGAGACTGCGCTGTAATTGGACTGCCCGATGAAAAATGGGGAGAAAAGGTGACAGCAGTGATTGAGCTAAAAGATCCAAATATATCCCCAACAGAAGATGAAATAATTCAGCTTTGCAAAGAAAAACTTGGGAGCGTGAGAGCACCTAAAAAAATAATCATATTTGACGAGCTACCAAGGAGTCCTGTTGGAAAAGTACTCAAAAAGGATTTACGCTCGATTTTTTGGGGTGATAAAAAAAGAAAGATTTAGTTTGCTCTATCATCATTTTAGCCAGCAGGGCCTATTTCCTGTTAACTTATAAAAGCTTACAAACGAAAGGAGTTAGATGTGAAAGTTAGTATAGTCGGTGCATACAATACAAAATTTGGTGCCCTAGTTAAGCGTGATCGTGAAGCAGGGACGGTTGAGGATACAAAAACATTTTATGAGCTATTAATTGAAGCCGGTTCAGGAGCAATTTCAGATGCAGGTCTTGAAGCAAAAGATATAGATGCTATATGGGTTGGATCATGCTCCCCATCGTTATTTGTTAATCAGGAGCATGTTGGACCTTTGGCACTAGAGATTGATCCAGAGGGACTACTCTTTAAGCCAACTACAAGAACCGAAGGAGCTTGCGCAACCTCATCGCTTGCTATTTATAATGCTGCTTATGGCGTTGCCTCTGGTCGCTTCAAGAACGTACTCGCTTTAGGTGTAGAAAAAATGAGTCTTTTAGATACTCGTGGAGTTACTCACGCTTTGGCATGTTCTTCTTATTGGCCAGAGGAAGGAAAAAATGGGATGACATTTCCTGGTTTATTTGCAGAGTTAGGGCTGGCTTACCAAAAGAGACATAAGCTGACAGATGACCAGCTGAGAAAAATGCTAGCGCATGTATCTGCTCTTAACTATAGGAATGGAATTAAAAATCCCTTAGCACATTTTGGAGCAGGTAGCTTACCAGACAGGAATCAGCTGACTACCGCAGAGGCAATTCTTAATTTGCCTGATTCAGGTAAAGGAAGTAACCCTATGATCGCAGCACCTTTGAGATTGCATGATTGCTCTTTAATCACAGATGGTGCAGCAGCAGTTGTCCTAACTTCTTCCGATAATGCTACTAAAAATTTCAAGCATGCAGTCGAGTTAAGTGGTGTTGGTCACACTACAGATAGATTGATGCTTAATGGACGAAAGGATAGGCTCGACGAGCTGCAAGCTACTCGACATGCTGTCTCTCTTGCCTGTAAGGAAGCAAAAATCAACGTATCTGACTTAGATTTTGCAGAGGTGCATGATTGCTTCACCGTAAATGAGCTACTTTGTGCAGAAGCTATTGGTTTGTCTGATGCTGGACGTGCTGGATTCGATTTGATGGATGGCAGGTTTGATCCAGGTAGTGACTGCCCTATCAATTTATCAGGAGGCCTAAAAGCGAAAGGCCATCCAGTAGGTGCAACCGGGGCATCTATGCATGCGCTTGCATACAAACAACTAACAGGACAGCCGATAGGTGTGGCGGCTAAAGAAAACTCTGAAACAGCAATGACTGTTAATATTGGTGGATCTGGAGTCACTAACTGCGTGACTGTTTTAAGGCGTATTCAGTAGCATGTAACTAGTGAGCATTAACAACTTGATAAAATTGCAGCGCTTAACATATTTTTATTGATAATGATAACGATTATCAATAAAAAATGTAAAAAAATGTAAAAAAAGTTATATTTCCGTGCAAATTTGGCTTCATTTTATTTTTTTTTGCACTAAATTGAACTTTATTTATCATTAGTAGTCACTGTTAAAATATACTGCTTTATTGAGTTTATAGTTTACTAAATATATGTTTTATATGGAAATAATATTTATTTAAATATTTACAGCCAGGCTGATTTGATTGATTCTAAGAAAAATATGCCACTTAATTTTAGATTTTGAAAGAAACATGCTTGATACTGTTGCATAAGGG
>CAZSMR010000049.1:0-6479 GCA_964608185.1 uncultured Porticoccus sp. | reverse complement strand
GAACAGCTATACGCGAAACCATTACTTTCATGATGGAGGATCCGCGGAGCATATCTCGTTCTATGAACGTTCTTTGGGTGCTGAAGTCATTAGAGCGTGTAGGCGACCACTCCAAAAATATTTGCGAGCAAGTTGTGTACCTTGTTCAAGGCAGAGACATACGCTAGTTAATGAAAAATTGAATATACTAGGAAGCTTCTGACAGCATTTCCCCATGTTTATGAAACAAACCCTTGATTAGCTTTAAAGGTAAATTTTTTTGTGTCAGAGTTTTGTAAACATAGGTTATCATTTACGTCAGATCAAACTGGAGTCTTCATTAGTGAAAGAGTTATTTATAAATAATGTGGCATGGGCACAAAAAGTTAAAAGGGACGACCCTGCTTTTTTTCAACGGCTATCATTGCAGCATGCACCAGAATATCTATGGATTGGCTGCTCAGACAGCAGAGTTCCAGCAAATGAAATCATTGGTTTAATGCCTGGAGAACTTTTCGTTCATAGAAATGTTGCTAACCTAGTAGTTCACGATGATCTCAATTGTTTGTCTGTTATTCAATATGCCATCTCAGATTTAAAAGTTAAGCATGTGATTATTTGTGGGCATTATGGGTGTGGCGGTGTAACTGCGTCGGTAAAAAGACAAAAACTTGGCACCCTCGTAGATAATTGGTTGCTTAATGTTCAAGATGTGCAAAATTTACATCGTGGGAGTATAGTTAAAAATAATACACAAGAACAAAATATTGATCAGCTTTGTGAGTTAAACGTTATTGAGCAAGTAACTAACGTTTCTAGGACAAGTATTGTTTCAGATGCATGGTCTCAGGGGCAGGGTGTTACTATACATGGCTGGATTTATAGCATGACAGACGGACTGCTAAGTGACCTTGATATAAGTGTGTCTAGTTCTGAGAATTTAGAATCTAAGTATATATCAGCAATAGATGGAATTAATGCTCGTTACTCTTGATAATTGCATCATAAAGTCCATACGAACCGATTTAGTAATATAGGTTTTTATATGTTAGTAGTAATTTCTCCTGCAAAGACATTGGATTACATAACGCCACCATCAGCAGAGATATATAGCTTGCCGAGGTTTCTTGACGACTCTACTGAGCTCATGTGCTGTCTCAAACAGCTTACCCCGTCCGAAGTTTCTAATTTAATGAGCATTAGTGAGAAATTAGGACATATGAACTTTGGTCGCTATTTAGAATGGCATCCAAGATTTACTCCAGAGAATGCCAAGCAATGTATTTTGGCTTTTAAGGGTGATGTATACACGGGACTAGATGCAGATAGCCTTTCACTTAAAGATCTTAAATGGGCCCAAAATCATGTAAGGATATTGTCAGGTTTATATGGTGTTTTACGCCCTCTAGACTTAATGCAACCTTATAGATTAGAAATGGGTACCAAATTCTCTACAAATCGTGGTAAAAACTTGTATGAATTTTGGGGTACTAAAATCACAAAAGCTCTTAATCAAAATCTTGAACAGAATAATCCCCAAGTTTTGGTTAACTTAGCATCAAACGAGTATTTTAAGGCCATAAAACCAGAATTACTTCAAGCAAACGTAGTCACCCCTGTGTTTAAGGATTGGAAAGGTGGCAAGTACAAAATTATTAGTTTTTTTGCTAAAAAAGCTAGAGGTATGATGAGCCGTTTTATCATTCAGCACCAAATTGACGATCCTCATCAGATAAAATTGTTTAATTCAAGCGGTTATAAGTTTGATAAGTCAGCGTCAACAGAAAAAGAATGGATTTTTACAAGAAAAGTGATGGAATAACACTAGATGTTGATCAAAAAAGCATTCTCGCAAGCTTGCGAAAACAACCGCCAGCCAATATTAGGCCTATTATCGAGTATTTTTGCTAACACAAAGTGTGTATTAGAGGTTGGGAGTGGAACTGGCCAGCATGCAGTTTTTTTTGCCTCCAAGCTCCCCCACCTTGTTTGGCAAACATCCGATCTCGAGTGTAACCACGATACAATTACAGCATGGATTAATGACTACCCGTCTAGTAATCTGCGTTATCCGTTATTATTTGATGCGCGTTCTACAGCTTGGCCATACAATTTAGTAGATGGTCTGTTTTCAGCCAATATTTGCCACATTATGGCTTGGCCTTCTTTAGTAAATTTTTTTGAACAACTTCCAACTATGTTAGCACCCAGCGCGATCTTAGTTATGTATGGGCCCTTTAAGTATGGCGGTGAGTTTACCAGCGTTACCAATGTAGAATTTGACTATCGTCTAAAAAAAAATCTGTCATACCAGGGTATACGTAACTTTGAGTCGATTAACGAGCTTGCAAAAAATTCCGAACTAGAACTGATAGCAGATCATGCTATGCCGGCAAATAACCGCTTGTTGGTATGGAGGTATGAGCCTAGTACTTAGCTTATTTATATGGTGATTTCTTAGAAGCAAGACTTATATATTCTTTGATATGTACGCTTTCTTGTTCTAAAAAAGCATAAATTGCTTTTGAAAATTCGGAGTGTTTGATCCAGTGTGATGAATACACCTCTACTGGTATAAAGCCCCTTGATATTTTGTGTTCACCTTGAGCACCAGCGTTAAAAACCGATAATTTTTTTTCTATCGCATGTTCTATTCCTTGATGGTAACAAAGCTCAAAATGTAAAAAGTCATATTCTTGGTGGCAACCCCAATATCGACCATAGAGTGTATTATCATCAAAAAAGAATAGAGAAGCAGCAATCTTTACTCCTGCTTTGTCTCCTTGGCCCTCAGCAACAGAGAGCATTACTTGTGATCCCATGGCACTTCCAAGCCCTTCAAAAAATTTTCTTGTTAAGTATCCATCTGTACCATTTCTTTTTAAGTATGTTTGCTGGTATACCGTATACATATACTCCCACCATGAAGGTGTAATTTCATTGCCAACTAAACGGAAAATACTTAGATTTTCTTTAGCCTTTCGGCGTTCTTTAAGAAGATTTTTTCTTTTTCTTGAGGCGAACGTGCTAATAAAATCGTCGAAATTGATGTAATTGTCGTTTTTCCAATGATATTGAACCCCAACACGTTTCATCGCTGATCGTGGAATCAGGCTATGCATTAATTTATACTCTGGGAACAGCACGTGCCAGCTAGAAGCCCCAAGTTTATCTGCAATAAGTTTAATTTTTTCTAGCAACTCTTTCGTTATTCTTTCGCGATCAAACCCTTTAGCTATACCAATGCGCGGACCAGCTACAGGGGTGAAAGGAATTGCAGAGACCAGTTTGGGATAATACGGAATTCCATGTTGGGAATATGCATCAGCCCATGACTGATCAAATACGTATTCTCCATATGAGTGATATTTTAAGTAAAGAGGTATAGCTGCAACTGTTATGCCATCTGACTCCAATAATAAATGCTTAGGTATCCAACCAGTGGCTTCGCAAACACTACCTGATGATTCTAGCAGAGAAATAAAGTTATGCTTCAGGAATGGATAATCTGAGTCAAACAGAGAGTCCCATAACGAGGAAGAGCATTGATCGATAGATTCGAGTATTTTGATTTCCAAGCTTTAACTCTGTTCATCTGATTGGAGTTCTGTAGAAAATCTACATATGAACGTGCTACCTACTCGAAGCTTACTCCTTATATCTAAAGATCCCCCATGTCGAATCAAAATGTGCTTCACTATCGCAAGTCCTAATCCGGTCCCCCCTGTTTTTGAGGAGCGACTTTGATCAACGCGATAAAATCGCTCTGTGATTCGAGATATATGCTTTGATTCTATACCACATCCATCATCAGCAACTTCTATAACAGTAGAATCATTTTTAGAGTAAGCCTTAATTCTGATACTTGTTCCAGCAGGATTATGCTTAACGGCGTTTAATATTAAATTAGAAAAAGCGCTGTATAGCTCTTTTTGATCTCCGGGTAGATGGATTTTCTCAGGTAGATCAAGTGATATAATACTTGGATTTTCAGGAAACATATTCTCGCTGATGATTTTCGCATCACTATTAACTTGTAGCAGTAGCTTGTTCATGTTGACTGGGGTTTTTGGGGCTGGGACTGTTGTGGATTCAAGCTGAGAAAGCATAACCAAATCATTAGCCAGATAGATCATTCGATTAGTTTGTTCCTGCATTTGAACTAATGCTTTTCCCCAGGTCTCTGGAAGTGACTCTGCGCTATCCATAAGTGTTTCTGTATAACCTGACAATACAGTCAATGGTGTGCGTAACTCATGTGAAATGTTTGCTAAAAAATCTTGACGCATCCGTTCCAGGTGTTTTAAGCGAGTAATATCTCGAGCCACTAAAATGATTTCACCTTCCCCAAATGTAGCTGCGCTAAACATTACGGTTCTGCTTGGATCATGAGCTGCACTTAATTCTAATTGGGCTGATAGTGTTGGTTTTTCTATGAAGGCTGCGAACCTTGGGTCGCGAACTATATTAACTATGGATTGGCCTTTATCATTTTCTTTTAAGCCTAGTGTTCTTATTGCTGCTGGGTTCCACCACTTGAGAATTTTTTCAGGCGAAAGAGTGATGATGGCATCTGGTAAAGCAGAGGTGACCTGATCCACACGATCTGAGAGACTCTTGCGTCTCCTGTCAGTTCTTATATTTCGCTGCTGCATACGAAAAATACTATCTGCCATATCTGCTGAAATGCCTGACACGTCTGGAGGATGACCTGTACAATCTTTTTTTAGCCACTTATATATCTGTAAAAAGTTTATAAATATCCATACTATGTATAGCAATAAAATAACTAATAGTGTGTGTAACAAATAACCGTTTGCGAGCCCAATGATTAAAGCACATAGCGATAATAACGAGATCAGCTGTATTTCTGATTCTAGACCTCTATGCAAAATTCAACCCTTTTTTTGTTGAGATAAATTGATAGAGAAACGATAACCTGAACCTCTAACTGTTTGTATCAAGCGATCATGGCCTTCTAGTTGAAGTGCCTTGCGCAGACGCCGAATATGTACGTCAACTGTACGTTCATCCATATAAACGTTGCCTCCCCATACATGGTCTAGAATTTGTCCGCGGGAATATACTCTACCTTGATGAGTCAAAAAAAACTTCAGTAATTTAAATTCAGTAGGACTAAGCTTAAGTACCGCCCCAGATATAGTGACAAGATGGCTAATAGGATCAAATGTTAATTGATGCACTTGTAGTTTTTCTTCGAGTAATTCTTTCTCGAAGCGTCTCATAACAGTTTTAATGCGAGCGATTAAAGTTTTTGGAGAAAATGGTTTTGTAATATAGTCATCTGCTCCTGATCCCAGCCCTTGAACAATGTTATCTTCTAAAACTTTAGCTGTAAGCATAATAATAGGGATGTTTTGGGTTAGCTCATCACGTTTTAGGCGTCGCATCAACTCAACCCCACTAGTGACTGGCATCATCCAATCTAAGATTATCAAATCTGGCATTTGATCTATGACTAAACTATGCGCATCCTTAGCGTTTTCTGCCTCCAACACTTTGTAGTTAGCAAGCTCGAGTAATGAAGTTATCATCTTACGTATGGAGATCTCGTCATCTACTACTAGGATAGTCTTTGTATTCATAGTGTAATTACTCAAAATTTCAGCTAGATCATTATACGTCTCTTATATGATAAAAATATGTCATACCTATAGGTATTTACTAAGATACTTGATAGTCCATAGCCAGGCCAATAAATATAACCAAACCAACATAATTGTTATTCATAAAAGCGTTCAAACAGCTGCTTGGATCTCTATAGCGTGCTATATATTGTTGATGAAGAAATAAAGCACCCGCAAATATCAGCGAGCAATAGAACCAAGCCCCACGTTCAAAATACTCACCAGTGATAGCAAGTAATATCAAAACTACTACTTGTAAGCATCCAATTATAAGAAGGTCCATTTTACCAAATAGTATAGCTGTTGATTTGACGCCAATTTTAAGATCATCTGTCCGATCAATCATAGCGTAAAAGGTATCATATACGACTGCCCATATCACGACAGCTCCATACAACAACCATAATCCTTGATCCATTCTATTAGTAACTGCAGCGAAGACCATAGGTATACTCCAAGCAAAAGCTGCACCTAGAAAAACTTGCGGCCAGTTTGTATATCTTTTCATAAATGGATAAATAGTAGCTAAGGCGCAACCTATAAAAGAAAGCTTAATAGTCAGGACATTAGTAAAAGTTACCAATGCCAGAGCAAAAGAGCAAAGTATCAAAAAAGTTATTACTGCTTCTGTAGAAGTAATAAAGCCATTAGGAATTGGTCGAGTTCGAGTTCGCGCGATATCGCCATCAATTTTTCTATCAGCAAAATCATTGATAACACAACCAGCTGCTCGCATCAGAACTACACCAACTGTGAAAATAAAGAGATTTTTTATACTTGGTATTCCATCGCTGGATAGCCATAAAGCCCATAAGGTTGGCCAAAGCAATAACAAAATTCCTACTGGCCTGT
>CAZSMR010000048.1:0-6613 GCA_964608185.1 uncultured Porticoccus sp. | reverse complement strand
ATTTCAGATGGATTCAGTTGCTGCATTTTTTCAGTTCCTCGATCCTAGGAATGTAGTGCTTGAGCGAGTGTGGTCAATCTACCGCAAATGGAGCCGTCAATGACGGTATCTCCTGCTCGAATAATTGCTCCACCAATAAGCGCTGTGTCAACCGACACTTGCATATTGACTTCTCTTTCGAGCTTTGCGCTGAGTGCACTTGCCAGCGTGTTTTTTTGTATATCGTTGAGTTCAACAGCAGAAACCACACTGACTTCTATGGTCTTCTCCCTGTTAGCCTTTAACGTTTCAAACTGTTTAGAAATTTGTGGTAGTAATTTTAGGCGCTTGTTCTCAGCCAAAACTGATATAAATCCCTGCGTCTTTAAATTTACTTCGTTACCACATATTTCTATAGTACGCTTTGCCTGCTGCACCAATGTAATGCTTGGTGAGTTAAGCATGCTTACTACTTTATCATTCTGACAAACAGCAGCTACAGTTTTTAGGCTATCTGACCAACCCTGTAGATCCTTGGCGTCAACAGCATATTCAAAGGCTGCTTTTGCGTAAGGTCGAGCTAAAGTGCTCAGTTCTGCCATATCACACCCCTCTTAAAGCTGCGATGCTAAATCATTGACTAGAGCAGTATTAGCTTTTTCATCAATGTTAGCTTTCAGAATTTTCTCAGCGCCAGCCAAGGCCAGAACTGCAACCTTGCTTCGCAACTCTTCTTTCGCTCTATTTACTTCCATATCAATCTCGGCTTTAGCACCAGCTTTTATTCGATCAGCCTCTATTTTAGCCTGACTTTTTGCGTCATCAACTATTTGGCTCGCTCGTTTGTTAGCTTGCTCGATAATTGCCGTAGCTTTTTTCTTGGCATCTTTTAGTTTTTCCGATACCTTATCTTGTGCGACCTCGAGGTCACGAGTAGCTTTATCTGCTGCCTCTAGACCGTCTGCTATTTTTTGCTGCCTTTCTTCCATTGAGCTTATTATAGCTGTCCATACAAAATTCTTGCAGAACCAAATAAAGAACAAAAAGGAAATTGACTGTCCGATTAGGGTTAGGTTTATATTCACACCAACACCTCGTAGTGTTTGTTGTCAGTTAAGAGCATAGATATCAAAATTAACCTGCTACGCCTGGAGCAACAGCAAAGATTAGATACATTCCAATACCAACACCAATCATTGGAATCGCGTCAATTAAGCCTGCTAACAAAAACATTTTTCCCTGAAGCATAGGCCCTAGCTCTGGTTGACGAGCTGTGCCTTCCAGCAATTTGCCGCCCAATAAACCCATACCTACTGCAGCACCAAGTGCCCCAAATCCAACCATAATTGCAGCTGCGATCATGATAAGTCCCATTTTTACTCTCCTAATAACTAAAGTTAGTTGAAATAATTAGTGATTCTCGTGTGCCATACCTAAGTATACAACGGTTAACACCATGAAAATAAACGCTTGTAAGGTGATAATCAAAATATGGAAGATTGCCCAACCAAGCTGCAACACTCCACCAAAAGCGCCTAAAACTAAGCTACCACTCATATACATAATGGCAATTAAAATAAAGATCATCTCGCCCGCATACATGTTACCAAACAATCTTAGTCCAAGTGAAAAAGGTTTTGCCAGCAAACCAACTAATTCAAGGGCAAGATTAATGGGCACAAACACGGCTTGTACGATTGGATTTTTTGCGGCGAAAGGCTGAAGCGTGAGTTCACCCACAAACCCACTGATGCCTTTTACTTTTACACTGTAATAAAGAATCATACTAAATACTGCCAAAGCCATACCCAAGGTAATGTTTGGATCTGTGGAAGGAACTATTTTTTGAAAAGGTACGCCACTCATTTCAAAAAGGTGCGGAATAAAATCAACGGGGATCAAATCCATAAGATTCATAAAAAAGACCCAAACAAAAATGGTAAGTGCGATGGGAGCAATCCAGGGGTTATGTCCATGAAAACTATCTTTAACTGTGCCATCTACAAATTCAACCATCATTTCTATAAAATTCTGAAAACCAACCGGCACACCACTTGTTGTTCGACTAGCAGCCAGCCTGAACAAGAAAGCAAATAAGAGTCCAAGTCCAACAGACCAAGCTAAGCTGTCAACATTAACGGCCATGAATCCCATTTCTGAGGCTTCTTGAGCAGTATGCGCAAATCCCCATCCATTTTCCGTTTGACCAAAAGTTAAGTTAGTCAAATGGTGTTGAATGTAGCTTGTTGACGTTAGTTCTGTATCACCTGCCATTAAAATCTCTCAGAACAACTAAGTTAACGTTCGTTTTGGTTTACAGCTTTGGCAGCGCAAAACCATTGAATAATTATCATCAAACAATATGTAAGAAATAATACTCTCACATCCAGCGGGCTAAGAAAACTGAACGACAAACCGAATAAAATCGCGGTTAGTAATAATTTTCCTGACGCTCCTTTCTGCATAGCCTGTACTATTTTCGGCGCTTGTTGAGCCCCAATATATCGAAAGGCCAAAAGAGAAAAATAGGCTTGTGGCACTATTTGTATTATCCCGCCAATCAACACTGAAAAAGAAATCGTTGTATCTAATGGTGCTAATGCCACCACTGCAACAAGCAAAATCGTTACTTGCGTCTTTGTTATCTGGCTTACTGGCGGAGCCTCTATAGTAGTTTTCATTTGTTACCAGTCTGTTTGGAAACACATTACTCATAAAAACGCCGGCAATTATAGATAGTACCAAGAGTAGATTCAAGATATCTTTGATCTAAAGTGCTTAGTTAGTAAGTAATTTTTTCAGAAATAGTATCTGTTTTATTAATTTTTGTAATATGAACACCTAATTAATGTGTTCTAAAATTCCATCTAACTCATCTAAACTGTTGTATTTTAAAACCAATTTTCCTTTACCTTTCGCATTATGTTGAATAGCAACTACGGCTCCAAGTTGATCAGAAAGCTTTTCTTCTAAGCGTTTTACGTCTGGGCTTAACTGGTCGCGCGTCATACTTGCTTTTTTCCCTTGCAATAATACCCTAACGTATGACTCCGTTTGTCTTACCGACATATTTTTCGCAACCACAGCTCTGGCGGCGTCCAGTTGAACCTTACTACTAAGACTTAACAGTGCTCTAGCGTGACCCATTTCTAAATCTCCGTGTTCAAGTAGTTTCCGTACTTCCGCTTCCAGAGACATTAGACGCATAAGATTGGTAACTGTACTCCGAGATTTACTAACAGCGTCAGCCACCTGTTGTTGAGTCAGTTCAAACTCTTGCTGCAAACGACAAAGGGCCTGAGCCTCTTCAATAGAATTCAAGTCTTCTCGTTGAATATTTTCGATTAAAGACATCGCTAGAGCTGCATCGTCTGAGACATTTTTTATTAGCACTGGAACTGCCTCAAGGCCTGCCAACTGTGCAGCGCGCCATCGCCTTTCTCCAGCAATTATTTCGTATTTTTCATGCCCGAGCTTTCTGACAACGAGGGGCTGCATGATGCCGTGTGCTCGTATTGAATTAGCCAGCTCTTCTAGAGTCTCTGGTAGCATATCGCGTCTAGGTTGGTATTTGCCCCTTATCAAAGATTCTACTGGGACTATTCGCAGCACTTCTTCGCTTGTTTGCTCGACCCCTGGTTTCAAGTCGCCCCCTTGACCTGCGGCCAACAAGGCTTCAAGGCCTCTTCCCAAACCTTTTCTTTTTCCCATATCTCAACCTGTTTTCTTGTTATTGGTGTCTTTAGTTTTACCTCGTCTGAGTATTTCGCCAGCCAAACCAAGATAAGCAACTGCTCCTTTAGAGTTTTTATCGTACACGAGGGCGGGCAACCCATAACTCGGGGCTTCTGCCAGCCTTACGTTTCTGGGTATAGCCACCTGATACATAAGGGGGCCAAAATGCTGATTCAACTGTGCTGTTACCTCGTTAGAAAGGCTATTTCTGGAATCAAACATTGTTCGAACTATTCCTTCTAGTTTAAGTTGTGGATTAAGAAACTGGCTGATCTTTTTTATAGTGCCGATTAGGTCAGATAGGCCCTCAAGTGCAAAATATTCACACTGCATCGGTACAATAACACCGTCGCAAGACACTAAAGAGTTAATTGTTAACATGCCTAGTGAGGGTGGGCAGTCAACTATAATAAAATCATAGTTGTCTTTTACGCGCAACAAAGCATGCCTCAATCTACTTTCTTTATTTTTTAATTCCAGTAACTCAACTTCAGCTGCTATTAAATCTCCGTTTGCAGGGAGTAAATCATAACCTCCAGATTCACTTCTCTGAACAACCTGTTCTATACTAGTCCCCTCAACCAACACCTCAAGAACGGAAGTTTCTAAAACTGATTTATCAATTCCGCTGCCCATGGTTGCATTACCTTGCGGATCCATATCAACCAACAAAACTCGCTTATTATAATTAACTAGGGAAGCGGCAAGGTTAATACTGGTTGTAGTTTTACCCACACCACCCTTTTGGTTAGCAACCGTAAATATTGTAGCCACAAGCTTTCCTCGAAGGTGCTTAATTTGACGATTCTATTTCAATGAGGTGCCGGACGTTTTCTATGCCCGGCACAAATAATTCATGCGAGCCGACGACCTTATAATGTTTTGGTAACATACTCAACTCTTGTGTCGGAAGAGCGCCCTTCATTGCATAAAACCGACCTCCTTCTGACAAAAGGTGATTGGTAGTCTTCGCCATATCAGATAAAGAAGCAAAAGCCCTGCTAGTAACGGCGTCGAAAAGTTTTTTGGGTTGGTATTTTTCTGCACGACTCTGAATCTCGGTTAGATTATTCAACCCGAGTTGAGTTTTTACTTGAAATATAAACCTTATTTTTTTTCCATTTGAGTCAAGCAATGTAAACTTGTGGTCTGGATAGCAAATCGCAAGCGGGACTCCTGGTAAACCAGCCCCCGTTCCAACATCTAAAACACTTTTTCCTTGAATATAAGGGGCTATACTAAGACTATCGAGTATATGTGCGGTCATCATGGCTTTGGGGTCACGTACGGCTGTTAAATTGTAGGCGTTATTCCATTTTAATAAAATCTGAAGATACTCTAGCAATAGTTTGGTTTGATGAACATCGACCGTGAGGTTGAGTTCTCTCAAACCAAACTCAAGAAGATTTACTAGTTCTTTTTTCATGTATTAGGCGATTTTTTTTGTTGAATTTTTTTTTAGGTATATCAGCAAAATAGCGGTGGCCGCTGGAGTTATACCAGGTATGCGGGCTGCTTTTGCTATAGTTTCTGGTTGAGTATCTGATAATTTTTGTTTTACTTCGTTAGATAATCCGCTTATCTGATTAAAATTAAAACCCCTTGGAATTAAAGTGTTTTCCTGTCGACGGAGTTTGTCTATTTCTTGTTGCTGTCTATTAATATAGCCAGAGTACTTCGCTTGAACCTCTACTTGTTCGGCTATTTCTGTTGGCAAACAAACAGACTCATCAAACCCGACTATATCCTGGTAAGACAACTCTGGTCTCTTAAGTAAATCCAATAAACTATACTCTCGGGACAAAGGAGACTTTGTTTTATTGCTGATTTTTTTTGCCAACTGCGAGTTCGGTTGGACCCAGCTGTTTTTTAGCCGCTGCTGTTCAAGCTCAATCTTTTCTTTTTTATCACAAAAAACCTTCCACCTTTTCTCTCCAACCAAACCAACACTTCTTCCTATTTCAGTTAAGCGTAAATCAGCATTATCTTGTCTCAAAAGCAAACGATACTCTGCTCGACTTGTAAACATTCTGTAGGGCTCTGTCGTACCCATAGTGATAAGATCATCAACCAAAACACCCATATAAGCCTGATCTCGACCAAGAACTAAGGCGTCTTTATCTTGTGAAAAAAGCCCCGCGTTTGCACCTGCCAATAAACCCTGTGCTCCCGCCTCTTCATAACCCGTTGTTCCGTTAATTTGCCCAGCAAAAAATAAACCGCTTACACATTTAGTTTCTAAAGAGTGTCTCAGGTCTTGAGGATTAAAAAAATCATACTCGATAGCATAACCAGGTCTTGTTATGTGTGCGTTTTCAAAACCCTTAATTGACCTGACTAAGTTTTGTTGAATGTCGAAGGGCAGACTGGTGGAAATACCGTTCGGGTAAAGTTCGTGAGTCGTCAATCCTTCTGGTTCTATAAAAATTTGATGTGATTGTTTATCTGAAAACCTAACTACCTTGTCCTCAATCGAAGGGCAATATCGTGGACCAACACTCTCGATTACACCAGAATAAATAGGCGATCGTTCTATGCCGCTTCTTATTATTTCATGGGTCTCTGTGTTTGTGTGTGTTATAAAACAACACACCTGTTTAGGGTGATCTGATACCTCTCCTAAAAAAGACATAATCGGTTCTGGTTTGTCCCCCCACTGAGCCTCTAATCCAGTGAAATCAACAGACCTCGCATCTATGCGGGGTGGCGTTCCTGTTTTTAGTCGATCAACCCTGAATGGGAGCTCGCGCAGCCTGTTTGCAAGACTAATAGAAGGCAGGTCACCAGCCCTGCCACCCGGGTTGTTTTCAAGCCCTATATGTATTTTTCCACCCAAAAAAGTCCCGGTAGTTAACACTACGGATTTACTGAAAAACCTAAGGCCCATCTTTGTAATTAC
>CAZSMR010000047.1:3549-6637 GCA_964608185.1 uncultured Porticoccus sp. | reverse complement strand
TTTCACCAATAGTGCATGTTAAATTTTTATTACAATTCCATCTTTCTGTAAGGGTATCTTTTTCAAGAAAGGCATGTTGTCTATTTTTAGTTCCTACAGTGTCATCCAAGTAATAGTCGTCAAATACAAAAGATCTAGGTCTTGAGTCTTCATCCCATGTTACTTTTGCTTCAGAGATTAAAGTTTTTTTTGATTTCAAGACTTTTTGCTTAGGCAAAATTAGCCCTCAATTAATTGATGAAGATTTGACCCACACTTAAACTCTTTGCGAATCTGTTTGCACCAGCTTGAAATACGTTCATCTGTGAGATCAAACTCGTTTGCATCATCAATAGCTAGACCAACAAAGTACTTTTGATCTGCAGTTAAAGCTTTTGATTCGTTGAATTCGAAACCTGATACAGGCCAATAACCAATAGTTTTTGCTCCTTGAGTAGAAATTTTTGCACACAAATAACCCATAGCGTCTAAAAACCAGTCTGGGTAGCCCATCTGGTCGCCTAAACCGAATAATGCAACAATTTTACCATTCAAATTTAGTAGGTCTATGTTTTCCCAGACCTTTTCCCAGTCCTCTTGAAGTTCGCCATAATCCCATGTAGGTATACCCATAATAAGATATTCATATGACTCCATAGATGAAATAGGCTCATCTATTATATTAAAGAGATCAACTATGATCTTTTCATCTTCACAGCTACTTAGTTCAGCTGCAATTTTTTCAGCCACAATTTCTGTATAGCAGGTGGATGTGCCATAAAATAAACCAATGGACATACTTTTTGTTCTTTTTGAGATATTGTTTTTCAGTGAGTTAGTCATGGCTCTCCTTTACATGAAATTTTCAGGAACCACCTTCAAAGCTTAATTGGCGCCATGCCTCATAAACAACTAATGCAGCTGAGTTTGATAAGTTTAGGCTTCTACTCTTTTGTTGCATTGGAATTCGAAGTATCTGATTTGATGGAAGAGTCTTGCGAAAGTCTTTTGAAAGACCCCTAGTTTCTGGGCCAAACACTAAAGTATCACCAGTTAGAAATCTTACATCTGTATAGAACATAGTACCTTTTGTGCTGACTGCAAATATTCTTTCAGGTGTTTCATTTTTTATGAATCTAGCCCAGCTATTATGGATCTTTACCTCCTGCCATTCCGTATAATCTAGCCCTGCTCGTCTGAGACGTTTGTCATCAAAATCAAATCCTAGTGGCTCAATTAAGTGAAGCGCAAAACCTGTATTAGCGCAGAGTCTAATTATATTACCAGTATTAGGTGGAATTTCAGGTTCAAATAAAACTATATTTAGCATAATCAGTGCAATTATATCGTTAGTAATAAGATATGGTTTTCAGTGTTTTGCTGAAAACAACTTGAGATTGAAAAACAGAAAACATATTACATTGATTTGTTGTTGTATTATACGCGAAGAGAGATTACTAGTGAAAATCAGAGAAATATTTGTGACTAATCACAAAAAAAAGTTCAACCCTCAAGTATCTCTAACTCAATTATTAAATCATCAGAAAGTGACTCTAATTCATGCTGAATTATTGCGCTAGTAACTTTTAGCTTATTATTTTGGTTTGCAATACTGATAACGGCAGAAGCTCTAAAAAGTAACTCTGAGCTCATAGGCGCATCCTCACAGTTTGTGCATAATTCTTCTACATTTATCTTTAGTCGAGAAAGTATTGATGAGAGTTCGTCTATGATGCCAGGCCTATCATTTCCAACTAGTGTAAGTAGGTAATGTTCACTGGCTTCTTGGTCATTAATATAAGTTGGTTCTGCGACAACCTTAATGCCTTGAGAATCAAGCTCTTGAAGTTCTTTTAACAGATTAGATTGATTGTGCTTAGGGATTGTTATTAAGAGAATCCCAGCAAATTTGCCAGCTAATCTCGACATGTTGCTTTCTAGCCAGCTTCCTTGGTTGGATAAAATTACTGCAGCAATTTTTTCGACTACGCCAGAACGATCATCAGTAATTATGGTGAGAGTTAGATATTGATTCATTGAAAAGTCCTTTAGATGGAACTAGCACATCTTTTGATGCAAGCACGTGTATTATAGTCTAGTTTTATTTTATCTATATAGGAGTTTCTGATGATCGAGATACCACCGAATAAGCTACCAGACAAGCTTCTCATAGCTATTATAGAAGAATTTATTAATAGAGAGGGAACTGATTACGGTGATAGGGAGGTTAGCTTGAATGTAAAAATTGAAAACGCAAAAACTAAAATAAACCAAGGTGAAATAATATTAACCTTCGACTCTGAAACAGAAAGCTGTAATTTACTTACTAAAAATGAATTCATGAAGAGTACAAAAAAATAGCAATTAAACATGAAAAAAATATTATTAATTAAGAATCAACGAGCATGGCAATAGCCTCAAGTGCGTCAGGATCCCTCGCTTTAATTTTATTTGCAATATGATGCTGAAAAAAATATCGAAAGGCTTCTTCCGATTTTCCTGAGTAAAGACAAGTATCTCCTGGTAGAACTGGAGTAGAGGAAACCAATGAATCCTGAATAAGCATGCACTCTATAGTCCCGTTAGTCATCAATCTCCAGCTAACCACCTCTTTTAAAGTGATACTTCTAAATCCATCGTTTGATAGCACTGCATGAGTTCCAATAGTATCAGGTATTTCCTGTGCTATATTATTTGAGACTTTGCAGTCTCTGTAATGCTCGGCGGCCGTCTCTAGCTCTATTATTTTATGAACTGGTGCTTCATAAAAAATCTCATCATTTATTGAGTCGTAATAACCTTCCCAACAGCCGTTTAAAGGATCCTGTATTTTTTTGCAGGCTACTATATCGTCAAGCCATGGCACTAATCCAACGACTTCTCCATCAGACTGAAGAGCCCAACATAATATTTTAATGCTAAAAAGTTTTTTTGGATTACTTTCGTTGGAATACAACATCTCTAGCCCATCATATTCGGGGGCTAAACGAGTGAATGTTTGATTTTTAGAGGAGGAATAGGGCTGACGAGAAAAAATTTCAATAACATTATCTGTGTTGAAGCTAGGCGTTGAGGTAGTCATAATACATCACTCAAAATATTATCCAAT
>CAZSMR010000047.1:0-3449 GCA_964608185.1 uncultured Porticoccus sp. | reverse complement strand
GAAGGCGGAGCAGATGAACCAATGTATTTGCCAGCCAATTCTACCTGCAAAAATAATCGGTTGATTTTTCGTAGTGATTATATTTCTAGTGCTTTGCATGAGATTGCACACTGGTGCCTTGCCGGTGAGAGGAGACGTAAATTAATAGATTATGGTTATTGGTATCATGCGGACGGAAGGTCTGACGTCCAACAAAAAATATTTGAGGAGGTTGAGATTAAACCCCAAGCACTAGAATGGATTTTCTCTGTTGCTTTAAATCATTCGTTTAATATCAGTACTGATAATTTGACAGAAGAAGCTAGGCCTAGCCAATATTTTTTAAAAGCAGTCTCCAATCAAGCTCATGTTTGGTGTGTTAAGACTATGCCAAATAGAGCACTTATGTTTACAAGTGCTTTAACTGATTTTTCTGGAACGGATCCGCTTCATTCTTCTTTTTATCAGTTTCCTAGGAACTGAACAGTAAAAATAAGGCCACAGGAATAGATTATATAAAATGAAAATTATAGCTGATGATAGTATGCCTTTGGTGCAAGAGTTGTTTTCTCCTTATGGTCACGTGATAACGCTTCCTGGTCGAGAAATAAGCTCTAGTGATGTCAGAGATGCCGATATTTTATTGGTTAGATCAGTAACAAAAGTTAATAAAAGCTTATTAAAAAGTAGTAAAATTAAATTCGTAGGGTCTGCAACTATTGGTGCTGACCATGTAGATCAAGATTATCTAAAAGATCAAGATATTGATTTTTCTAATGCCCCCGGTTGTAACTCTAATGCAGTTATTCAGTATGTTATATCAGTTTTATATACCCTACGCCCTAACTGGATGGAGCAGACTATTGGTATTATTGGATGTGGCAATATTGGCGGAAGATTGTATACAATTTTAAATAATTTCGGTGTTAATTGTCTTTGTTATGATCCATATCTTAGCGTAGAAAAAAATGATCACCTTGTTACGTTTGAAGAAGTCTTGGAGTCAGATATTTTATCTCTTCACGTGCCTTTGACTACATGCGGTGCTTTCCCTACACATCATTTATTTAGCGATAATATTTTTGCTAGTCTCAAGTCTAGTACTTTACTGATTAATACAAGTAGGGGCGCTGTTATAGATAACCAATCGCTATTAAATTTTTTACCAAAGAATTCCTGGCAACTAGCTCTTGATGTATGGGAGAACGAACCTGATATCTCAATACCTCTTCTGAAGCTTGTAGATATTTGTACACCTCATATTGCAGGTTATAGTTATGATGGAAAAATAAAAGGCACACAAATGATTTTCGATGCCTTTTGTTTTAAATATAATTTAAATCGTCCGGACAGGACCTCCTCAGAGAAACTTTTTAAGCTATTACCAAGCTCAGTAGCATCTGCTGTGCTCGAAACTTTCGATGTAAAAAACATAGATCATATGATGAGAAGCAACTTACTGAAACAGTCGAGTAGAATTCCATTAGAGTTTGATCGATTAAGAAAAGAATGCCCAAAAAGATATGAGTTTAAACGTTACTTGTTGTCAGAAGATACTGATAATTTGTTAGTTAAAAATTTACTAAAACTTGGATTCAGCAAAAGATAGACAGCAAATTGGTGAATACAGAAGTATAGATTTTTATTGCGTAACCACTTTCGGTATTTTTCGATCCGTGCCACAGCTCACTCGGTAGACTGCAAGGAATTCAGCTAACCTGTTAATTGCTTCTGCTAAATCATCCTCCCTTGGTAAAAAAACAATACGAAAATGATCAGGATCTGGCCAGTTAAACGCCGTACCTTGGACTAAAAGAATTTTTTGTTCTAATAATAAGTCTAGAACAAATTTTTCGTCATCTGCTATTGGATATATCTCGGGATCTAGGCGAGGAAATAGATACATAGCAGCTTTTGGTTTTACGCAACTGACACCCGGAATTCTGGTTAGCATTGACCATGCTTTATCTCTTTGAAGAAGCAATCTGCCATTCGGACCAGTTAGATCCTCAATACTTTGTCGACCTCCCAAAGCTGTCTGAATCGCATACATTGCAGGGACGTTAGCGCAGAGCCGAACAGAGGAAAGCGTCTCAAGACCTTCTATGTAGCTTTTAGCCATTTCTTTAGCACCACTCACAATTAACCAGCCAGAGCGAAACCCTGCTAGTCGGTATGTCTTAGACAAGCCATTTAATGTCACACAAAGTACATCATTAGCTAAGCTAGCAAGAGGTATATGTTTGGCCCCATCAAATAAAATACGATCATATATTTCGTCAGCATATAGTATCAGATCATTTTCTCTAGCCAATGAAATGATCTGTTCTAGAATTGCCTCACTATAAACTGCACCTGTAGGGTTATTTGGATTTATTACAACAATTCCCCGTGTTTTCTTTGTGATTTTACTAGCAATATCAGCAATATTTGGCTGCCAATCATTTTTTTCATCACATAAATAGTGAACCGCTTTGCCCCCAGCAAGATTTACGGATGCAGTCCATAGTGGATAGTCTGGAGCTGGAATTAAAATTTCATCTTCATTGTTGAGTAAAGCTTGCATTGCCATTACTATTAGTTCGCTTACGCCATTACCTAAAAAAATATCATCGATTTCGACGTTAGAAATACCGGTTACTTGGCAGCGTTGCATAACTGCTTTTCTGGCACTATAAAGGCCTTTTGAGTGACAGTATCCTTGAGCTTTTACTAGATTACGTATAACGTCTTGAATGGTCTCATCTGGCGCATCAAAACCAAAAGCTCCAGGGTTCCCGATATTCAGTTTTAGAATACGATGACCATCCTCCTCTAAACGATTAGCATGATCATGAACTGGGCCCCGAATGTCATAGCAGACGTCGTTTAATTTTTTTGATTGTTTTATATATCGCATAGGTATTTTATCTAAAAAAATGTCAAATTATTATAATTAATCTATTGTATATCAAATTGCTTTGATAGCTAAGAAAAGTAGGAGATTGATGTTATGAGTAATAAAGAGTTTACTAAAGAAACTTGGCGTCAAAAGTTGACCTCTGAAGAATTTAACGTTTGTTGGGAAAAAGGTACAGAACCAGCTTTTTCTGGAAAATTTAATAATGAAAAGGTATCTGGAACTTATATTTGTAGGTGTTGTAGAGAACCTCTATTTGATTCAGAAAAAAAGTATGATTCAGGCTCAGGTTGGCCTAGCTTTTTTAATGTTATAAGCGATCATGCTGTTGATGAGATCTCAGATCGTAGTTATGCTATGAATCGTATTGAAGTAACATGCGCAAATTGTGGCTCTCATTTGGGCCATGTTTTTTCTGATGGCCCCATGCCAACAGGCTTGAGATATTGCATAAATTCCCTCTCATTAGATTTAGTTGAAAAATAAAATCTTACTATATCTAGTTTTCTATATTTTCTTTTAAGGAGTAGATTAAAAGTAGGCTTGACAGTATCGAGCCTGCTTCATAGAA
>CAZSMR010000046.1:0-6704 GCA_964608185.1 uncultured Porticoccus sp. | reverse complement strand
TATCTAGAGTATCTTATGATATTTCTAGTAAGCCTCCAGCCACAATTGAGTGGGAATAATGATGTCAAGTGAGCAAATAATAACCTGTCATTTTTGTTTTGAAAGATTTGAAATTGATTTGGGCATTGAGCAAACATTCAGTGGCAATAATGTAGAGATATTTGATTGTGAGATCTGCTGTAATCCAAATAAGATAGATACCGAAGTTTATGAAGGCGAAATTAGTGCTTTAATTGTTAGTGATGGAAATGAGTAATATGAAAAAACTTTCCCTACATTGGCAGATATTAATAGCGATAACTTTAGCTGCAATTGCTGGATCATTAGTTAAGTATGGCTCATTAGATGGAAATCCCTTGCATTTCCTTGGTATTCCATATGTTTCTGTATTTGAATATATCGGTACTATTTTTCTTAACGCACTAAAAATGATTATAGTTCCATTAATTGTTTCTTCCATAATCGTTGGAATAGCGGGAATGGGAGATTCTATTAACTTAAAGTCTATAGGAGTACGAACGTTAATTTTTTATGCCATTACAACAATGTTCGCAATATTAATTGGTCTCAGTCTCATTAATTTAGTATCGCCAGGCTATGTTAATGGTGAGCCAGCTGGAAAGCTTCTGGCATTAAATAACCTCAATATAGAGGGGCTAGAGAAGCATATAGAAGGTAAGGGCGCAGCTGATGTAGCAAATATATTTATACGAATGGTACCTCCAAACATCGTAAGTGCTGCTGCAGAAGGACAGATGCTTGGGTTAATTTTTTTCGCCATACTATTTGGTTATTTCATTACAAAACTACCAGAACAGCTAAAAGCCTCTTTTTTTAAATTCTGGGATGCTACGTTTCGTGTGATGATGCTTATGACTGAATGGATTATGAAATTTGCACCAATTGGAGTCTTTGGGCTTGTTGCAGGAGTTATAGCAAAGACAGGCTTTGTTGCAGTTAAGCCACTTGCAATATTTTCACTAACAGTAGTTGCTGCATTATTCATTCATACAATAGTTGTCCTACCTATTTTGTTGAGATTTGTCGCAAAAACTAACCCAGTTAGTACAATTAAAGCAGCTTCATCCGCAATGCTAACAGCTTTTTCAACAGCATCTTCATCTGCTACATTACCAGTATCTATGAGGGCTCTAGAAAAAAATATAGGGGTATCCAGCGGGATTTCTAGCTTTGTCCTTCCGCTAGGTGCAACTGTCAATATGAATGGTACTGCATTATACGAGTGTGCTGCAGCAATGTTTCTTGCGCAGGCATATGGGCTTGATTTGAGTCTAGGGATGCAGTTTACGATTGTTATAGTTGCTCTTTTGACATCAATCGGTGTTGCTGGCGTTCCTTCAGCATCCCTGGTAGCAATAGCTATAATTCTTGGTAGCATTGGCCTTCCAGTTGAAGCTATAGGTGTTCTGATGGTCTTTGATCGAGTTCTAGATATGTGTCGCACCAGCGTTAACGTTTGGGGAGATATAGTTTGTGCAACTATTATTTCTCGACTTTCTGGAGAGCAGACAAATGTCGCTATTTGCTGCCAAAAAAAAGGTGATTAATGGATCCTATTAGCCAAGGTATAATAGGTTCTTCATTTGCTCAATCATTTGTTCGGGATAAAAAAATTCTTGGGTTAATTGGGTTAATTGGTTTTATTTCTGGCATTGCACCAGATATTGACATTTTTATAAGGTCAGAAAGCGACCCATTACTTTTTTTAGAATTTCATAGACAGTTCACTCATTCTTTAATTTTTATTCCTTTTGGTGGTGCTATATGTGCATCTTTTTTTTATTGTTTCTCTAAAATCCGTGAACGTATCTCTTTCAAAAAAGTTTGGTTTTTTTCAACTGTTGGTTATGGCACACATGGGCTTTTAGATGCTTGCACGAGCTATGGGACACTACTTTTTTGGCCCTTCAGTTACGAGAGGATAAGCTGGAACAATATCTCTATAATTGATCCATTTTTCACAGTCCCAATTATTATACTAGTTATTTTTAGTATATATTTAAAGAAAATATCTTTATCAAGATACGCGGTTTGCTGGGCTATTTTATACTTATTACTTGGTCTAGTTTTAAATCAAAAAGCTTTAAATGTAGGGCAAGAGCTTGCTAAGCAAAGAGGGCATGAAATTTTACGAATCAATGTAAAACCTACTTTTGCTAATTTATTTTTATGGAAAATAATATATGAAACAGAAAATAGATTCTATACCGATGGGGTCAGTCTGCTTCTAACAAAGAAAATTTTTCAAGGAAACAGTATAGCGAAACTAAACCTCTCAAAAGACTTTGAATGGCTTGATGCCGACTCTCAACAAGCAAAAGATATAGAACGATTCGCTTGGTTCAGTCAAAACTACTTAGCTGTATCGCCTAATAATAGAAATCTTATTATCGATATACGATACTCTATATTACCAAACCAGATATCTGGCCTATGGGGCATAGAGCTTGATAAGGAAGCTAGCACTCTTCAGCATGTTAAATTTGTAAGTAATCGAAAAAAGTCTGAAAGTAGCCTCAAAGAACTCTTTGAAATGATTATAAATGATTAATAAATCAGCTTAAAAAAATTTATTAAGAGTGAAAATTTTTTACGTAAATATATTACGGAAGATAAATGCAAAACAATGACGTAGCTATTATAGACAATTATTGGATGAAAAAAGCATTACTCCTTGCTAAAAAGTGCTTAGAAAACGATGAGGTACCAGTAGGTGCTTTATTAGTAAAAGACGAGAAGTTAATTAGCAGTGCTTTTAATATGCCTATTTCAGGCTGTGACCCAACAGCCCATGCAGAAATACTGACTTTAAGAAATGCAGGGAAGTTGTTGCAGAACTATCGACTTCCAGACACAACCCTCTATGTGACTATTGAGCCATGTACAATGTGTATAGGAGCAATTATTCACGCTCGTGTATCGAGACTTGTCTACGGCGCTACTGAACCAAAATCTGGAGCGGTTGTCAGCCATCTGAAGCTTCCCAATCAAGCTCATTATAACCATATTTTTCAGGTCAAAGGTGGTGTAATGAAGAAAGAGGCAAGTGAACTAATGACCAATTTTTTTAGAGCCAAAAGATCATTGCGCTAATTGCTACTACACATATCTCATTTTATTTATCTAGTATGAAGTATTTAAATATCTAGCTATGACTAACTTAAATAATTTCCAGTACAATAACCAATAAACAACAAACAATAACTAGTACTAGCTTTCGAGATTAATTAATGATGCTTATTTTTCATGGCTTATCTCCTTTCTCAAAATTTAGTAGTCAAAAATTACTTAAATCTATCCAAGAAATAGATCCGTCTGTATCAAGTATTGGTGCCCAGTATGTACATTTTGTTGATATAGACTCAGAGCTGACAACCAATGAGGCTAAAATTATTAGCTCATTACTGCTATATGGACCTAAATCTTCCGCTATTAAAACAAATGGAGAGATGCGCTTAGTAGTCCCGCGTCCAGGCACTATTTCTGCTTGGTCAACTAAGGCAACTAATATTGCACGAAACGCCGGATTACTTTCTATCAAACGAATAGAAAGAGGAGTCGCCTATTATTTCAGGGGAGTAAACGATAACCCTGTAAAAAAATCTTTACATGCCTTAATTCATGATCGTATGACAGAGACTGTATTATCAGATATAGATAGCGCACAGCTGTTATTTCATACTCATGACCAAGAAAAAATGAAGACAATACCCGTTCTAAGTGACGGAAAGATAGCACTTCAAAAAGCAAATATGCGCCTAGGTTTAGCTCTAGCTGATGATGAAGTAGATTATCTGGCCTCTAGCTTTATGGAGTTGGCTAGAGATCCAACTGATGTTGAATTAATGATGTTTGCTCAGGCTAATTCTGAGCATTGTCGGCATAAAATTTTTAACTCTACATGGACTATCGATGGAAATAGCCAAGCGATGTCACTTTTTGGGATGATAAAAAATACTCATGAGAAGTCCAAGCAGAATGTTCTTTCCGCTTACGATGATAATGCAGCAGTTATAGCTGGAAATTCAGCAGGAAGATTTTATCCCCACCCTACAACTAAAATTTATAGTTCTAATATTGAGCCAATCAATATATTAATAAAGGTTGAAACTCACAACCACCCAACTGCAATATCGCCTTTTTCTGGAGCTGGTACTGGATCTGGTGGCGAAATTCGCGACGAAGGAGCAGTAGGCAGAGGGTCCAAACCGAAAGCAGGTCTCACTGGATTTACTGTCTCTAATCTCTGTATACCAGATTTCATGCAACCATGGGAAAAGAATTACGGTAAACCTGATCGTATTGCTTCCTCCTTAGATATAATGATTGAAGGTCCATTAGGGGGGGCGGCATTTAATAACGAATTTGGACGGCCAAACATATGCGGCTACTTTCGTACCTTCGAGATCGATCACGGAGGTGCACGCCGGGGCTACCATAAGCCAATAATGATAGCTGGTGGTTATGGAAATATTCGCACTAAAGATATAAAACAATTCAAATTTAAAGCTGGTTGCAAGCTTATTGTCATTGGTGGACCTGCTATGTTGATTGGTTTAGGTGGAGGGGCTGCCTCTTCAATGTCATCTGGCTCTAGTGCTGAAGACCTAGATTTTGCTTCTGTGCAACGACAAAATCCAGAAATGGAGCGGCGATGCCAAGAAGTAATCGATCAATGCTGGCAACTTGATGATTTAAATCCAATAGCTTTTATTCATGATGTTGGAGCAGGGGGTCTGTCTAATGCTTTTCCAGAATTAGTAAAGGATGGAGGCTGTGGCGGAAGATTCGAATTAAGAGACATACCAAATGACGATTCAAGTATGTCTCCTCTTGCTATTTGGTGCAATGAAGCACAAGAAAGATATGTCATGGCAGTAAGGCCAGAAAATTTAGCTAAATTTGAGGATATATGTCATCGAGAAAGGTGTCCATATGCCTCTGTTGGTGAGTCACTAAAAAACAAACAAATTATACTTTCCGATGAAAAATGTGAAGTGAATCCAATAGATATACCCATGTCCGTTTTGTTCGGTAAGCCACCTAAAATTCATAAAAATGTAAAATCAATATCCACATCATCAGTACAATTTGATTTATCTAGGATTACGATAAAAGAGGCTATTTCTCGTGTGATAAAGCATCCTACTGTAGCTAGTAAAAGTTTCTTAATAACAATAGGCGATCGAAGTGTTACTGGAACTGTTACAAGAGATCAAATGATAGGACCATGGCAAGTGCCTGTTTCAGATTGTGCTGTTACATCAGCAGCATATGACTCATACAAAGGAGAGGCCATGGCTATGGGTGAGAGGCCGCCAATAGCATTACTAGACGCACCAGCATCAGCTCGAATGGCAATTGGAGAAGCAATCACTAATATCTCTGCTTGTAGTATTAAAAATATTTCTGATATTAAGCTGTCAGCAAACTGGATGTCTGCGTCTGGATATTTAGGAGAGGACGAGAAGCTCTATCGTGCTGTTGAAGCTATAGGTATGGAATTTTGCCCACAACTAGGAATAGCTATCCCAGTGGGTAAAGACTCAATGTCTATGCGCACAACTTGGCAAGAAGAGGGTCTTGAAAAGTCTGTTACTTCCCCTCTATCGCTAGTAGTTACTGCATTCAGTCCAGTTCAGGATGTGAGAAGAACACTTACCCCCCAACTTAGATCAAATTTAGGTAATACTTCGCTACTTTATGTTGATCTAGGTCAGAATAAGAATCGTATGGGTGGATCTATTCTTGCTCAAACATACAATACTTTGGGTAAAACACCACCAGATATAAAGGAAAGTATCCTACTTAAAAACTTTTTTGAAGCCATTCAAGTGTTAAATGCTACCGATATGCTTCTTGCTTACCATGATCGTTCTGACGGCGGCTTATTTACCACTTTGATTGAAATGGCGTTTGCAGGGCATACTGGAATAGACATCGACTTGGATGGCCATGGTGTAAATCACCTAGAAACACTTTTTAATGAAGAGCTAGGTGCCGTTCTACAAGTGTCTGATAAAAAAATTGAATTCATTAGCAACTATTTTTCTAGTCTTAACATACGAGCAACTAAAATAGGTACATTAAACAATTTAAGTAAAGTAGTGATTAATTATGAAAAAGTGGCCCTCTATAGTAATAGCGTCATCAATTTGCAAAGAGATTGGAGTGAAACAAGTTTCAGGATTCAAGAAAGAAGAGGAAATGCCGTATGCGCTCAACAGGAGTTTGATAACTTACTTGTAGAAAATCCTGGAATTAGAACTAATTTAAGTTTCGATTTGAATAAAGATATAGCTACTCCATATATAAATCAGGGTGTAAAGCCTCGTATTGCGATTCTTCGTGAACAAGGCGTGAATGGACAGATTGAGATGGCTGCAGCCTTTAATCGAGCAGAATTTGATTCTGTAGATGTGCATATGAGTGACTTAATTGATGGTCGGTTTGAGCTAGAAAATTTCAAAGGTCTTGTAGCTTGCGGAGGCTTCTCATATGGAGATGTTTTAGGAGCAGGTGGAGGATGGGCAAAATCAATTCTGTTTAATAACAAACTCAATGATGCATTTCAGAATTTTTTTAATCGAAAAGAAGTTTTTTCGCTCGGCGTGTGTAATGGTTGTCAAATGTTAGCTAACTTAAAGTCATTAATACCTGGTGCCGAAAACTGGCCTAAATTT
>CAZSMR010000045.1:1681-6836 GCA_964608185.1 uncultured Porticoccus sp. | reverse complement strand
TTGTTTTAACAACTTCAGCCTTCAAGATGAATGTTGATCTTGGATTGATGACAATTTTTTCAGTATTATTCGCATTATTGCTTGATTTTTTGCTGTTGCCTGCACTTTTATTAGCCCTCGACAAGAAAACTGTGCCAGAGAATCAAAAAATCAGTCTCGATGCTATCAAGTAGACTTAGCATATAAAGGAAAGTGAAAATTGAACTATAACTATAAATATAATTTAGGCCTTAAAAGTATCTTTATTGTCATTGCATTATTTCTTTGTCAGCTCGACTACAACAGAGCACAAGGGGAAATGCTGAATACAAAAGGTTTTACTCTAGCAGCAAGATCTGATCGATCTGACCGAGGCTTTTCAGATAGTGAAGTTGAAATGACGATGATTTTACGAAATTCAGCGGGTAAGCAGGCATCTAGAACACTCAGATTTACAACACTTGAAATTCCCGATGAATCTATCGGCGACAAGAGTTTAATTTTATTTAGAACACCGAAAGATATAGAAGGCACTGCACTACTATCGCATGCAAAGATGTTAGATCCAGATGATCAGTGGCTTTATCTTCCTGCTTTGAAGAGAATAAAAAGAATATCCTCGAGAAATAAATCTGGCCCATTCGTTGGCTCTGAATTCGCTTTTGAAGACTTTACAGCTAGTGAATTAAATAAATTCAGATATACCTACATTAGAGAAGAGCCATGTGAGGAGTTAGTGTGTGATGTAATCGAACGAATTCCTCTTTACGAAAACTCTGGATACCAAAAACAAATAGCATGGGTTGATAACTCAACCTATCAGTTACGTAAAATTCAGTTCTATGACCGCAAAGGAAGTTTTCTCAAGCAATTAATTCTTGAGGATTATCGCCTTTATAACCAAAAGTATTGGCGGCCGCACCGATTGAAAATGAAGAATATGCAGACTAATAAAAGTAGTGATTTGGTATATGGTCAATATAAATTTAAAGTTGGTTTGATCGGTAGTGATTTTGTTAAAGGTCGACTCTCTAAGTTGAGGTAGTTTTATTGCAGCTCATTTCATACACACAAATTTTTAGACTTTTCTTAATTTGGATGCTTTTTGTAGCACCACTTAGCAATGCTGCTATTGATAACCCCTTGGATATTAGTGGTAATATTTCATTACAGCTTCGTGGGTTTACACAAGACGCGCTATGGTTAGATCAGAATACTAGTGATGCTGAGTTTTCATTTTCTAGTGAATTAGAGATTCGCTGGCGTAGTAATGATAATAACCAGCGTATATCTTTTATACCTTTCGCTCGATGGGATGAAAACGATAAAAAACGCTCGCATTTTGACTTAAGAGAAGCTTTTTGGGCCTATCAAAGTGAAGATATAGAGATTCTTCTGGGGGTCAACAAGGTATTTTGGGGTGTTACTGAGTCTGCACACATTATTGATATTATTAATCAGACAGATCTAGTCGAAAGTATTGATCAAGAGGACAAGCTTGGACAGCCGATGTTAAGCTTAGCATTTCAAAAAGACTGGGGCTTACTGGATCTTTATCTATTACCTTATTTTCGGGAAAGAAATTTTTCTGGAAAAAATGGTCGCTTTCGAGGTCAATACGCTATAAATTTTGACAATGCTAAATACCAATCCTCAAGGAAAAGAAAGAACTTAGATTTTGCTATCAGATATAGTCATTTCTTTGGAGGGGTAGACCTTGGAATATACTATTTCGACGGTACAAGTCGTGACCCACGCGGTGTAATAGAAGCAGGCAATTCAGACTTAGTTCTCCATTATGATCAAATTGAACAAATTGGATTTGATATCCAATATACTAGATCTTCATGGCTTTGGAAGTTAGAATCTTTCTATCGGGATGGATATAGAGATGCTATTTTCGGCAGTGTAGCTGGCTTAGAGTACACCTTTTATCAGGTTTTTAATGGTACAAGTGATATAGGGGTGCTTTTAGAGTACCAGTATGACGATCGCTCCTCTCGCGAGATAGCCACCACCGCAGATAATGATATTTTTGTGGGCTCCAGATGGACTTCGAATAATATGAATGACGGATCATTCCTGGCCGGAATCATTGTTGACAAAAAAACGTCAGAAAGTTTTTATAGTGTTGAGGCAAAAACGCGTTTAAGTGAAAATATTTCGTTAGCGCTGGAGGTTAAAATAATGACTAACTCGCAGATTGGCGAAACATCTTTCACCCAAAGCCACGATGACTATATTGAGCTACAGATTAACCATTTTTTTTAAATATAAAGCATTGAGAGAATAGTGAAAAAAATTGCAATTTTTTTTGGAAGTGATGATGGAAATACTGAATCTACTGCATATCGTATTGCTCGGAGACTTGGAGAAGATGTAGTCGATATTTATGATGTCGGAGAAGTTCGACAGCTCGACTTCCTTGAATATGAGCAATTGATTCTTGGTATACCTACATGGGATTTTGGGCAAATTCAATCAGATTGGGAGGAATTCTGGGATGATGTAAAAGAAATCGATTTTTCTGGAAAAACTGTTGCATTTGTTGGACTTGGGGATCAATTTGGTTATGCTGATTTCTTTTTAGATGCAATGGGTATGCTCTATGACATAGTCAGTAAAACCGCAGATAATGTAGTAGGATATTGGCCCATTGATGGCTATGATTATGTTGCTTCAAAAGCTGAGATAATTTTAGAAAATAGTACTGAAAAAAAATTTGTAGGGTTGGCCTTGGATGAGGATCAGCAACCAGAATTATCTTCTGAGCGCCTTAATCGTTGGTGTTATCAAATACATTCTCATTTTGACCTAACAACCAAGTTTAAAGAGCTTCAGGATTAGCTATTAATTATATATTCATACCTCTGCTACAAATATCGCCCTTATTGGCGCGGGGTGCCCCTCTATTGTTAGTTTCGGATTAGTTGGGTCTAAAAAATCTACTAGAGATTCAAACTTCATCCAATCTGAAGCCCTCTGTTCTTCGGAACTTGTTTCAGAGATGTCAACTAACCGACAATTTTTAAATTTACTTTTTTCCATCCAAGCAAGCATAGTTTTTGTACTAGGAATTGACCAGACATTAGCCATTTTGGCATAACGATCTTTAGGTTTAAGCTCATCTCCTTGACCAGCATCTATTATTAGCGTTTCAAGAACGAGTTGGCCTCCTGGTCGAATTAGACTTCTTAATTTAGCTAAGTGCTCAATCGGAGACCGACGGTGATAAATAACCCCCATAGAAAAAACCGTATCAAAAGATCTCAATCCGTCTGGAAGACTTTCGACTGAAACAGGCAATACATCAACTGGGATTTGATAATTTTCTTTCATGCACCGTGAACGCTGATTAATAAAATGTTTGATAGCATAAAATTGGTAAACAAATTTCACAGAGGGATCAATGCCTATGACTCTGCTGGCCCCTTCCCCTAGCATCCGCAAACAGTGATAACCGTTTCCGCATCCTACATCAAGCACTAATCGATCTTCAAGTGATGATATGTGTGGAAGTACACGATCCCATTTCCAATCTGAACGCCATTCTGTATTAATATTTAGTCCATATAGAAAAAAGGGACCTTTTCTCCAAGGATGTAGACCCATGAGCTTATTTTTTAAAAAATCTCTTTCAATTGAGTTACAGTCATTATGATGGCCTATTATCACTCCGTTTTTAAGGTCTATTTTGGTAGAACTCACTTGAGGTAAACTATTTATAACTATGTCCCATTTAGGCATATCCCCCCATCTTTTTACTGACATGGTTTCTTTAATTTGATCTGGAAGAATTTTAGCCCAAGAGGACAGGGCGCCTTCAGAAATAGAACGAATAAAATTTGAAAAATTTATTACAGATTTTTTAGGGAGAAACATAGTATTTTTTTGTGGTTAAGAGCGTCTGTGTTGTTCGAGAAGCATACGAATTTTTTGGGGAACAAGATCGCTACTCTGTCGAGTATAATTGAACCAGACTAAAACAGCTTTACCTTTAGCGACTAGTGAATCATTTTGGTATGCCTCATGGGCAATAACAAACGACTTTTCACCAATTTCTGAAACATAGGAGCTAATTTTTACGTTATTCCCATATTCAGTTTGGCGAATAAAGTCTACATCAATATGTGCAACGATCATCGGCCAGTCGCTACCAGAAAGTTTTGGGTGAACTAATTTGAAGACATCTTGCCTAGCAACTTCAAACCACACTGGAAAAGCAGTATTATTTACATGACCCAAAAGATCTGTCTCTGAAAATCTTGGCTCTATATTTATATGGAACATTTATAGCACCCTAAAGATCCATCAAAGAAAGATTCAGGTTGCCAGCAATGGAGGAGCTTTGTTTGTTGCTGACTACCGCGATGTTAGAATTTTCTTCGATCAGGTATTTGCTAGCAACTCTTTTTAAGTCGTCCAATGATACCTCTCTAACCCGATCTCTAAAGATTTTTAAAACTTCTTGTTTTCTACCGTAAAGTTCAGCATGAAAAGTCTGTATTACCTCGCCAGCAGGTGATGATGGCTTGTCGATAGAGCTTATTATCCCAAGAATTGCTTCCTCCACCTGACTTTGGTCATGTTTCTCAGTTTGCATCCAGCTTAATGAGCAATCGAAGTCGTCTAAAGTTTCTTTGAGACGGGGGTCTCTGTAAGAGAAAAATTTAAAGGAAGCGATACCGCTGTCTTGTAAAGCGCCTCCTCCATATGCCCCCCCTTGCTCTCTTATAGTCCTATGTAGATAACCATTGCGAAGGAACTCACCCAATACGCTAAGAGGTGCTGCATCCTTGTGAGCTATAGAAACTGTTGAGTAAGATTTAGCACAAAAATTTACTGGTGTATTTAATTTCCAAAACTCTAAGACACGATGAGTTGAATGATGAGGGTTAAAAGCTATATGTTTTTTATTATTTAATTCCTTATAAAATTTATTACTTATTAAAGCATCATCAAGTCTACCAGCTTCAGCTATGACTAGGTGCCTTCTTGGTGCTGATAATATAAGCTGATGGAGTTCGGATAATTGATCACCTAAATCGATAAGATGTTGTTTTTTTGCTAACGAGCTGTTCAATTTTTTAGTGTATGAGATTGATCCAAGACCACTCCATTGATGAGCGAGTTTTCCTCCTGGAGTCGACCCACGTGAGGCTGCCGTCATGGCTAA
>CAZSMR010000045.1:0-1581 GCA_964608185.1 uncultured Porticoccus sp. | reverse complement strand
CTGCGTATCCAGGTACCCTTTTTTGCCAATTCCCAACTCTGTTAGGCCGTTGCTGTAGATCGGCAGAATATTTATTTGTTTCTCTGTTAGTCTTGGAAGATCAACCACTGTTTGTTGATAGACGAGACCGTTGGTCCCAGCGTCATAAACACTTAGGTAAGCCGATCCTTCATGAGTAACTGGAGAAGGTGGCTTTGATATTTCCTCCGGTATATCTTCTAATCCAACTTTAGGTAGTATTGAGTCATCATCTTTTTTCTGCTGACGTTTATTGAGTTTCAATGATTTGTCAACTAAGTCCTGCTTGCCTTTTTCGTCTAAGCTATTTTTTATAGCCTCTAATCGATTTGCTTCATCAGTATTCCTTATTGTAGTTAATTCGGTATCAGGCACTAATGTAAGTCTCACTCTATGTTTATTTTTTAAAAGTAGTCGACGAGCGAGCTGTTTGATAAAATTTGGATCTTGTATATTATTTTGTAAGTCTTTTAAAACTGGATCAATATCTAGCAAAGCAATTGGATCGCCTCTATGCGTGGCATTTGTGAGGGCTGTTAATATAAGCTGTAATCCATAAGGGTAACTATCTCCACCAATTTCACGTTGACTGAGCTCTAGCTGGTGAAGCGAGGCTTCCACTTCTTTTTGGGGTATACCATTTTTTGCGACATTTTCTAGCACACCCATAACCAGCTCTTCTAGTGCGTTAGCGTTCTCTTTTTCGCTGCCTTCTATACCGCAAACAAAACAAAGTTCTCGTTGTGAATCATCAAGACCACATAAAGGGGAGGGTGATGTTCCTAAATTAGTTTTTTCAAGCGCTTGCTGCAATGGTGAGGCGCTATTGTCTAATAAGACACTAGACAGTAACTGAGCTTCTAAATTTTCTTGAAGATTAGTAGTATTTCCAAGAAGCCAGCTCATGATTATATGAGTCTTTTTTTCTGCGTTTTCTTCTTTATCTAGCGCGTAATTTTCTTGGATAGCTAGAGGTTTTAAAAAGCGTTTTTCATTCGGAACAGATATATTTGTGTTTAGAGCTTCAAATCTATGCAATACCTTGTTTTCAAACTGATCCTGAAGTTCGCTCACAGAGATATCGCCGAAGGTCATAAATATAGCGTTAGATGGATGATAGTGAGTTTTATAAAATTCTTTCAGTTCATAATGAGTGAGATCTGGAATATATGCAGGATCTCCACCACTATTGAAACGATAAGTAGTAGTTGGATAAAGGTGCTTGCATAAAGTTTGCCATAAAGTTGAAGTGATAGAACTCATGGCCCCCTTCATTTCGTTGAAGACAACACCTTTAAACACAAGATCTGATTTAGTGTTTTCAGGGTCTTGAAATTCAATACGGTGACCTTCTTGTGCAAAATCTAGTTCATCTAACCGAGAAAAAAAGACAGCATCCAGATATACATCTAGTAAATTATTAAAGTCTTTCTTATTTTGGCTTGCAAATGGGTATGCTGTCCAGTCGGAACTAGTGAATGCATTCATGAAGGTATTTAAAGATCGACGAATCATCATAAAAAATGGATCGCGTACTTGGTATTTTTCGCTACCACATAGTGC
>CAZSMR010000044.1:4067-8096 GCA_964608185.1 uncultured Porticoccus sp. | reverse complement strand
GAGGATTCGACATTGCTTTTGACAATGGTTTCTACGCTGGAATATGGGGCTCAAATGTCGATTTTGAATTAACAGGGACTTCAAATCCATCTATGGAGCTAGATTACTACGCTGGATTCGGTGGCAATCTCACAGAAGTAATTTCTTATGATGTAGGTGTTCTCTACTACGATTATCCAACATCCAAAGAAACAAATTTTTCTGCCGAGGGATACAATAAAGATAGGGATCTTGACTACGCTGAGGTATACGGAAGTCTTGGATATAATGACTTCACTTTAGGTTATGCTTATTCTGATGATTACTGGCAGGAAACAGGTGAATTTAGCTATTACTACGTAGATTATAGTTTTGGCCTATTCAGTCTTCCAGCTGATATCGCATTAGATTTTCATGTAGGATTTAACGATTTTGAAAATTCCAGTAAAGATTCAAATGTTAAAGATGCAAATGAAGCATTTTTATCTGATGGTGAGGATAGCTACACAGACTTTTCAGTCACTCTTAGTAAATCTCTTGCCGGCCTAGATTTCTCTTTAAGCTTCATTGATACAGACCTGGACGAAGATGAGTGCTGGGGATCTGATTGGTGTGAAAGCTCTGCAGTATTTTCGGTTAGTAAAAGCATGTAATTAATTAATGATATTTCTGAGAAATCAGAAATATCATTTTTTTATAAAAGGAGAAAAAAAATGAAAATGATCACAGCAGTTATTAAACCCTTTAAGTTAGACGATGTTCGAGAAACGTTATCAAATCTTGGTGTCCAGGGTGTTACGGTATCTGAAGTAAAAGGCTTTGGTCGTCAAAAAGGTCATACAGAGCTCTATCGTGGCGCTGAATATGTTGTGGATTTTCTGCCCAAAGTAAAAATTGAGGTCGCCATTTCTGACGAAATGGTAGAAAGCGCAGTAGATGCTATAACTTCTTCCGCTCATACAGGAAAAATTGGTGACGGAAAAATATTTATTACCACTATCGAAGAAACCATACGTATTCGTACTGGTGAAACCGGTGCAGAAGCACTCTAATATAGGAGAAATATAATGAGTCCTGAATTAATTGAAGTAAAATATGCACTAGATACCTTCTATTTTCTTATATGTGGTGTATTGGTGATGTGGATGGCTGCCGGCTTTACTATGCTCGAGTCAGGTTTGGTAAGAACCAAAAGTACCACTGAAATTTTAACGAAGAATGTAGCTTTGTATTCCATTTCTTGTGTCATGTATCTAGTGATGGGCTACGCAATAATGTATGGAGGAAGTGCAGGAGGATATCTTCCAGATATATGGTTTGGAAATATTATTTCTAACTCAACAGCCGAAGAAGTTATTGCAAGCAATGGCGATACATACTATTCAGGTGCATCTGACTTTTTCTTTCAGGTGGTCTTTGTGGCAACAGCAATGTCGATTGTTTCTGGTGCTGTGGCCGAACGTATGAAATTATGGTCATTCTTGTTATTTGCGGTAATCCTCACAGGGTTTATCTACCCAATGCAAGGAATGTGGAAATGGGGCGGCGGATTTCTTGATGCAGCTGGTTTCCAAGATTTTGCTGGCTCAGGTGTCGTTCACCTTTGTGGAGCAACTGCAGCAATAGCTGGTGTGATTTTGCTTGGCGCAAGAAAAGGCAAATATACTTCTGACGGAAAAGTGAATGCTATTCCCGGATCTAATTTACCATTGGCTGCAATTGGTATGTTTATTTTATGGATGGGTTGGTTTGGTTTCAATGGTGGATCTGAGCTAAAAGTTTCGGATATTGGCGAGGCAAATGCTGTAGCTGATATATTCGTAAATACCAATGCTGCTGCTGCTGCTGGTTTAATAGCAGCATTAGTCACTTCGCAGCTGTTATTTGGTAAAGCAGATTTAACAATGGCAATCAATGGTGCATTAGCTGGTCTTGTTGCAATTACAGCTGAACCACTTGCATGGACTGCTGGCTATGCATCGATTATTGGAGCTATTGGTGGAATCATTGTTGTTTTCTCAGTACTTTTTATGGATAAAATCCGAATCGATGATCCAGTAGGTGCTATATCTGTTCATGGTGTTGTCGGGATTTGGGGTCTTCTAGCTGTATGTCTATCTGGAAACGAGGATGCCACTCTAATGGGCCAACTTACTGGTATTGTTGTAATTTTTGCTTGGACTTTTGTCACCAGTATGATTGCTTGGTTTATAATTAAAAGCGTCATAGGTATTAGAGTGACTGAGCAAGCAGAGGATGATGGAGTAGATGTGTCTGAGTGCGGTTTGGCAGCATACCCTGAGTTTGTAAATAAATAAGTAGGTTATTTTTAACTCACATATCAGGTGATCGTAAAAGTGCCCGGATATTTTCGGGCACTTTTATATCTGTTGTTTTTTCAATTTAGTAGACGTGATGGAGTGATATCAATCAATTTTTTTCTTGTTTAAATTACTCTTCTATCCTGTTTTTTTGCTACATCCACTTTCATTGCAACATTCGTCTATTTCATCTTTAGCGGCTTCCTTGACCTCTGCAATCCTGATATCAAACGTTAATGTTTTCCCAGCTAGCGGATGATTTCCATCCACAGTAACTGTTTCTTCAGTCAAGTCGGTTACTACGACCGACGCTGGCCCATTCTGTGTTGTCGCCTCGAAGCGCATTCCGACTTTGATGTCTTCAGCTTTAAAGTTTGCTCGAGGGATTTGCTGCACCATCTGCTCCTGTCTTTCTCCGTAGGCATCTTTGGGATCAATGGTTACTATCATCACGTCGCCTGATTTTTTTCCTTCCATTGCTTTTTCAAGACCAGGAATAATTTTTCCTTGCCCATGAATGTAAGCTAGTGGTTCATCAGCAGGGGATGAATCAATTTTATTTCCACTCTTATCAGATAATGAATAATGAAAAAGTACGCTGGAGTTTTGAGAAATTATCATTGATGGCCTCTTAATTACACGGTTTTTAAACAATCACTAATAGATTTGGCTACTATGGAGTGATTCGTTATATGGATATTTTTCTAGCTGATGATTATCCATGAAGTATTCGGTTTGTCCAAATATATAGTGCGTATAAATGACAAACACACATTTAATTTTTGGCATTGGTCCTTGCTGTTGCATTAGCTTACCTTTTAAATAGTAGCCTAATGTAGCTCATTGCTTATTTAATTTTTTAACTTAACCGCGCTCTTTATTTCATAATAGTTTCTATAAGACACATAGCTTTAATACTAGCTAATCTATTTTTATTTTTTTCATTATATACTGTATATTTAAACAGTTAATTATATAATGAATACATCCAAGATTTTATTACTCATATAACCTACAAAGGGCTTATTAATTGAATCTATATGATTTTAACTTTACGTGTTAATAGGCTAATCTTTTGATGCAAGTAGTATGGTTTAAAAGAGACATTCGAATCTCTGACAATGAAGCGCTATATGAGGCTAGTAAGACTGGAACTGTCTTACCAATTTATATATTCGAGCCAGAATTATGGCATCAGGCTGATTTAAGTCACCGTCATTATGTATTTCTTTGCGATTGCCTAGTTGAACTAAAGACAGCACTTCAAAAAATTGGACAGAATCTAGTCATAAAAACAGGTGATGCTGTAGAAATTCTACACCAAATTCACGAAAATCATCAAATTGATACTCTTTGGTCTCATCAAGAAACTTGGAATGACTGGACATATCAGCGTGATCGAAAAATCAAGAAATGGGCTTCTAAAAATTCAATAAAATGGAATCAACCAACACAAAATGGGGTACTTAGAAGCCTAAAAAGCCGTAATGGATGGTCGAAACATTGGTATGGCAAGATGCAGGAGCCCATTTATGGTGAACCAAGAAAACTTCGGAATCATATATATAATTCCGATAGCATTCCAAGTGCAAAAGAACTAGGACTTAAGAGTGATAACTGTTCAGTTATACAAAAAGGGGGTCGCTCAGAAGCATTAAAAATGCTGAATAGTTTTTTTTCTGGAAGAGGATACAACTATACAAAGCATATGTCTTCACCAGTTACAGCT
>CAZSMR010000044.1:0-4057 GCA_964608185.1 uncultured Porticoccus sp. | reverse complement strand
GCTCAAGATTATCGCCCCATCTGGCTTTTGGAACTATTTCAATACGTGAGGTTTTTCAAAAAGCTGAAGCAGAAAAAATAGCCCACGCAGGTACTTCAGTAAAAAATAATAGTTTATGGGTAAGATCGTTACGTTCTTTTTCTAGCAGGCTTCGTTGGCATTGTCATTTTATACAAAAGCTTGAAGATGAGCCACGAATAGAATACGAAAATATGCATTCAGTTTACAATACACTAAGACAAGATCCTATTAATCGAACATACTTTGAAGCTTGGAAAATGGGTCGAACTGGGTTTCCGATGGTGGATGCTTGTATGAGATCACTCATTTCAACTGGTTGGCTAAACTTTCGTATGAGAGCAATGTTAATTAGCTTTGCTAGCTATCATCTATGGCTACATTGGCAAGAGCCAGCAATTTATCTAGCTAGACTTTTCACAGACTATGAGCCAGGAATACATTATAGCCAGATCCAAATGCAATCAGGTACGACTGGAATTAATAGTATTCGTATATATAATCCAATCAAGCAAGGTATGGATCATGATCCAGAAGGAAAGTTTATTCGTAAATGGGTTCCTGAGTTATCCACTCTTGATACTAAATATATTCATAAGCCATGGGATAATCCAATATCTTTAAATGAATACCCACTGCCTATTATCAACGAAAGATATGCGAGAGAAGCAGCTGCAAAAAATATCTATAAGTTAAGATATAGCAGCATGCATAATGAGGTTTCCAGGGACATCTTAAAAAAACATGGTAGTAGAAAAAAAATTCATATAAAAAAAATAAAAAAAAATAAAGGAAATTTATCCATCCAAAAAAACTTACAACAAGAAATGCCTTTTTAACAAAAAAAAGATCAGGGTCATAAATCTATAATGAAATCTAACGATGTGCTCGAAGAGTTCAAAGCAAAAAATATAATTATACCAAAAGAGCTAATCCCATGGATGAGATCTAATCATGCAGGTGAAACCGGAGCCGTATGGATTTATAAAGGGGCGAAGTGTGTATTTTGGTCAAAAAAAATTCACCAAATGGCACTAAATCATGAAAAATCCGAAATTAAACACCTCATTATTATGCAGTATCTTGTTGGCGACTCAAAAAAAAGTAAGCTATTAATTTTATGGAAGATTATGGGATTTTTTCTTGGATTTTTTCCATCCTTATTAGGCTATAAAACCTTTTGTATTACTATTAACGCAGTGGAAACATTTGTAAGAAAACACTATGAAGAACAAATAAATTATCTCAAAGGAAATGAACGTTATTCTGCACTTTTATATGTTCTTCAAAAATGTTGTTATGATGAAATCGCTCATCAAAAAGATGCGGAAAAACAGATCGCTGATCTTAAGTTTTCTACTATCGCAAGAATATGGTTTTCAATTGTAGAGTTCGGATCTGCAGTTGCGGTTAAAGTTGCAAAAAAGATTTGATTTTTTTAAGTGTAATAGGAAAATTTATAGCAGCTGATGCTAGACTTCATACCGATTGATCGGTAATTTATTTTATTGCTTCAGTAAATTTTAATTAGGAAGATATATAAAATGATTATTTTATTTTGGGCTTTAGTAGCTGTTGCTGCAGTTTTCATCTCATGTTTTTTTTTAAACAAATACTTAACTAGAAAGTTAGTAATCTTTATTTTAAGTATGTTCTCTCTAGTAGGTTTGTCCCTTTCGTTGATAAATGGCTTGAATGACTTCCTACCGTGGTTCATCTGCTCTATCCCCTTAATTATTCATGTGATATACATAGTAATTTTTAACAATACAAAGAGCCATTAAAGAGCTTATGATGCAAGACAGACTCAGAGTCATCTTAACTTCAATGATATTAGTTATATCGCCTTCAGCTATAGCAGATAGAATTTCAACACCTATGCAAACTTGGTTTCTGCAATCAGCGTGTGAACCCAAAGAGACAAGATATGCGAAAGGTTTCTGTGAGGGAGCCATAGAGGCATATTATAATTTAATGCCAAATTGGTGTGTTCCTGATGATGTAACTCACGGTGAAGTGAAAAGATATGTCATGACTAAAATACAACAAGCTCCAAAATCACCATCAATAAGGGTCCCTGCAGAAGAGTTTATATGGGAGATAATATCCAAGAAGTACCCTTGCAAGTAAATCATACAACCTAACTGACACTTTTATTAATCTCTCTTTCATATAGACTTTCTAAAGCCACATAAATATGTACCTATATACTTACCTATATCTTTTAAATGTTTACTGTATAGAGGTTACAAGAGGAGGTTGATATGAGTGCGAAGAAAAAAATACTGCTTTGGTTATTTATTTTTACTGTATCAATTCCGCTGTGGTGGTCTATGGATTGGACGTATAATCCTTTTTAATTATTTTTTTACCAGTCAAAACCAGCCTTTAGGCGCTATGCTACGCATATAGCAGCCTAATCTTTAGTTTAAATTTATATCACTCACCACAGGCTGCTTTTAGAATTGCTTCTGATGATGAATCAGGTTGAGGATATTCCCATTCTTGGTTTTTAGGGCTGTAATTATTCTCTCTATCCTCAGACCCAAGTCCCATAGATTGTTTATAGTTAATAAAACTTAAATCCTGATAACGCATCAACATACAGTCAACTTTTTTGTGGGTTTTACCAGACAAATGACCGTGTTTACACGGTTCTGGGCTATCAGATAAAGCCCAGAAATAAATATACCCATTTTTTTTTCTAATTCTCTCTAAATCCACATAGTAGTCAGTTCCATCAACAATTTTAGCTACTTTCGTCCAATCACTAATGGAAGGTGATGAAAATACTAATGTAATTATTAGTAGTAATGGGGTAAGAAGTATTTTCATTTCGCACAATCACTTTTTATTTTCTATTTGAAAGGTCCGAGAATAAGCAAATAAACGGGGGTCCACAAATAAGCTCCACCTACGAAACTCCATAACCACATCTGACGTCTATCGGTTTCAAACCTTTTGAGATAATAATCTATCTCGAACTTAGTGTATTCTTCTCTACCTTTGCTATTCCAGACCTCATACTCAAGCTTGAATCCTTTCATTTGCCAATAATAACAGCCGGCCACACAGAGGAAATATAAGCCTATTCCCACAGAATTTTCCTTAATTAATTACTCAAAGATACATACAACAAGAAATGTTAGCGTATTATTTTTAAGCTATTAAAATATATAGGATTAATTGATTAAATCTTATATTTCTATTTAGATTTTATGTGTCTTGCCCATCTTTTTTATCATGATCATCTTGGTCGTCATGGTCGTCATGGTCGTCATGGTTGTCATGGTCGTCATGGGCCTTTTGATCCTTATCAGTGACTTGCACTTTATCAGCTGCATGACTTCCACCACAATGGCTGGCGTAAACATTTGACATTGTACTTAAAATCAAAATAAAAAATGCTACTGTCAATTTTTTCATATCTTAGTTCCTGTTCTTTTTCGTTGTGAATGCATCTTAATATTAGTCCTAATATTTTCAAATTTCCACTTTTATATTTCCTGAATCTACAGGCTCACTTACGGTAATTTTGACTGTTTTTGAATACCGGCAATTGCATTGGATGCTAAAAGTACTTTGTATCTTTGCATGCATTTTTCTTATAGTTTTCCCACCACACGTCCCTATTGTATTGCCATCATCGTCAAAACTTTCAATGGAGATGGTTCTATCCTCTAACGAAGTTTCATTTTTATTTACCCATCTACCGTAGTATGCGCCAGGAGAGCATCCTAAATATTTTATAATCAATCCAGATACATTTGTATTGATAACATCTGGAAAATCAGTAGCAGCAGCATTAGCTACAAAGAGTAGCAGCAGTAATGGTATGAGGAATTTTTTCATTTCGTATAAATCCTATTCTTTCTTTTTCTCTTTTCTCCACAACAAGTAAAACAAGAGTATTAATCCTGGTTACAAGATGATAAAAATAGAAGATAAAAAAACCACAAACTACAAACCATCTAAAGCATGGTTCATAGTTAAGGTAATTTTTATGCTTTAGTTACAGCTCAAAGCGGTCTGCTTGCAT
>CAZSMR010000043.1:0-8102 GCA_964608185.1 uncultured Porticoccus sp. | reverse complement strand
AAAAACTATTTTATTGGCTACTCATCATATCAATGAAATACCTCCAGAAATTCAAAGAGTGATTCTCATGAAAGAGGGAAAAATATTTGATGATGGAAAAAAGGAATTTCTTCTTACAGATGATAAGATATCGAAATTTTTTAGTATGCCATTGAAGGTACTACGTTCAAACGGTTTTTATCAAGTTTATCCTGCAGAAATCTAGCCAGGGTTTATTAGATATTCATGGTTAAACATTAAAAATTAGATTATTAGATAGAAATGAATTAGGAAAAGGTAAATATGAAGATTGCAAAAGATAGTGTGGTAGCCTTTCATCATAAAATGACAGATGAGAATGGAGATATTGTAGAGAGCTCAATAGGTAAAGAGCCGAGTATTTATTTGTACGGACATAAAAATATGATTGAAACTTTGGAGCATTCCATGTCTGGAAGGGGTGTTGGCGACAAGTATAGTATTACACTTCAACCTGATATGGCTTATGGTCGACTGAACCTTAAGAATAGATTAAGAGTTTCAAGAAAAAGCATTGGTCAAGAGGGTAAGCTAGAGCCAGGAATGGTGGTGCCCTTAAAGACAGTCGAGGGAACTCGCCCAGTCACCATTGCAAAAGTCGGCAAATTTAACGTCGATATCGATTTCAATCACCCCTTAGCAGGAAAAATTTTAACCTTTGATATAGAGATTATGGAAGTCCGAGAAGCAACATTTGAAGAGCTTAAGCAAGGGAAGCCTCTTCCTGATACCACGCATTAGTTAAATATTCTTAGTAAAATTGTAACTGAAGCCCAAGAGTTACAGTGCTATTTCTTTTGCCTGCATACCCACTAGCGTTTGCATCCCCGCGTGCATAGTTGAGGTTTAAACTCGTTTTATTGTTAAAAATAATGTAATTAGTGCCCCATTCTGTTGTAGCGCTACTTTTAGCTTCGCTAGGATTATTTTCTGTGTGCCGAAAATAGGGTTGTACTTTTCCAGGCCCAACTTTATTTGGAAACAAGTAGCCTGCTGTAGTATAGAACGTATCTCCATCAAAGATACAAAAGCATTTATCGGTTGCATCTGCTGGCCTTGATATAGTATTGAAGTCTGCATCCATTTCTTTGTAACCAGCCCCAAAGTTAAACACTCCTTGGTTAGGTAGAATTCTTTCAGAGAATACGTCAAAGGCGTATCCGAAAAAGTCACCTGATTCGGAGGTGCTGCCAGTGCCATCAGACTGGGATTGAAGAGTTACAGCAGTTGTTAGAATATTGCCTTGAGCTCCATGATGAGTAGCACTAGTATAGTAGTGGCCAGGCTGAGGCTCTACATTGAGAAAGTTATAAGCAAGTCGGGCTGCATATAATAAGTTATCAGAGTCGTTACCATAGTCATCCTCTAGGCCATCAAAGGCGCCCAATAAATATTGAACCCTCTCTTTTGTTCCCCAAAATACAGCCCCCTCACTTCGTCCTAGCTGCCCAGCCCCAACATGATATGCGGAAAATAAAGGTTGACGATATTGATTCCAGCTCAATGAAGAATAAGGACCGTTGAGTCCAGGGCGGTCAGAGGGAACTAGTGTCCTACCCACCCATAAATTAACAGAAGGATTAAACTCAAATTTTAATAGAGCATCGATAGTCATCATCGAATCGCCCTCGTATTTTTCTGTATTAATATTGAATTTTAAGTATTTATGGAGCTGACCAGATATATAAAGGCGCATACTGTTGATAGAGAACTCTGAACTATCGTCCGTGTTGCTATTGCGTGAGGCTGTTTGTAAACGAAGACCTCCTCCTACTGATAACCAAACTGAATCATTGTATTTCAGCATAAGACCTTTTAGTGGGAGTCCAGCGATAGCCGGTGATGCTGTTGATAGAGCAAGACAAATAAATAAAGATAATAAAATAGTCTTGAATAGAAGCGATGAAAATTTTTTCTGCAGCTTAAATATCAACATTATTTCATGTACTCTTGCATGTTAGTGAGCGTAAATTATACCATGCAGAATTTTATTTATATGGCAATTGCCTAACTACTTGGATTTAATAGATGCGTCTGTCCACGCATTATTTTTATTGGGGCAATAGACCCTAATTATAAAATTCACTTCTGTATTTAGTGACTCAGTTTCTTTTAGTTTTGTTTGGTTTTTTTTATTTGTTCGCCAATAAAGCGGAGTCATAGAAATTAGCTCATTTATTTTTTGGGTGCTATTAATTTGAATTTGGTAGCTTAATTTTTCCTCCTTCAAAAGAGATAGGTTTGCTGGACTTTTACTCGGTGTATGTTCCTTAGCCTCTTGGTAAAGTAATTTTTTGAGTGACCACAAATGTTTTCCCCCCGGAGAAACAGTTATTAATATGCCGGTATTCTTTAAGATCCGAGCTACCTCCATATCACTCCCTGGAGAAAATATTCTTAATATACAATCAACTGAATTACTAAGAACTGGTAAATCAAAATTACTTGCTACCGCAAAATCACCGCCTTTTGTTTGACGACTTGCAAATTTGACAGCTTCTTTAGATATGTCTACTCCGAATATATGGTCAGTGATCTTTTCCGTTAAAAAATTCCGAAGATAGTAACCATCCCCACAACCACAATCTAGTACGACATCATCGGTCCCTATCATTTTGTCAGTTAGTGAGATAATTTTTTTTGCTAGTAAATCATAGTAACCTTCCGCTAAAAATTTTTGACGACTAGTTACCATACATTTCGTATCACCAGGTAAAGAAGATCGTTTTTGATTGGGCAACAAGAGGTTAATATAGTTCTCTTTTGCAATATCGTAACTGTGTTTATTTAAACATAACCAATGTTGATTTTTATTATCATTTGAGTTTAAAGGATTCATTAGCGGAAGCTTGCAAACGGGACAAGCCCAAATTGATCGATAATTTTTTATAAACATGTAAAGTTATTTTCTTAATAAGTTTTAGTTTTGTAATTATTTTCATGCGAGAGTAGCCAAGATTTTTTTTCAGTACCGCCTGCAAAGTTTGTCATCTGACCATCTTTTCTGACAATGCGGTGACAGGGAATAATTATGGCAATAGGGTTTTTATTCAGAGCGTTACCTGTGGCACGAATCGCTGCAGGGTTTCTTACCATTGCTGCTATATTTTTATATGAAGTTGTCGCACCAAAATCGATTTTTGTGATTGCCGACCATATAGCCTCTTGGAAGTTAGTCCCTTTGAAGCTGAAGGGTATATCGAATACTTTTCGTTTTCCCATAAAGTATTCAGTTAGTTGTTTCTGGCACTCTTTAGTGAGGCTATTATTTAAAGAATTAGTTTTTTTGCTATCAAATATAACTTTAATTATCTCATGACTTGTGGCCTGAATTTTTATTGTACCCAGTGGCGAGATCAAAAAATCAGTATATATTTTCAAGTTGTCCATGAAATTTAAATATTTTCAATATAAAAGACAGATGACTAAAGTACTAGGGATTTGTCCATATTTTTCTAACGGGCTCGCCAAAATCATCATAAATTATTTTTTCTTTTGATGTGACTTTATCTGTTTTTTTGAGGTTTGATTTTGATAGTTTTCTTGAATCAATAGCTGCAATTACTTCTGTTAGAGGTGTTCGGCTTATTTTTGGTTCATTAAAAAGTGGAGTTTTTAGGCTTGCTTGAGGGCTTTCGCGACCAGTCACACCTTTATCAACTTGTTGAATGGTTCCGCCTTTACAAGTAAATGCATCTATCTGTCTTTGAAGTTCATCTCTTAGATCTGCTTTGGTTGGTATTTTATTCACAGTTATTTACCGTAATTTAACAGCGCAAAGTATAACACTAATATTGATATTGGTCAGCCCTACCAATGTTTCCATACAGGTATGCAGGATAAAGGAAGCGTAGGAATATGACCAAGCTCAGCCCAAGCCTGCCCTGGCCGATGAAAATCAGATCCACAGGAAGCTAACAACTTCTTTTCTATACATAAATTCTCAAGATCTTTTGTGATATCTGGACTTTGATTTCCTGAGATCACCTCCATTCCTTCACCACCAGCCTCTATAAAGTCATCTAATAAACGCTTGAGCTTATTTCTAGTTAGTTTGTACTTTTTTGGGTGTGCAAGTACCGCAATACCACCTGCCTCTTTAATCCATGAAACAATCTGAGGAAGATCTGCCCAAAAGTTTTTTACGTCTCCTGGTTTTCCTGATCCAAGATATTTCTTAAAAGCTTGGTCAATATCTTTAACAGCACCAATGTCTAACAGATATTGAGCAAAGTGAGGACGCCCAATGTTTCCATTTTTTGCGATATTGGCTGCCCCTGCTAAGGATCCTTTAAATCCTAAATTATCGAGCCTTGAAGCAATCATAGCAGCTCTTTGCGATCTTGCTGCTTGTTGGAACTTTATTCCCGTCTCTAAGGAAGTGCTATCAAGCTTAAAATTTAATCCTATGATATGAACATTGATTTTCTCCCAGCTACTAGAAAATTCTATCCCTGGAATGATTTTGATCGAAGAATTTTCCTTGATATTTATATATTGAAAAGCTGCAATGGTATCATGGTCTGTTATTGCAAGTGCGTTAACACCCATCTCTATAGCTCTATCGACCAGCTGTTTTGGCGTGAGCTGCCCATCTGAACAGTTAGTATGGCAGTGCAAGTCATATTTGATTGGATTAAACATTTTTCCTCAATGTTTTTAAGCGCCACCAACTAGAGGATGTAAATATTACAAACTCGAAGCTATTTTTTGTCAGGTATAATTAACTTATGGTAATTCATTCTACTAAAAAAGATAATTACATTATAACCCCTATTGATTGCGAAATGCAGCAAGAGGTAATAGTTAGAACTCATTATTTCATAGAACTAGGTTCAAAATTGCTTAAGAAAAAATTTAGTTTTATTCCTGTTATTTTTGATTTGAGTGGAAAGGCTGCAGGTATGTACAAATGGAAAAATTTAAGTACGAAAACCTCAGATGACTTAGGAGTTATTCGTTACAATCCCTGGATTTTTGCGAAATATTACAAAGAAAATTTTACTACAACTATTCCGCATGAAGTGGCACATTATCTAGCAAGATGCCTGCATGCTGATCATAAATTGAGACCTCATGGCTTAGAGTGGAGATCTATTATGCATGCTTTTGGGGCCAATAATAACGTCACTGCTAGCTTTGATATGAGTGGAATACCTTGTCGAAAGTCTAAAAAATTTAGGTATTTATGTGATTGCATGACTCATTATTTGGGTACTTTGAGGCATAATAAGTGCTCTCGTCATCAGGCTGAGTATCTTTGCCGTCTTTGTCACACCAAGCTTGTATTTACCAGTGGGAGTGGTTGTGACTGAAACAAAAAAAAATTGGTATGTCTATATGATTAAGTGTAGCGATAAATCTTTATATACTGGTATAACGACAGATTTAGATCGACGTTTTCAGCAGCATTTTAGAGGCAAAGGCGGGGCTAAATATTTTCAAGGTAGAAGGCCAGAAAAAATCGTTTATACAGAGTCCGGCCATGACCGTAGTAGCGCATCGGTGCGTGAAGCAGAAATAAAATCTCTTAGTAGAGGTAAAAAAATTCTAATTATAAATGCGGTTACAAATACGATACTGCTAACAAATCCAAAAATTTTGAGCTAACTTTAAAAGATAATAATTAAACTAATTCATAAATATAGCAGTATGTAATATCATTCCTGCAGGAGAAATATAGTTGAATATGTGGGATGTGATTATAGTTGGTGCGGGCGCCGCTGGTTTAATGTGTGCTATAACTGCTGGTAGACGTGGACGTAAGGTTTTAGTTCTTGAGGTATCAAACAAGCCTGGCAAAAAAATACTCATGTCTGGCGGGGGACGCTGTAACTTCACCAATTTATATACTGAAGCAGATAAATTTCTATCAAAAAACCCTAAATTTTGTAAATCAGCTTTAAGTCGCTATACACATGCTGACTTTTTGGAGCTAGTGGATAAGCATGATGTTGAATATCACGAAAAAGTACTCGGTCAATTATTCTGTAATAATTCGTCAAAAGATATTCTTAATATGTTGCTGGCTGAAGCTAAAAAAGAAAAAGTAACAATAAAAACTAATTGCCAGATTAAAAAATATAACTACGAGGAATATTTCGAGTTAACTACGAATCAAGAGCGTTATAAAGCTACATCTCTAGTTATAGCTTCAGGTGGACTCTCTGTTCCAACATTGGGAGGGACAGATTTTGGTTATAAAATAGCAGAAAAATTTGGCCATAAAATTACGGAACTACGGCCAGCTTTAGTGCCTTTTGTTTTTACAGATGCCTTTAAAATAATGACAGAAAAACTATCCGGCCTATCGTTGCCTGTTTGCATATCTACCAGTAAGTATCAGTTCGTAGAAAGTGTATTATTTACCCACCGTGGATTAAGTGGACCAGCTGTATTACAAATATCAAGCTATTGGAAAGAAGGAGATGATATTAAAATAAATCTGTTACCTTCTATAGATTGTATGATGTTCCTAACCGAACAGAAATACCATCAACCCAAAGCTCTTTTAAGAACAATTTTTTCTCAATTGTTACCAAGAAAATTAGTATTAGAGTTAGAAGAGATTTGGTGGCCTGATAAAAAAGAAACATCGCTCGCAGAACTTCCAGAATTATTTTTTAAAAATCTTTCTGATAAAATACATAATTGGAAATTAAAGCCCTCAGCAACAGAAGGCTATCGAACCGCTGAGGTAACACTTGGTGGTATTGATACTGATTATGTCTCATCTAAAACAATGGAGAGCAAGAGACAGAAAGATTTATATTTTATTGGTGAGGTTTTAGATGTAACTGGTCACCTTGGAGGATTTAATTTTCAGTGGGCTTGGGCATCTGGGTATGTTGCTGGAGAAGTAGTTTAACTTTAAATACGCTTACTGATCTTAAGGCTATTAATAAGTAATGTCCTTACTATCACCATGGAGGTGCAAATGGATCGAAAAAAATAGAATACTGAAACAGCTAAAATTTCTTGGAAAGAATTAGAAATTTTTTTTGCAAATGGAACTGCAGTGCATGTATCTCCGAGTTTAGATTTAATTGATGTGGCTTTAGAAATTTTTCTGGATAACAAAATTCAAGTTGAACAATGGATGTCGGATAATTTAGTTTGTAAGGTTAGTGTTCAGCAAGCCCAATTATGGCTAAATAGCGACGCTATATTATGGTCAGTTGTCGTGAAGCCATGGGTTTTAGTGCAGCCACTAAAAGATTAAAGTTTGTAATGATAAAAAATATAAATCAATTTATTAGAATTTTAATCTTGATAAATATTGCTTCATATAGGATCCTTCGCATAACTTTCAAAAGCCCTAGGCTTGGCGTCTTGGGAAAAAAAGAAATTTAAAATTAAGGGAGATAGTCTCATGGCGGGTTTCGACAAGGTGGTTAACACCTATGAAGAGGCGATGGCAGGCCTTACAAATGGTATGACTGTCATTGCAGGTGGCTTTGGTATTTGCGGCATACCTGAAAATTTGATTAAAGAGATCAAAAAGATGGGGTCTAAAGAATTAACAATCATCTCCAACAACTGCGGTTGTGATGGCCTAGGGCTTGGGATACTTTTAGAGGACCGCCAAATAAAAAAAATGGTATCTTCTTATGTTGGAGAAAATAAAATGTTTGAAGAACAGCTCCTGTCTGGAGTGCTCGAAGTTGAATTGACTCCACAAGGGACACTAGCAGAAAAAATGCGTGCAGGAGGTGCAGGCATACCTGCTTTTTATACTGCTACTGGCTGTGGTACCGATATAGCTAAAGGAAAAGATGTTCGTGAATTTGATGGGCGTAAGTATATTCTTGAGGAGTCAATTAAAGGTGACTTTGCTCTGGTTAAAGCTTGGAAGGCAGATCGTTTTGGTAATGCTATATATCGCCATACAGCTATGAACTTTAATCCTATGGCCGCCACAGCTGGCAAAATTACAGTTATGGAAGTAGAAGAAATTGTTGAACCTGGTGAATTAGACCCAATGCATGTCCACACCCCAGGTATTTATGTTGATCGTCTTATACAGGGTACGTTTGAAAAACGTATCGAATTGCGTACTGTGCGCGAAAACTAATCGGAGAGAT
>CAZSMR010000042.1:0-8105 GCA_964608185.1 uncultured Porticoccus sp. | reverse complement strand
TCCTTGATAGTATTCTTAGAAAAAACGGATATAAGGTTGGCACTTATACATCACCTCATCTCATACAATTCAATGAACGGATAACAATAAACGGTAAACATGCAAGTGATTTAGATATATGCTTGGCTTTCGAGGAAATAAACCTTGCAAGAAATTCAATAAGTTTAAGTTACTTTGAATTTTCAACACTAGCTGCCTTGATGATAATGGCAAATTCTGATTTAGATTTTGCAATACTTGAAGTTGGTTTAGGAGGGCGCCTAGACGCTGTAAATTGTATAGATTCTGATCTATCTATTATAACAGGCATAGCCCTTGATCATCAGCAGTGGCTTGGTGATAATCTTGATCTTATCGGTGCAGAAAAAGCTTCGATAGGAAGAATAAATGCCCCTATGATATACGGTGATACAAGGCCAGTTTCTAGCGTTATTGCAACAGCTAAAGATCTTAAAGTAGACCTCTTATTAAATGGTATAGATTTCAATTTTGAGCAATTTGGTATAACAGATATGACTTCACTGCCTTCAGCCAGCGTGACGTGTGCAATTAAAGCAGCAAAAATTTTAGATCCTAATATAAGTAAAAAAATCTTAAGTGAGGGGCTAAATCATACAAAAATAGACGGTCGCTTTCAAAAAATCAGTCTGAATGGTGTAAATATTATTTTAGATGTAGCGCATAATCCTCAGGCTTCAGAAATGCTAGCCAAACGTTTATTAGCTTTTAAGTCAGAGAATAGAATTATTGCGATCACAGGAATTATGTCAGACAAAGATATACTTGGGATCTTGAAGCCCTTCATCGAGCTTGTTGATTTGTGGAATTTTTGCGACATACCAAATAATAAAAGAGCCTGTAGTGCAAAAGAAGTTGCTTCCGTCGTTCAAAAAAATTATGTAAAGAAGAGGTTTAAAGAAACCTGCACTGCAAGCAACCCATTGAGCGATAATATTTATTCTGACCAACAACAATATAAATTTCTTGAACACTCAAAACCAGAAGATGCTATAAAAAAAGCTATTCAGTCTGGCAGTTCGGGAGATACCATTATAGTATTTGGCTCTTTTTTGATTGTTGGCCCTGTGCTTAATTGGCTAAATAGCTTACATTAGCTATTTTTACATATAAAGGGGGTTTTATTAGTGGGAAAGGTTCTTATTTATAGGCTAGTTTTCGCCCTACTGATAATTGCATCAGTTGTGGTTTTTGTGCCCTTTATTATCGAGGCAAAAATGAACAAAAAAATAGATACTACTTCTATGATTCCAGAATCTCCAAGTATAAATTTATTCATTGCTAAACCAGTCAGACCAGAGAAAATTACAGAAGAAAAAATTGAAGAACCATTCCAGCTAAAAGGTGAGCTATCTGAATTGAGAGACGAAGTTAATTTAATCTCTCCATCGCTTTCCTCTAATGGACTTCCGATTGGATGGGTTTTAAAAGTAAAAAGTTTTAAGGATAAAAAATCTGCAGTAGATTTATCAAAAAAACTTTTATCAGATGGATATAGAGCGTTTGTAAGAAGCCTGGTTGACGATGGTCGCCAAATTAGCACCGTTTTTATTGGGCCAAAAATAATTAAAGAAAAGCTACTGCATGATAAAGAGGCTCTAAATAAAAAATATGGCTTCGATGCAAATATAATAAGATTTGGCCCCTGATTTATGAAGCGGTTCTGTTAAGCTTTGTTGTATTTAAACTGATATTTTTTATTGTATTACTATGGTATTTGAGTCATGAATTCAGTTGATTGGTCCATTATTGTACTTATTGGTATCTCGTCTATTATTAGTGCTATTAGAGGAGTAGTGAAAGAGGTTGTATCACTAATAGTCTGGGTATTAGCAGCTTTAATTGCCTCGATTTTTCATGATCAGCTCGCAATGCTAATGATAAACTTGATAGAAACTCCTATGCTAAGAAACTTTTCTGCTTGGATTCTTATCTTTCTGGCGTGCCTATTAATAGGAAGTTTGGTAAATTACGCGCTTGGAAAATTAGTAGAGGTTTCAGGTTTATCTGGCACTGACAGATTGTTAGGTATAATCTTTGGTATTGTGCGAGCATTAGTGATTGTGATGGTCTTTTTGATTATAATTCCAAAAATTTTTCCTGCTTCGCACACACAGTGGTGGATTGAGTCAACACTTATTCCATATTTTTATCCCTTTCAAGGCTGGGCCCAGGAAACAGGATCAACAGCATTGAATTTTTTGAAAAACTTATTTTAGATAAACTAGATTAAATAAAGACTTTTAATGTCATAAAAAAGGCCTGAAAATCAATGTGTGGAATAGTAAGTATTTTTGGCAAAACAGATGTTAAGTTAAAACTTTATGATGCCTTAACAATGCTTCAGCATCGTGGTCAGGATGCCGCTGGTATAATGACCTGTCATAAAGGGCGCTTTAATCAAAGAAAAAGCGTTGGTTTGGTTAAAGATGTTTTCAAGAATCGTCACATGTCTCAGCTTAAAGGAAATATGGGAATAGGCCATGTAAGGTATCCAACAGCTGGCAGCTCAAGTCCTGCGCTTGCTCAACCTTTTTATGTAAATTCTCCTTATGGAATTTGCATGGCACATAACGGAAACCTAACTAATACAGATGAATTAATGACACTGCTCTTTAATTCTGATCTCCGTCACATAAATACAGATTCAGATTCAGAAGCATTGCTTAATGTGTTTGCTCATGAACTACTTTCTCTTGAAAAAATACAGCCTTCACCAGCTAATATTTTTGATGCCGTTAGTCGAGTACATGAGAGATGCAAGGGTGCTTACGCAGTTGTAGGGATGATTGCGAGTTATGGCATGATTGCTTTTAGGGATCCTTATGGAATTCGCCCTCTTATTTATGGACAACGAAAAACTCCAAGTGGCATAGAGTACATGGTTGCCTCTGAAACAGTGGCTATGGATGTTTTAGGCTTCACTGTCGTTCGTGATTTAGCTCCTGGAGAAGCTATATACGTTGACCAAAATGGAGAGCTGCATTTAAAACAGTGTGCGAAAAATCCACAACTCAATCCTTGTATATTTGAGCATGTTTATTTTTCTCGCCCTGATTCGATTATTGATGAGATCTCTGTTTATTCAGCACGACTAAGAATGGGGCAAAAGTTAGCAAAAAAGATAAAGAGTTTAGATATATGTGAAGATATTGATGTCATTATTCCAATACCAGACACTAGTAGGGTGTCTGCCCAAGCAATTGCTGAAGAACTTGGGATAAAATTTCGTGAAGGATTCATGAAAAACAGATATATCGGTCGGACTTTCATAATGCCCGGCCAAAAAGAAAGAAAAAAATCTGTTCGTCAAAAATTAAATCCTGTAAAAGCTGAGTTAAATGGTAAAAGAGTACTATTAGTTGATGACTCTATCGTTCGAGGAACAACTTCAAGAGAAATTATAGAAATGGCAAGAGATGCAGGAGCTAAAAGCGTTTACGTCGCTTCATCGTCGCCACCTGTTCGTTTCCCTAATGTTTACGGTATAGATATGCCTTCTGCAAATGAACTGATTGCTCATGGTAAAACAGAAGAAGAAGTCGCCAAGCTTATTGGCGCAGATTGCTTAATTTACCAAGATCTAAATGAACTAATTGATAGCGTTAAAGCAGGAAACTCCAAAATTAAAAACTTTGATTGTGCAGTCTTTGATGGTCACTACGTCACTGGAGACATCAGTGATAAATACCTTAAAAAATTAGATATAAAAAGAAATGATTCTACAAAAAACATTGCTGCGAATGATCACATAGATATGAATCAAGCGGTAGGCTTGCATAATTCAGATATAGATGCAGAATAATATTTCTTCTAAAATAAAATTGAGAGCGGTTGGATAAAAATAAATGGATAAAGATGACGTGAATGATCCTTTTTCAGAATTTAAGTTTGACACATTAGCAGTGAGAGCCGGTCATGTTAGAACACATGAAGGAGAACATTCAGAGCCTTTATTTTTAACTTCTAGTTATGTTTTTAAAGATTCTGCTGAAGCAGCTGCAAAATTTTCTGGCGAATCTCAAGGAAACGTATATTCACGTTACACAAACCCAACCGTGAATATTCTCGAGAAGAGGATTGCAGCTCTAGAAGGCGCAGAACAAGCAGTTGCTACCTCCTCAGGTATGGCGGCTATACTCAGTACATGTCTCACCTTTTTGAAAGCAGGGGACCATATAGTTTGTTCTCAGAGTGTATTTGGAGCCACAACTGTTTTATTTGAAAAGTATTTATCACAATTTGATATACAAACAACATTTGTTTGCCTCACCGATGAAGAACAGTGGAAGAGTGCAATGAGACCAACTACTAAAATTCTTTATTTAGAAACGCCATCAAATCCATTATGCGATGTAGCTGATATAAAATTAATAGCTGCCATTGCTAAAAAAAATGAAGCATTGTTAGTTGTAGATAACTGTTTTTGTACTCCTGCGTTGCAGCAACCAATAAACCTTGGCGCTGATCTTATTATACATTCAGCCACTAAATATCTAGATGGTCAGGGACGATGTCTGGGTGGTATTGTTGCCGGAAACAAACAATTAATAGAGCAAGTCTTAACTTTTGTTCGCACAGCTGGACCAAGTATGAGCCCGTTTAATGCGTGGGTATTTTTGAAGGGCTTGGAGACACTAAAACTCAGAATGCATGCTCATTCATCGAATGCACTAGAGTTAGCAGTATGGTTGCAGGAGCAGCCGCAAGTAATAAAAGTTTTTTACACAGGCCTGGAAAGTCACCCAGGACATCTTCTCGCAGCTAAGCAGCAATCTGCATTTGGAGGAGTTCTGTCATTTACAGTCAAAGGTTCTAAAGAGCAAGCATGGAAAGTTATTGATAGCACAAAGCTTATGTCACTAACTGCAAACTTAGGTGATACGAAAACAACCATAATTCATCCAGCTACCACAACACATGGTCGCTTGAGTGCTGATCAAAGAAAAGATGCAGGTATAACAGACAATCTTATTCGTATAGCGATTGGTCTAGAAGATATTAGCGATATCAAGAATGATTTGTTGCAAGGCCTCATTTCATTATAAATTATAAAAAATATTCTATTTAGTTAGCATATTTTGAGCGTTTAAAATAAATTCATCTTTTTTTGAATCTAATAAAATTAAAGGCGGGGTATTGATTCCTTTAATAAAAGCTGGTCTTTCACCCAAGCGATCTACCCATGAAGATAGATGGGGAAAAGCTTTTATCTCAACGCCAGACCAATCGTGAAGTTTTACCCAGGGCCAACTTGCAATGTCAGCTACACTCAATGAGGCGGAAAGGTATCTTCTGCCTTCCAAGTGAGCGTCCATGACACCGAATAGACGCTTTACTTCGTTTTGGTAGCGATCTATAGCAGGCTTGTATTTTTCAGGCCAATATCGAAAAAAAACGTTTGCTTGTCCCATCATAGGACCTATGCCGCCCATCTGAAACATAAGCCACTGTAATGTAAGAGATCGATCGTAAGGTTCGCTCGATAACAGTTGTCCTGTTTTTTCTGCTAAGTAGATTAAAATAGCCCCAGACTCAAAAACGACAAAATCGTTATTATCACGGTCGACAATAGTAGGAATTTTACCGTTCGGATTTAGCTTTAAATACTCTGTTGTTTTTTGTTGTTTTTTTCCTAAATCTAGATCATGTAGGGTATATTTGAGGCCAAGCTCTTCTAGCGCAATGCTAACTTTATGACCGTTTGGGGTTGATGCAGTATATAAATCAATCATAATATTACTTTCCGGTTTCGAGAATATGATCACAGTTAATTATACATACAATAAATAAGAAAAAGATAACCAATAAGCTACTAACTTTACTATACATAATTTTAAACAAAGGTACTCATGATGCTAAAACATTCAGAAAAAAGATCAGTAATTGATAAAAAAAAGCATTCTCAGGAAGAAGTATGAAGCAAAAAAATCTAAAGAATCACTTTTTTCATGGGCGCACAATAGTCCCGCCGTTTCCACAGAATTTTGACGAGATTATTTTAGGTTTGGGTTGCTTTTGGGGTGCTGAAAGAAAATTCTGGACTCAATATGGAGTCTATACAACAGCAGTTGGTTATGCTGGTGGGAATACAAGCAATCCAAGTTATGAAGAGGTTTGCTCTGGCTTAACTGGCCATTCAGAAGTTGTAAAAGTTATATACAATCCAAAAAAAATATCATTAAAAGAGATACTTAAAATATTCTGGGAGTCACACAATCCTACGCAGGGAATGCGTCAAGGTAATGATACAGGGTCACAGTACAGATCTGTAGTTTATTGCAATCAGGTCGATCAATTTAACATAGCGCTAACCTCTAAAGATACTTATGAACGACTACTTGCAGAATCTGGACATCCACAAATAACAACAGAGATATTATGTAATAAAGATTTCTTTTATGCGGAAGACCAACACCAGCAGTATTTAGCTAAAAATCCTAACGGTTATTGCGGTCTAAACGGTACAGGGGTTGAATTTTTATGATGTGGCAATAGGTTGAAAGCACTATAAAATTCGACGTATAATAAAATCTGTGTTTTTTAAATGAGTCACTTTTAGACATAAAACACACATATTTTTTTTTAGTGCCCGAAGTCACAAATAAGTTAATACTTTTATTTTTTTTAAGATATTGATTTATATAGTTAAATTTATTACAACTAATAGTATTATATAAAATATCGATAAAGGTGACATAAACCTATAGATTTGTTTGGCAAAGGTCATTAAAATCATCACCGATGTTTATCATCTATAGATTACATTATAAGTTTGTTATTGTTGCGACTTAAAATGATAACAATCAAGCACTCTACTTCTGAATGCTGAATTTTTAGTTTTAAAATAATCTTTAAGAGGAATAATAGAATGAATATTATTAAATTACTCAGTGTATCTGTCCTAATTTTAGGTCTAGCTGCATGTGGCGATAAATCAGAAGAGGTAGCAACTCCAGAAGCAGCTACTAAGCCTGGTAGCAACGTTGATAGGTTCAATACAGAAAAATTTGGAAGTAATTCTGATCCATCAACGGCCCCGGCTCCATCGTTCGCAATTTCAAAAAATTTGAAACCTGGTGAGTATGTAAACGAGAAAGGTGAAGTTGTAAAAAACAGAGAACTCGAAGGAGTAGTTGAGAACCCTAAGTTGCGTGAAATCCCAGAAGGTATTGAAGAAGGAAGCGTTGAACATACTATGTGGTTGCTTTCACAAGAAGAATAACCCCAAAATAAATATTTAAATAATTAAATATTAATATTTAATCCCAGTGTTTAGATACATTGGGATTTTTTTTGCAAAGATACTTTGTACTTTTGAGCTAGCATATTCCAAGAATAGTATGTTTTATTATCTTTTGTTTTAGACCTAGTCTAGAAAACAAGTTCTGGTATCCTAATCACATTTCAACCAATAGGCGTTACTTTTGAACAATTCAGACTTTTCTTCTCTTGGCTTGCGTGCTGATCTAGCTAAGAATATCTTATCTTTAGGTTACCTAAAGATGACGCTTATTCAGGCTCAAACATTACCTGATATTTTAAAAGGACATGACGTAATTGGGGAAGGTAAAACCGGTTCTGGTAAAACCGCAGCTTTTTCTCTTGGTATCTTAAATAAACTTAATGTTAAGAATTTCCGAATACAAAGCTTAGTATTATGCCCAACAAGAGAGTTAGCAGATCAGGTTGCTTCTGAGGTACGAAAAATCGGCCGTACGATCCATAACATTAAAGTTCTTTCATTATGTGGGGGATCTCCATTTGGTCCCCAGAAAGGATCTCTCAAGCATGGTGCGCATATAATTGTTGGAACACCTGGTCGTATTTTGGAGCATATAAATAAAGGAAATCTAATCCTAAACGATGTTAGTATGTTTGTTCTTGACGAAGCAGACCGTATGCTGGATATGGGCTTCCAGCCCGCTGTAAACTCGATAATAAAGAACCTCCCAGCAAATAGACAGACCTTGCTGTTTACTGCCACTTTTTCTGATGATGCTTCTGCTATCTCTTCAAAATTAATGAAGGACCCTAAAATTATTAGAGCTCTGCCTGATAGTAAAAAAAGTGAAATTAATCAATAT
>CAZSMR010000041.1:0-8282 GCA_964608185.1 uncultured Porticoccus sp. | reverse complement strand
TGATTTAGGCAGCGAAGATTTAATTGTTATTGCAGTGCCAACGCTTGCAATTTCTACTATTTTTTTAGAACTACGGGGGCTACTAAGCGAAACAGTAACAATAACTGATGTATCAAGCGTTAAAGGTAGTGTAGTTAAATCTGTGTTCGATATCTATGGTTGCAATCCATCTCAATTTGTACCCGGGCATCCTATTGCTGGATCAGAAAAAAGCGGTATTAATGCAATCGACCCCCTTTTATTTGAAGACCATCAGGTAATTCTTACGCCATTAGATGAAACAGGCTTGAGTCATACTAAAAAAGTATCAGCATTGTGGACTGGAGTAGGCTCTGTGGTAAGTGAAATGGGAGTATCTGAGCATGATGAAATTCTAGCTGCTACGAGTCATTTACCTCATATGCTAGCCTATGCATTAGTTGAAATGCTTTCAGGCCTATCAGCAAATAAAGAGATATTTCGTTATGCTGCGGGGGGCTTTGCTGATTTCACTAGAATAGCGGCCAGCGATCCCTTTATGTGGCATGACATTGTTTTGGCAAATGATAAGGCTATCCTTTCTACTTTAGCTAACTTAACTAACCACATTGACCAAATAAAAGAAGCTATAGTCATCAAGGATAGCGAGTATCTACTTGGTGTCTTCACTCGTGCAAAAGAAGCTAGAAATCATTTTAAGAGAATGAGAGAAAATAAGTCCTATTTGGAGCCTGTTGATAAGACAATTGACTATAGAGCCTCTCCAGGTGGTTGCGTTAAGGGAAAAGTGGTTGTTCCGGGAGATAAATCTATTTCGCATCGTGCAATTATAATGGGATCAATTGCTAATGGTGTTACCAATATATCAGGGTTTTTAGAGGGAGAGGATAGTTTAGCTACATTAAAAGCGTTTCGGGACATGGGTGTTACAATAAAAGGTCCAGATAACGGGCATGTCGAAATCCATGGTGTTGGATTAAACGGTTTAAAGTCGCCACCCGGACCTCTTTATTTAGGAAACTCTGGTACTTCTATGCGACTACTCTCTGGGTTGCTGTCGGCACAGTCATTTGATGTGGAGCTGACGGGAGACGAGTCCTTATCTAAAAGGCCTATGGATCGTGTGATAAATCCCTTAAAAAATATGGGCGCCTCTATCGAGGGAAGCATAGGAGATTTTCCGCCTTTAAAAATTAAAGGAGGAGTAACTCTAAATAGTATAGATTATAAATTGCCGATGGCGAGCGCTCAAGTTAAATCATGTATTTTGCTAGCAGGTCTTTATAGCAAAAGTAAAACTTCTGTTACAGAGCCAGTTGTTACACGTGATCATACTGAACGAATGTTATCTGCTTTTGGTTCTAAGGTTAATAGAGAGGGCACATCTATAAGCCTTAAAGGCTTGCGTGATTTGGCAGCTACAACTATTAATGTACCTGCAGATATCTCGTCAGCAGCTTTTTATATGGTGGCAGCCTCTATTTCGCCAGGCTCGGATATAACTCTGCCTTTTGTCGGCGTTAACCCAACAAGAATAGGTGTAATAAGTATTTTGCAAATGATGGGAGCAGACATAGAGTTATCTAATCAAAAAGAAGTTAGTGGTGAGCCTGTTGCTGATATACGAGTACGCTATGCAGCTCTAACAGGAATCAAAATTCCTGTAGAGCAAGTGGCGTTGGCTATTGATGAATTTCCAGTCTTATTCATAGCTGCAGCTTGCGCAATCGGAAAGACTGTACTCAAGGGTGCAGCAGAGCTAAGGATTAAAGAGAGTGATAGAATTCAGGCGATGGCAGATGGTCTTACCACCCTCGGTATCATCGTAGTCACTACGCCCGATGGAATAGAAATTGAGGGTGGTTCAATTTTAGGTGGAGAGATCAATAGCAATAATGATCATAGAATAGCCATGGCGTTCAGTGTGGCAGCATTGAGAGCGGCAAGTAGTATTTTGATCAAGAACTGTAATAATGTTGCTACATCATTTCCAGATTTTATAAAACTAGCAAATTCGACTGGGCTAGTTATTGCTGAGGAGACAAGATGACAAACCAGCATATACCTGTAATTACAGTGGATGGCCCAAGCGGTGCAGGAAAAGGGACTATTTGCCAATTATTAGCTATGAGTTTAAGGTTTCACTATCTTGATAGTGGTGCTTTGTATCGGTTGTTAGCTTTGGCTGCTAAACGTCACGGGGTTGATGTAGGTAGCATAGAGTCGCTTTCTATTTTGGCCGGACACATGGATGTTTCATTTGTTACTAATAAAAAGTCTCAAACAAAGATAATGCTTGAAGGTGAAGATACTACTCCTCTTATTAGAACCCATGAAATTAGTACCAATGCGTCTATAATTGCAGCTTATCCAAAAGTTAGGGCAGCGTTACTAGATCGTCAGCGAGCTTTTTTGAGATTACCTGGTCTAATTGCAGACGGTCGCGATATGGGTACCGTTGTTTTTCCAGATGCAAATGCTAAAATTTTTCTTACAGCAAGCCCTGAAGTTAGAGCAAGCAGGCGTTATAAGCAGTTGATGGGTATGGATAAAGATGTTAATCTTGCCTCGATCATAAAGCAGGTAAAAAATCGAGATGAGCGGGATGTTAGTCGTAAGTCGTCACCAATGATTCCTGCTGAAGATGCTTTTATAATTGATAGCTCAGATATGAGTATCGATGATGTATTGAAATTGGGATTGGATATTGCCAAAAAAAATGGTATTGAAGCTCGATTATAACTTGGTATATGTAGTAGTTGGCCAGAAAAAACTATATTTACTTCCTATTAATAGCCCACATAACTGGTAATGTGGATTAGAGCTCTATTGCAATTTTGCTCTATTTTTCCTTAAGGTGCCCCCTCATGAGTTCAAGTTTCGCAGAATTATTTGAAGAAAGTTTAAAAACCGTTGACATGAAAAATGGTTCGATAATCACTGGAGTTATCACAGATATTGATAAGGATTGGGTTACTGTTCATACAGGACTTAAGTCTGAAGGTGTTATCCCAAAAGAAGAATTTTTTGATGATAATGGCGAAATAGCTATAAATATTGGTGATGAGGTACAAGTTTCTTTAGAGGCTGTAGAAGACGGGTTTGGTGCAACAAAGTTATCTAGGGAAAAAGCTCGTGCTGCAGAATCTTGGATTATTTTAGATGCTGCGCTTAAAGCAGAAGAAGCAGTTATAGGAATTATTAGCGGGAAAGTAAAAGGTGGGTTCACAGTCGAGGTCCAAGGTTTAAGAGCATTTTTGCCAGGATCTTTGATAGATGTCCGCCCAATTCGAGATACATCTCATCTCGAAAATAAACCACTAGAATTTAAAGTTATTAAGCTTGACCAAAAGCGTAATAATGTTGTTGTTTCTAGGCGCGCTGTAATGGAGCAAGTTAATACTGATGAGCGAGATGAAATGCTTGCAAATCTCGAAGAAGGAATGACAGTAAAAGGTTTGATTAAAAATCTTACAGACTATGGCGCATTCGTCGACCTTGGTGGCATAGATGGCCTCCTTCACATAACAGACATGTCCTGGAAGCGAATTAAGCATCCATCTGAAATAGTAAATGTCGGAGATGATGTCGATGTTAAGATACTCAAATTTGATCGTGAACGAAGTCGAGTTTCTTTAGGTATGAAACAAATGGGAGAAGACCCTTGGGCCGACATAACAGGTCGTTACCCTCAAGAAGCCCGAACTAAGGCTATAGTTACCAATCTAACCGATTATGGTTGTTTTGCAGAACTAGAAGATGGAGTCGAGGGGCTTGTCCACGTATCAGAGATGGATTGGACTAATAAAAATATTCATCCGTCTAAAGTCGTTCAGTTAGGCGAAGAGATAGAAGTGATGATACTCGATATTGATCAAGAACGAAGAAGAATTTCTTTAGGTATGAAACAATGCTTCATGAATCCTTGGGATGAATTTGGAACAACGCACAAAAAAGGAGATAAAATTTCTGGCAACATTAAGTCTATAACTGATTTCGGTATTTTTATTGGTTTAAATGGTGGTATTGATGGGTTAGTTCATCTCTCTGATATTTCATGGGATGATGCTGGTGATGAAGCTGTTCGTAGTTACAAGAAGGGAGATGAAGTAGAAACAGTTATTTTATCTATAGATTCAGAAAGAGAGCGTATCTCTCTTGGTGTAAAACAATTAAGCGACGATCCCTTCCTGCGTTATGTGTCTGAATTTGATAAAGGCTCAATTGTTACTGGTATCGTTAAAGAAGTAAACGCAAACGAAGCAGTGATTACTTTGAGCGAGGGTATTGAGGCGCTTCTTAAGGTATCAGAGCTATCTCAAGAAAAAATAGATGATGCGGCTAAGATTCTTAATAATGGCGATACAGTAGAGACAAAAATTATCAGTGTGGACAGAAAAAATCGTACGATTTCCTTATCTATCAAAGCTAAAGATGTAGAAGAAGAAAAAACTGCAGTCAAGGAGCATAAAAAATCGGAAGTAGAAAATGTATTACCGACTACCATAGGTGATTTAATAAAAGCTCAGATGGATAACAAAGAGAGTTAATCATAAGGGCAGTTAGTAGGTGAACTACTTATTGCCTTTTAATCTAATCAAGCAATTAACTATGTAACAAATTTTTTTATGACTAAATCAGAACTGATAGAATCAATTTTAGATAACCAAGACCAACTTACGGCTAGCGATGTAGAGCTGGCTGTAAAAATGATATTAGAAAAAATGGCTCATGTGCTTTTTAAAAATGAGAGAATAGAAATAAGAGGTTTCGGCAGTTTTTGCTTGCATCATCGTGCTCCTAGATTAGGCAGAAATCCAAAAACAGGCGCTTCTGTTGAACTCCCTAAAAGGTCAGTACCTTACTTCAAGCCTGGTAAGGAACTCCGTGAAAGAGTCAACAGTTCCAAATAATATTTAGTAGTATTGCTTTAAATATAAGCTTCGAGAGTCAAAATGAGAGGAATTTTTTTATAATTAACGCCATAATCAGTGTTCGCGTTTTTTTGGAGTTCCCTTGTCTGTTTTGACAAATATCTTATGGTTAATTATTACCTTCGTCTCTGTTTTCCTAGGCGTATGTCTTGTTATGGGTAATCCTGAACTAGTGTCTTTTAAAATACTTGGCTTTGAGTCTAGTATTTATCCTCGAGGTCTATTAATGCTGGGTAGTTTTTCAATTGGTTGCGTATTAACTTTGCTGGTAACTTCTTCAACTCTTATTAAACTAAAGTACAGATTAAGCAAAGCAAAAAAACAGTTAGCTAAGCTAGAATCTTCAATAAAAATTAAGAAGGATTGATTATGAAGATTTATGAACCAAGAGTTATTGTTGCGCTCGATTATAAAAATGAAGAGGACGCCATGAGGTTCGTTGAATTAGTTAACCCTTCCTTGTGTAAACTTAAAGTTGGAAAAGAGTTATTTACTCATACAGGCCCAAATTTTGTTTCTAATCTTATAAAAAAGGGTTTCGATGTATTTTTAGATTTAAAATTTTATGATATACCCAGCACTGTATCTAAAGCCGTTGCTGCCGCTGACGATATGGGTGTTTGGATGACAGACATTCATGCCTCTGGTGGGTCAAAGATGATGGAGGAAGCAAGGAATACCCTCGATAAAAATAATAGCGAGATGCTAATCATAGCGGTAACTGTTTTGACTAGCCTTTCTAGGAGTGACTTAAGCGAGGTTGGTATTTCTTTCAGCCCTGAACAGCAGGTTAGTAAGCTTGCTAGTCTTGCAAAAAAATCAGGGATGGATGGTGTCGTCGCGTCTGCTTTAGAAGCCGCTGAATTAAGAAACAGTTATGGCGATGATTTTATTTTAGTTACCCCGGGTATTCGCCATAATTTGGTAACAATAAATGATCAAAAAAGAGTCATGACTCCTTCGCAGGCTATATTTTCTGGGAGTAATTATTTGGTTATCGGTCGTCCGATAACTCAGGCATCAAATCCAGTTAGTGCTCTAAAGCTTGTGAATGATGAGATTTTATCAGCGCTATGAGTTTATTTTTTTTGGGTTTTTTAAAAATATCTAAAATGGCTCCGCCTGCTGGGCTCGAACCAGCGACCCAATGATTAACAGTCATTTGCTCTACCAGCTGAGCTAAGGCGGATCTCTAAGAAGCGCGTATATTATATACGGATATTCAGTGAGTCAACCCTAATTCTGCATCAACTTATACGTAGAAATAATCTATAATATAGTTAATCCTTTTATCTTTTAATACGGGCAGTTATAAGTGTCAAAATCTTTTAATCTGATAAGTCCTTACGCCCCAGCTGGAGACCAGCCTGCAGCTATTTCTGAGTTAATAAGTGGACTCGACCAGGGCTTAGCCTCTCAAACTTTGTTAGGTGTAACAGGTTCAGGAAAGACGTTTACAATTGCTAATGTAATTTCTCAGGTGCAGCGACCAACAATTGTTCTCGCACATAATAAAACTTTAGCTGCACAATTATATGGAGAACTCAGAGATTTTTTTCCAGAAAATGCGGTTGAGTATTTTGTTTCTTACTATGATTATTATCAGCCAGAAGCATATGTTCCATCATCTGGAACTTTTATTGAAAAAGATGCATCTATTAATCAACATATAGAACAAATGAGGTTATCTGCAACTAAGGCATTATTAGAAAGAAAGGATGTAATCGTTGTAGCAACAGTTTCATCTATATATGGGTTAGGTGATCCAAGCTCTTATCTTAAAATGTTATTGCATTTAGTTCGTGGAGATAAGATTGATCAACGGCAAATTTTACGGCGTCTAGCTGAGCTTCAATACACAAGAAACGATGCCGTATTTCAGCGCTCTACTTACCGTGTTCGAGGCGATATCATTGATATATATCCTGCTGATTCAGCCCAGGATGCGGTTCGAATAGAAACTTTTGATGATCTCGTTGAAAATATTTCTTTATTTGACCCGCTAACTGGAGAAATATCAAAGCGTGTTCCTAGAATTACAATATACCCTAAATCGCATTATGTAACCCCCAGAGAGGTTATTATGGATGCTGTAATAAAGATTAAAATTGAACTTGCTGAACGCTTAGAACAGTTAAGGTCAGTACATAAGCTAGTTGAAGAACAGAGACTTAGAGAGAGGTGTTCATTCGATATTGAAATGATGAGTGAGCTGGGCTATTGCAATGGAATCGAAAACTATTCTCGCTATCTTTCTGGTCGTGAAAAAGGGGAGGCACCTCCAACATTATTTGATTATCTTCCGAAAGATGCTTTATTAGTGGTTGATGAGTCTCATGTCACGATACCCCAGCTAGGTGCTATGTATAAAGGTGACCGTTCACGAAAAGAGACACTAGTCGAATACGGCTTTCGTCTCCCTTCAGCCCTTGATAATCGCCCTTTAAGATTTGATGAGTGGGAAATTCTTGCTCCACAGATGATTTTTGTTTCTGCAACTCCTAGCAGGTATGAGGCTGCTAATGAAGGACAAGTAGTTCGCCAAGTAGTTCGCCCTACCGGTTTACTGGATCCAGAAATTTTTGTACGACCAGCCACCTCTCAAGTTGATGATGTACTGTCTGAAATAAATTTATGTGTTAACAAGCAACAAAGAGTTCTAATCACTGTATTAACAAAACGCATGGCTGAAGACTTTACAGACTACTTAACCGATCATGATGTTCGAGTTCGTTATTTGCATTCAGATATAGATACTGTAGAAAGAATCGAAATTATAAGAGATTTGCGTTTAGGTAAATTTGATGTGCTGGTAGGTATCAACTTACTCAGAGAAGGACTAGATATTCCAGAAGTTGCGTTAGTGGCTATTTTTGATGCAGACAAAGAAGGTTTTTTGCGTTCTGAGCAATCGATGATTCAGACAATTGGTAGAGCTGCAAGAAATGTTGAAGGAAGGGCAATTCTGTATGCAGACAAAATTACAGGATCAATGTCCAGAGCTATTAAAGAAACAGAAAATAGACGTGCCGCTCAGATTAAACACAATAAAGATAATAATATTACACCCAAAGGAATCATTAAGTCAGTAACAGACATTATGGAGGGGGCAGCTGTAACACCTGGAAAAAAACCTCGCAAAATAACAGATAAAATTGAACCAGACCTGCTCGATAGATCAAGTCTCCATTCTGAGTTGGATATATGGAAAAAAATAACTCTTTTGGAAGAAAAAATGTTTTTAAGTGCAAAAAATTTAGAATTTGAGACTGCTGGAAACTTAAGGGATGAGATATCTTCCCTAAAAAAAATGGTAGATGGAATTATCTGATTACTAGTTATTTAAAAAATAGCATTATGGTAGGCACG
>CAZSMR010000040.1:0-8385 GCA_964608185.1 uncultured Porticoccus sp. | reverse complement strand
AGCCATAAAGCCCATAAGGTTGGCCAAAGCAATAACAAAATTCCTACTGGCCTGTCAAACCTCATCAGTTTCAAAAAGAATGGTAGTTTTTCTTTAAAGCTTTGCATTTTTAAATCATACATATAGTCGCTTTGTTCTTTATCTATTTAAAAAATTGCTAAGAAGTTGTTTGGTCAAAGTCTGGCATAAATTGTTCACTAACGAGAAGTGGTTTTTTATCTAAATAAAATAGAGAGCGTCGCCCCCATATAGTCGTAGCTGTTTTATTAAAAAATTCTTGGTTTGAATCGGCATAAGACTTTGTACAGCCAGTTTCTATAGGGCCTCTCTTCATAGCGGCATCTTTGAATAATAGGGCTCCTAAGGGTGTATTTTTTAGATTTCGTAAACTTCTCAAGCGTCCAGTGAGGGTTTTAAGAGGAATCACACTACGTGCATATACTAAGGGAACACCATGACCATACAGAGCCACTTGCCGAATAAATGCTTTTTGTCGCAAAGGAATTTTCAGTACCCTTATTTCTGACAACGTTGGATAGGCGATCTGCTGCCTAAGAATTTCTACGCGAAAATTCCCGTTACTTAAAACTATAAGTCGCTGTGTTAGCGAGCCCTTATCAAGAAGCCAGCCTCTCATTCTTGGTGGCACAGCGGTATATGGAGTTCTTTTATAGGTCTGCCAGTTTGGTTCAGAAATAAAAAATTGATTAGAATTGTGAGCTGCGGTCAATATTTGTGCCTACGTCTATATTGTTTAATAGACTTATATTTTAACTCATAATGACATTGATGTTGTATTCTATACTACACTTGTCCGTAACGTTCACCGCCTCCAAGCCACCTCCGAATAATAGCTTGGGTATTTATAGGATGATTGGATATAAGTAGTTTGGCTGTTTTATGTATTTCCGGCAATAGATGAGCATCTCTTTGTAAGTCTGCAATTCTTAATGACAGCTCTCCTGTTTGCTTTGTTCCAAGAACTTCTCCTGCCCCACGAATTTTTAAATCCATTTCTGCTATTTTAAATCCATCGTTAGTTTGCCGCATAATTTTAAGTCGCTGCATACTTTTTTGTGATAGTGGTGTGCTATATAAAAGAACACAATGGCTTTTTACTTGGCCTCTTCCGACTCTTCCTCTCAGCTGATGAAGCTGAGCAAGGCCAAGACGCTCAGGATTTTCAATCACCATTAAACTTGCATTTGGAACATCTACGCCTACTTCAACTACCGTTGTGGCGACTAGAAGTTGGATTTCCCCAGCTTTAAAAGCAGTAATGGTGGCAAATTTTTCACTCGGCTTTTGCCTTCCGTGAACTAGGCCAATTTTCAGTTCTGGCAGCAATAAATGTAGTTCTTTTGCAGTTACTTCAGCCGCTCGTGCTTCTAGTAGGTCAGACTCTTCAACAAGCGTACATATCCAGTAAGCTTGACGATTTTTCATGCAAGCGTTTTGTATTCGATCAATAACTTTTTGACGATTTTGATCTGAGATTACTACAGTGTTAACCGGAGTTCGACCAGGGGGGGTTTCGTCAATAATAGAGAAGTCTAGATCAGCATATGCAGTCATCGCTAATGTTCTAGGGATTGGGGTTGCTGTCATTATTAGCTGGTGTGGAAATTGCCCATCGTTCCTACCTTTTTCTTTCAATGATAGTCTCTGATGTACGCCAAACCTATGCTGTTCATCTATTATGGTTAATGCTAAGTTCTGGAAACAAACCTTTTCTTGAAACAAAGCATGTGTACCAATTACAATTTGTGCTGAACCATCCTTAATTAATTTTAGTTGCTCTATTCTCGCCTTTCCTTTTATTTTACCTGTGATCCATCCAACTTTTAAACCTAGCGGCTTCAGCCAGCTCTCAAAAGACTGTCTATGTTGCTCCGCTAATATTTCTGTAGGTGCCATCAAGGCGCATTGTTTTCCGTTGGCTATACACTGTAGCGCTGCCATTGCTGCCACAACAGTTTTGCCAGAACCAACATCTCCCTGAAGCAGTCTTAGCATTGGGCGTGAATCAGATAAATCATTTTGGATTTCTAGCCCTACTCTTTTTTGTGCACTTGTAAGCTTAAATGGTAGGGAGGTCAAAAATTGTTTACTTAAAGAATTTTTATTTAAAAGAGCAGGAGCACTTCTCTTTTGGATGAACTGCCTCATACGAAGTAAGCTGAGATTGTGTGCCAACAGCTCTTCAAAAGCTAAGCGTTGCTGTGAAGCGTGCTCTCCTATATTTAGCTCTTCAATTGAAGCCGTAATAGGCGGTTGGTGGATAAATCTCAGTACATCAACAAGAGATGTTTTTGCAAGTTCTGGTGGCAATAGCTCTTTCAATTTATGTTCATTCATTAAGGCGATACCCTTTAAAATGATATTCCTCATTCTTTGTTGAGATATTCCTTCAGTAGTAGGGTAGCTTGCCGTCAAATTTTTTTGCAGAGGCAAATGATTAGTTGGATCAATGAATTGGTATTCTGGGTGATAAACTTCAATACCTGAACTGCCTATTCTCGCCTCACCATAACACCTAAGATGAGAATTATTCTTTAAGCGGTTTTGTATCGAGCTATTAAAGTGAAAGAAGCGCAAGCTTATAGTTCCAGTTTTATCTTGTAACCGACAAAGTAGGCTCCTGCGACGACCAAAAACGATATCGCAACCAACAATCTCACCTTCGATAACAACTTCTGTATTAGACTGAACTCTACCAATAGGTGATATCTGTGTTCTATCAATATAGCGAACGGGTAAATGGAACAGCAAATCTTGTATTGTTTCTATTCCTAATTTGGATAGCTTTGATGAAAGTTGTGCTCCAACACCGTTTAGTGCAGCTACCGGTATTTGATCAAGGGTTTGACTGTTCATTTATGATATATCACAGCTAGGTAGGGGGGTTTTTTCAAACACATAATTCGGTTAAGGTCACACGTGATTCTTCATCTATAATAATAGCTAAAATAATTCATAAAAGGAAAGCCAATTGAAAGTCTTGTTTGCTGGTTGCGGAGATATAGGTGTTCGAGCAATCCGTATGCTGTCAAACAGCAGCTTAAAAAATTTATACCAAGCGCTTGCTATGCGTCGAAATACTAAAGTTTTGCCAGAAAATATTGATATGATAAAGGGAGATCTTTGCAACAGAGAAGATCTTTTAAATATATTAGACACGTCTCATATTGATGTCATTGTTGTAACCTTAACACCCGACCATATGAGCGATCAGGGCTACCTTAATAGCTATGTTGCTGGTGCAAGAGCATTAAAATTCGCTTTCAAGAAAACAACACATACTCCTCGTCTTATTATATGGATTTCAAGCTCAGGTGTTTATAGTCAAACTAATGGTGAGTGGGTAGATGAAATATCGGAGGTTTCACCTCAGTCATACAGAGGTAAGCGATTATTAGAAGCTGAGCAAATAGTTCAGTCTTTGTCAGATGAGATGTTGTCACACGAAAAATGTTCGGTTAAAGCAGTAGTTATACGTTTTTCTGGGATATATGGTCCGGGTAGGGGTAGATTGTTGAGTAAGATCAAGCAGGGGATAGTTGCTCCCAAAGAACCAAGATATTGGACAAATAGGATCCATTCAGAGGATTGCGCTGGTATTATTATTCATTTTTTAGAACTTTACGCACAAACCAAACATTTAGCTAACCTATATTTAGCTACTGATGATGAGCCAACGCCTGCACATGAAGTACAAAGCTGGTTGGCGAAAGAGATGAAAGTAGATTTTTTAGAAAATCATAACAAACAAAATGATAAATTAAATACAGTTGCAAATCGTAGATGCAGCAACAAACTGTTGAAGAAAAGTGGCTACAGATTTATTTTTCCTAACTTCAGAGAAGGCTATCGCTTCCTGTTGTAAAAAGAGTAAAAAATCATACACTGATATTTCAAATGACCATAATTGCATCCATTTCTACGCCAGAATCTTTTGGTAAAGCGCTTACTCCAATTGCAGCTCGGGCAGGATAAGGCTGTTCAAAGTGACAGGCCATCACACTATTGACTAAAGAAAAATTACTTAAATCAGTGAGATAGATATTCAGCTTTACTATATCTTTTAGCTCGCCGCCAGCTGCCTCACATACAGCAGCTAGATTTTTAAAAACCTGATGTATTTCAGATTCTATATTGCCCGCGACAAGTTTCATAGTCTTTGGGTCAAGTGGAATTTGACCAGACAAATAGACAGTATTGTTGACTTTAATTGCCTGTGAGTAGGTTCCAATAGCTGCAGGAGCTTTTTCTGTATTTATTATAGCTTTATTGATCATACGGTTACTCTTATCAATTTTTAGTGCGGTATACCCGCTGTACTTGCTTTAAGATTCTAATACGCTTAATAACTTGAGCAAAATGTAGTCGCCCTTTAACCTCAATGAGTAAATCAACAATCATAGAATTACCCTCTCTTTCTTCTGTTTGAATTTTGAGTATTGTCGCCTCTGCTTCTGAAACACGTGATGCCAGTGAAGCAATAATACCTCTCTCAGAGACTAGCTCAACCTTAAACGATACACTAAAATCACCTTTCACTTTAGAGGACCAGCTTAGAGGCATACATTTTTCTATATTGGTGCGAATTTCGTCGAGATTCTTACAGGCATCAAGGTGAACCACTAGTCCTTTACCAGGACTTAAGTGCCCCAATATGTTGTCCCCTGGTATAGGGTAACAACACCTAGCATAGTTTATAATTAGCCCCTCACGAGTATCGATCATAATAGGTGACTCGAATTCTTCAGGAATTATATCTTTTCGCATGGAAGGGGGCGCCATAAGATTAGCCAATGCATATGCCATCCTATCTCCTAGCCCAATTTGTTGAAGTATATCCTCAAATTTTTTACAGCCAGTTTCTTTCAGTGCTCGTTTTATCCAAGACTTACGAATACTTTTATAATTTGTTCCGAAACTGCCAAGCGCCCTATCGAGAAGACTCTTTCCTAACAAGACAGAATCTTCATGCTGTTGATGTTTAAGAAAGTGGCGAATAGCACTCCTTGCTTTAGCTGTCTTAACAAAATTTAGCCAAGACGGGTTTGGTTGTGCATCTTTAGCCGTAATAATTTCGATTCTGACACCACTTTCAAGTCTTTCCGAGAGTGGAGTTAATTGACCGTTAGTTTTACAAGCAACACAGGCGTCCCCCAGACCTGTATGAACTGCATATGCAAAATCTACAGGCGTTGCCCCTTGCGGCAGAGAAATAATTTCACCTTGGGCTGTAAATACATACACTTCGTCTGGAAATAAATCTGTTTTAACATGTTCAATAAATTCTAAAGAATCTCCAGCTTGTTTTTGAATTTCTAAAAGTCCTTGAATCCATCGATAAGCTCTCGGATTTCCCTCTTCTTGAGATTTATAGAGCCAATGCGCAGCAATACCATAATTCGCCATAGCATCCATATCTTGTGTTCTGATTTGAATTTCAATAAGCACTCCGTTCATACCCACTAAAATGTTATGAAGAGACTGGTATCCATTAACTTTAGGTATAGCGATATAATCTTTGAATTCACCTGGAACTGGCTTAAAAAGATTATGAATAATACCTAATGTACGATAACACTCATCAACAGAATCAACGACGATACGAAAGGCGAAGACGTCCATGATGTCTCGGAAAGATTTTTTTTTGGCTTTCATCTTTTGGTAGATACTCCAGAGATGCTTTTCTCGTCCAGTTACCTCTGCTTTTATGGACTCTTTATTTAAACGCACATCAATACTATCTTTTATTTCTTGAACAATTTCTCGACGTGGCCCACGCGCAGTTTTAAGCGCCTCCATCATTCGTTGGTGTCGAACAGGATACATTGAAGAAAAACCCAATTCCTCAAACTCTACTCTGATATTGTTAATTCCTAGGCGCTGTGCAATAGGCGCATAAATTTCAAGAGTCTCCCTAGCAATTCTTCGACGTTTTTCTGGGCTTAAACCTTTAATGGTCCTCATATTATGTAGTCGATCAGCTAGCTTAATAAGCATTACTCTGACATCTTTTGACATAGCTAGAGTCATTTTTTGAAAACTATCCGCTTGTCTTTCAGCTCTCGAAGTAGTCTCAATCTCATCTAGTTTGCTAACGCCATCTACTAGATCTGCAACAGTCTTACCAAAAAGTCGCTTAAGTTCTTTTTTGTTGACATGTGTATCTTCGAGAACATCATGCAAAAGAGCAGCCATTAATCCTTCATGATCTAGGTGCATATCTGCTAGAATTGAAGCTACAGCAAGAGGGTGGGTTATATATGGTTCACCGGATTGTCTATTTTGACCTTTATGACATTGCTTTGCGAACTCATAGGCCCGCAGAACACTTTGAACTTGGTTTTTCTCGAGGTATGGGGAGAGTTTCTGACCAAAAGCCTCGGCTACCGAAGAGGTTACCAAGAGTTTGTCTCCACTAGATTATACTTCTTTTGCTGTTAATGTAGAGGCTGGCTCTTCTATAGTTGCTTCAGCAATTGCACCTTCATTTGCGGCAGCTGCTTCAATTTCATCACCATTAGACATTGTTGTGAAATCATTTGATTTTTTTTCTATCAGAATACTAGCTGTTATAAGACCCTGTTCTATTTCACGCAAAGCTACAACTGTAGCTTTATCATTCTCCCAAGGAACTAGAGCTTCTTTTTTGCCTAAAGCTATCTGACGCGCTCGTTTCGAACTAACCATAACAAGCTCAAAGCGGTTGTCTACGTTTTTTAGGCAATCTTCTACAGTAATTCTGGCCATATGTTGATCCGTCCTAGTTAGTTATTCATGCCATCAATTAAAGAAATAGCACTGCTATCTTTAATATACAATCGCTTATTGTACAAAATTGCTGGTTTTAGGACAACAAGTGCTTAAGTAATGTACGATTTTTTTGTTGTTGAAACGAACGCCTGAGTCTTTTGTGTAAAATAATCGAGCTGAGTTCTTTGAGAGTTTCATTAAATCCATCATTTATGAGGAGGTAATCAGCTTTCTTGTAATGAGACATCTCCTCCTTCGCTGCAGCCAGTCGTCGTCTTATGACAACTGAATCGTCCTGTCCTCGTTTTATAAGTCGCTCCTCGAGTGCGTCCAGTGACGGCGGTAGAATAAAAATACTAGTACATGCAGGCATCAGAGCCCTAACTTGATCAGCACCCTGCCAGTCAATCTCCAAAATCACGTCTATTCCACTTATAAGGGTGTCTTCTACCCACTTCTTAGAAGTGCCATATGAATGGTTAAATACCTGAGCGTGCTCGAGAAAAGCTTTTTCATTCTTCAAAGAAAAAAATCTAGCATCATTTACGAAGTGATAATTTATTCCTTCCCGCTCACTTGGTCTCATTGGACGTGTTGTATGAGAAATAGAAGCCTGTAAATCAACCGTCGTTTTTAGCAGTGCTTCAACTAAGCTGGTTTTTCCTGCTCCAGAAGGTGCAGAAATTATATAGAGTGTCCCTTCATTAGACATCTAATCCATTTCCTCCCATAATTACTCCCTTATTTATTTATCTCTTCTTATAATTTTCCATCATATATTAACATGATAGAACATAAGCGAAATAAATCAGTTAAAATACAGCTTCATTTTCTAGGAAATAATTAAAATGTCTCGACCAAGTGGCCGTTCCGCAAATCAATTACGTGATATAAAATTTACCCGCAACTACACTAAGCATGCCGAAGGCTCGGTACTTGTTGAGTTTGGTGACACCAAAGTAATTTGTACAGCAAGTGTTGAAAATTCGGTCCCACATTTTCTTCGAGGAAAAGGTCAAGGCTGGGTAACCGCGGAGTATGGTATGTTGCCACGCTCTACAGGTTCTAGGATGAATAGAGAAGCCAGTCGGGGAAAGCAATCCGGAAGGACTCAAGAAATTCAAAGATTGATCGGACGTTCATTAAGAGCAGTAATTGATCTCAGTATATTGGGTGAAAACACTGTAAAGATAGATTGTGATGTAATTCAAGCTGATGGTGGAACAAGAACAGCATCAGTTACAGGAGCTTGTGTTGCACTAATGGATGCGATTACTCATCTGCAAAAAACACAAAAAATTAAATCAAACCCGCTTATTGGTATGGTTGCATCTGTATCAGTTGGGGTTTATAACGGACAACCTGTGCTGGACTTAGATTATGCTGAGGATTCAAAAGCTGAGACTGACATGAACGTTGTCATGAATAGTGATGAAGGATTCATAGAAATCCAAGGTACAGCCGAGGGTGCTCCATTCACCAACGAGCAGCTTGACGAAATGTTATGCCTAGCTAAAAGTGGGATTAGCGATTTGTTGAAATTGCAGCAGTTAGCTCTATCGGATAACTAGATATTTATATTCCAGCTACTATTTGTGCAGGAAGCATGATTTC
>CAZSMR010000039.1:5623-8523 GCA_964608185.1 uncultured Porticoccus sp. | reverse complement strand
CAAATGCATCGGCTTCATCCTCATACCCAGGGGTTATAGGAACATCTTTTGGGCCGAGCGTATTTTGCTCAAAACCACGCACAGAGCCATTTCCTCCAGAATAAAAGTTCTTGAAAAAAGGTAAGCCATCTGTATCCATATAACCATCTCCATAACCACCGTTAGCATGGAGATGCAAGACTAAGTCATCAGTAAGCGAATGAAAAAATTGTCCATCATAATTGAACTTATAATAATTTAGATCACCAATTGGCAATGTGACCTCAGCTGATATCTTATGTGCCTGTCCTCTAGTTGCGTCATTTCCAGATCCATTTAGATTAGAAACTCCCCAAGATACACTTGAAGTAAACATGTGATAATCGTTTCCTTCCTCGTCCAGAAACTCTTCCATAAGCTTAGTTTTAAAATATCCACCAGAATCTAACTCAAGGTTTTCATACCCTAAACCAAAACCGATGCTTTGATTTTCAGTAATCGGGTAACCAAACGTGGTGGATGCCCCCATACTTTCTGTTGTGTAGTTTGATAAATTACCTTCTTCAAAATCTTGTTTTTTGGCAAAAACCATGAACCCAGCACTAACGCCATCTGTTGTGAAGTATGGGTCTGAATAATTCAAATTTAAATTTGTCTGAAAACCACTTTGGTTCAACCCCAGTTTTAATCTATTACCAGTTCCTAAAAAATTATTTTCGGCTATATTTGCTCCCAAAGTAACACCGTAAGTCTGAGCAAATCCAAGGCTTGCACCAACACTTCCAGAAGGCTGTTCCTCTACTGTATAAAAAACATCAATCTGATCACTTACTCCCGGTACGGGTCGAGTTTCAGATTCTACCGACTTAAAATATCCTATTCTCTTTAATCGATTCTTTGATCTTTCAATTTTCTCAGTAGAAGCGGTTGCTCCCTCTAACTGGCGCATCTCTCTTCGTAAAACTTCATCCATCGTTTTTGTATTGCCACGGAATTCTATACGCCTGACGTAGGCTCTAGTTCCAGGATCTATATAAAAAAGCAATTTAGTAGTATTATCTTGAGCATTTATTTCGGTAACACCTTTAACCTCTGCGAAAGCATAACCATCATTACCCAAGCGCTCAGAAATTCTTTCTGCTGAATAAGTCATAAGAAATTGGGAGAAATCTTCACCTTCTTTTTGTATAATAAGTTTTCTAATTTCTTCTTCGGGTATTGTGGGACTGCCGGCAAGAACAATTTCAGAAACAGTATGAATGCTTCCCTCTTTTAAGTTTATTGTTATAAAGACTGAATCACGATCTGGGCTTATAGTTACCTGAGTAGATTGTATTGAAAAATCAAGGTATCCCCTATTTAGATAGTAAGATTCAACTCTTTCTAAATCACCAGTTAGTTTTTCTCGATTATATTTATCATTCTGCGAGATAAAAGAGAATAGACTGGACTCTTTTAGCTCGAACAAGATTTTTAACGTAGCATCATCAAAAATTGAATTGCCAACAATATTAATTCCTGATATTGCTGCAACTGCACCCTCATCAATTACGACTGTTACTGAAACTCGATTTTGGGGAAGTTCTTCAACTTCTATTTCAATACCTGCCCCGTATCTACCCTGCTTAACATACTGACGCTCAAGTTCTTGACTCATTCCCTTAAGGACGGCCTGACGAAATATCTGTCCTTCAGATAAGCCAGCTTCTCTTAAAGAAGAGAATAAGGTTTCCTCTGGTATAGCAGTATTACCTTCAATAACTAGTTTCGCTACTGCAGGTCTTTCACTCACTGAAATAATCAAAATTCCGTTATCACGAGAAATTTTTATATCATCAAAAAAACCCAACCTAAATAGATCTCTTGTAATATTACGCAGGGTTGAGCTATCGACGGTATCTCCAACACTAACTCCTAGGGACCCAAATATGGTCCCTGAAGAGACGCGCTCAAGACCATCAATTCTGATATCTTCAACCTGAAACATCTCTGCTTGAGCGCTCAAGGAAATTACAGCTAATAATAAAAAGAGGCAAAAGGATTTCATTGGATATTAGTTGCACCATTTATTTATTTTTCGATTTACTCTGTAGTTAAGGCTAATAACTAGTAGCTACAGAACGCTAATTTAACAATATATCATTGTACAGGGCTATGGACATCAACCCAACCACCAAAAATATGCCCAGCCTAAAACCAAACAATTGGATTCTATCAGATAAGGGAGATCCTTTGATTGCTTCAACTATAAAGTACATTAAATGTCCCCCATCTAATACTGGAACTGGGAGCAAATTCATAATACCTAAGCTTATACTCAGTAGAGCCAGAAACCCTAAATAGGATGAGATTCCATATTTAGCTGATTTTCCAGCTATTTTTCCAATTGTTATAGGCCCACTCAAATGCTTCACAGATATGTCTCCTAACAGCATTTTTTTTACGGAGCCTAAAATCATAACTGAGGTGCCCCAAGTCTTATATACAGCTTCATTAAAAGCCTCTATGGGGCTATATGAGAAGTCTTGAACCATATTTTTTGGCCAAACTGGCATTTTTACAGCTATCCCTACTTTTCCAACAACTAACCCTGTATCTAATGAAATTTTCTCAGGAGTTATTATTGTATAAATAATAGAGTTTTCACGCTGAACTGTAATATCTATATTGATACCAGGGCGACTTCGAATATATTCAACCCAGGTTGACCATTTTGCTATAGGAATGCCATCTGCGGACAGCAATAAATCATTAGCTTTTAGTCCTGATTTTTCTGCTGGGCTGTTAGCTATAACCATATCAATATAAGGCGAAATTTCTGGGGTATACAGATCTATGCCTAAGCCTGCTAGTGGATCTAATTTTTCAGCACCAGACATCCAATCTTTTAAATGCCCTTCAAAGCTATAAAATTCAGGACT
>CAZSMR010000039.1:0-5613 GCA_964608185.1 uncultured Porticoccus sp. | reverse complement strand
ACAATTAATATATAATGTATATTTTTTTTTATTGTCTTCACTGTAAAATTTATTAATCCTGACTCTCCAATACGACTAATCAGACGCTCATGAAGCTTCTGTATAGTTGGAGTTTTCTCTCCATCAATAGCAACGATTTGGTGCCCTACTTTAAGGCCTGCTTTTTCAGCAATGGAGCTTGGATCAAGAGAGCCTATAACAGGGACTATCCCAGTAGTCCCGCTTAAGAATAATAGCCAATAAATAAAAATGGCTAGAATAAAATTAGCGGCGGGGCCAGCTGCAACAATAGCCATTCTTTGCCAAACATTTTTTTGAGTGAAGGCAAAAGGGAGATCTTCTGCAGATACTCCTCCTTCTCTTTCGTCAACCATTTTGACGTAACCACCTAATGGTAAAGCCGATAAGACAAATTCGGTTCCATTTTTATCTTTCCAGCTTAAAAGTTTTGAACCGAAACCGATCGAGAAACGAACAACCTTGACATTGCAGACTCTGGCAATAAAAAAATGTCCGAACTCATGAAAAGATATCAATAAAGCTAAAGCAAGTAAGGTGAAAAAAATTGTTTCGATTAAGTCCATTTAACCTCCCAGCTTGATCAAATTAAAAATTTCTAGCCACATAAATTACCTTATAAAGTATTTTGTAATTAACTTCTGTGTTAATTCTCGGGAATTTCGATCGCAGACTTGAACAGCATTAATTGTATTAGGTTCTATTGGTATCATTTCCTTCAAAACTAAAGCAACTACCTCTGGTATTTCTGTAAAAAAAATCTGTTTATTAAGAAATGCTTCTACTGCTATCTCATTAGAAGCATTTAGGGTTATCGGTGCACTACCACCTGCCTTAGCAGCTGATATAGCAAGGGACAAACAAGGAAACTTCTCTAGATTAGGAGACTCAAAATCTAGTCGTGCCGTACTTATGATATCTAAGCTATTGACTCCAGAAGATACTCTCTCGGGCCATGCAAGTGCATGTGCAATCGGAGTTCTCATGTCAGGATTACCCAATTGAGCTAAAACGGATCCATCTAAATATTCTACCATTGAATGGATAATACTTTGTGGATGGACAACCACCTCTATTTCATCAGGAGAAAGCCCGAACAGCCAGCAGGCCTCAATTAATTCAAGGCCTTTGTTCATCATAGTTGCGGAGTCTACAGATATCTTTTTACCCATCTTCCAGTTAGGATGATTACAAGCTTGTTCAACCGTTATTTCTGACATTTTATTTATATCTAATGTTCTAAACGGCCCACCCGAAGCAGTTAAAATAACTTTGCGAACACCGCTACTTTTTGAGCTAGTATAGTTATTAGGAAGGCATTGAAATATTGCATTATGCTCGCTATCTATAGGGAGTAAAATACCCTTACTCTCACTCACTGCGTTAATAAGCAACGATCCAGCCATCACTAAGGATTCTTTGTTTGCTAGTAAAACTTTTTTTCCAGATTTTGCAGCCTCAAGAGTGGGAAGTAAGCCAGCAGAGCCAACTATTGCTGCTATAACTATATCGACTGATGGATCACTAGCTATTTTGCATAGTCCGTCAATACCAGATAAAACTTTTGTATTTGGCGAAAAAATTTCCAATAAAGCCTCTAATTCTTGCATCTTGGAAATATCATAGACGACAGCAAAGGATGGCTTAAATTGCTTACATTGATCAGCCAACTCAGCTACCTTTGTATTACAACTTAAAGCAAAAATTTTAAATTTATCTGGATGTTGGGAAGCAACATTTAAGGCATTTAATCCAATTGAACCTGTTGCACCCAAAACTGTTAATTTTTTCATAAACAATTAAAATTAATTTAAAACTGAAAATTAGTATAAATAAAAATCAAAGTAAAAATAGGAAACGCAGCGGTGTGACCATCTATACGGTCTAAAATACCACCATGGCCCGGAAGAATATCTCCAGTATCTTTAATTCCTCGATATCTCTTCATCATACTCACAAGCAAATCACCTAGTGCAGAAGAAAGGGCTGTAGTCATAATCAATAAAAATAACGTAAACCAATTTATTAGATTTGATTCTAAAAATATACCAAGAAAAATAATTAAAAATAAATTTATTATAACAGCGCCCAAAAAACCCTCCCAGGTTTTATTCGGACTAACATTGTGACAGAGCTTGCACTTACCAAATTTTAAGCCTATAAAATAAGCACTAATGTCAGAAATGGCTACAATTGCGGCAACAGTAAAAATTAGCCATTTTCCATTATCTAAAGAGGCCAATATTACTATAGCCACCCAAGTTGGCACTAAAACAAGAAATCCTATTACTCCCCTAGCAAATTTACTACCCCAAATAAAAGAGCTACCCGGATAACTCTGAATGCACAAAAAAGCAAGCCCCCACCAAGGAATCAAATAAACTAAGATAGCCTGTCCAGCAACTAGATCGAGAGATATTGGTTTATGAGCGCCCAGCAGAAAACCAGATAAAATCAATGCTCCCAACATAAAAGAAACATAAGATAGTTTTGCATAAAAAGTACGGTAGCCTGCTAAATTTGCCCATTCCCAGCCAGCATACATAACTATAATGGCTGAAAGAAAGAAAATAAAACTAGGATTAGAAAGGATCAATACTGCAATAAATACTATAGCGATAAATATGGCTGTTATTATTCTTTGATTAAGCAAACTTATTTCCTATCTTTAATTGTGTCTAACCTTTTACCGTAGCGACGTTGTCTTTTTCGATAATCAAGCATTGCATCATCAAATTCTATATCATCAAAATCAGGCCAATAACAATCTGTAAAATAAAGCTCGGTATAAGCCATATGCCACAACAAAAAATTACTGATCCTTTTTTCCCCTCCAGTCCGAATGCAAATATCAGGAGGCGGAAAATCTTGTATGCACATACTTTGTGAAAGTATATTTTCAGTTATCTTGTTTGGGTCAAGCTCTCCAGATGAGATCTTAAGGACAATTCTTTTTGTTGCTTCAGTAATCTCCCATTGTCCTCCATAGTCCAAAGCTAAAACTAAAGTACGCTTACCATTTTTTGTCTTCAGTTCTGTATCTTGAATGAGTTTATTTAGTTTCGAGCTGAATCGATCTCTGCGGCCAATCACTATTAATTTGACATTGTTCTCTATGAGGTTTTTTAATTCTTTTTTAAGATAACTGTTTAATAAAGACATCAGGGCGTGAACTTCAGTTTTTGGCCGATTCCAATTTTCACTACTGAATGCAAAAAGTGTCAATATATTTATTTCATGTCTTTCTATACAATTTAGAATATCACGAATTCTTTCAGTACCCTCTATATGTCCATCAATTCCCTTTAGCCCTTTTTTTTTCGCCCATCTATTATTACCGTCCATTATTATTGCTACATGGGTAGTAGAAAGGAAAGTTGATTTTTCTTTGCGCTTAGTCATATTGGGCCCTATCTTAGATTTCCATCAAATCAACTTCTTTAGTGCCCAGAGCTTCATCAACTTGCTTGATATATTTATCTGTTATTTTTTGTACTTCGTCCTGAATCTTACGTTCATCATCCTCTGTAATATCTTTATTTTTGTGTAACTCTTTTACATCTGAAAGAATATCACGACGTGCATTACGCACAGAAATTCTAGCACTCTCAGCCTCTGAGCGGGCTTTTTTTATAAAGTTTTTTCGAGTCTCTTCTGTCAACTGAGGCATTGGAATACGAATAAGTTCGCCTGTTGTTGATGGATTTAAACCTAGATCTGATCTGTGGATTGCTTTTTCTACTTCTGGTATTAGATCCTTTTCCCAAACAGAAACAGATAAAGTTCTAGCATCTAAAACATTTACATTTCCAATTTGAGATAGAGGTGTATCAGAACCGTAGTAGGATACAGTTAAGCCATCTAACAGGCTTGGGTGCGCTCTTCCTGTTCGAATCTTATTAAAGGCATTAGACAAAGCACTTACACTTTTTACCATTCTTGCTTCTACATCTTTTTTTAAATCATCAAGCATCATGTTTTTCCTCGATCAATGTTCCCTCATCTCCACCTACAACAATATTTAAAAGTGCTCCCTTTTTATCCATACGGAAGACCCTTAGAGGCATATGATGCTCGCGACATAAACATATAGCAGTTAAATCCATCACACCTAATTTTTTTTCTAAAGCTTCGTCGTAGGTAAGATGCGAATACATCGTTGCCTTAGGATCAATTAATGGATCTGAAGAGTATACGCCATCTACTTTAGTTGCCTTTAGGACAATCTCAGCATCAATTTCAATACCACGTAAACATGCTGCAGAGTCTGTAGTAAAAAATGGATTCCCAGTACCCGCAGAAAAAATTACTACATCACCACCATCTAGGTATCGAGTTGCTTTTCGTCGGTCATACTGTTCCATGACGCCGCTCATTGAAATTGCCGACATAACATGTGCAGAGATATTATTTCGATCGAGCGCATCTCTCATAGCTAGACCATTCATCATTGTTGCCAACATACCCATATGATCGCCTGTAACACGCTCCATACCAGCAGCACTGAGTGCTGCACCTCTGAATAAGTTACCACCTCCAATCACCAGACCAAGCTGCACTCCAATACCTACAAGTTGTCCTATTTCAAGAGCCATTCTATCTAGCACTCTTGGGTCAATGCCAAAACCTTCCTCACCCATCAACTCCTCGCCACTGAGCTTCAATAGAATTCTTTTATACTTCTTGTCTCCAACAGAAGGCATGTTTTTCTCCAATCCTTATGACTTTTTTAACACTTTATCGCATACGCGAATAGGCTAAAATCTGAGTTTTTTATGTTGCTGCACTAAGTTGAGCAGCAACCTCTGTCGCAAAATCAACTTCTATTTTTTCAATTCCTTCCCCCACTTCAAACCTATGAAATGAAATCACTTCAGCTCCTGAGTGCTCAATTAACTTATTTATGGTAATTTCTGGATTTTTAACAAAAGGTTGATTTATAAGGCTTGATTCTGACAAGAATTTATTAATTCGACCGGTTATCATTTTTTCAATTATTTCCTCTGACTTACCGCTTTCTCTAGCCTGCGCAATAAAAATATCTTTTTCTTTTTGCACTAAAGAATCAGGCATATCTTCTGGCTTTACTACTTGCGGATTAGATGCTGCAATATGCATAGCTACGTCTTTAGCAAGTTCGATGCTACCACCTGAAAGCGCTACTAAAACCCCTATACGACTATTACTATGAACATAAGTACCTATAACTGGTGATCTTATCGTTTCGACCCTACGAATATTTATATTCTCACCTATTTTTTGCACTAAGGCCTGACGAGCCATTTCCATATCAACAACAAATTCATCGAAACAAAGTTTTTTAGCATCAAAAGCTGTACTTAAGGATGTTGCAACAAATTTTAAAAATGCATCATCACGAGCAGCGAAATCTGTTTCAGTATTTACTTCGATCATAACACCGTACGTATTGTCTTTAGACAATTTCACTGCAACTATACCATCTGCAGCAATACGTCCTGCTTTTTTAGCCGCTTTGATTCCACTAGACTTACGGAGATCGTCAATTGCTTTATCAATATCTCCTTCAGACTCTGCCAAAGCTCTTTTACATTCCATCATCCCAAGACCAGTTCG
>CAZSMR010000038.1:0-9089 GCA_964608185.1 uncultured Porticoccus sp. | reverse complement strand
ATGAAAAAGAAAAATCGTGTACTGTGTATGGTCTGATAGAAAAAAATGGAATACCGCTTTCATTAGGTGTTACACGCACACGAGGAAAAGAATTTCAGTTTAAAATCGATAACCAGAATATTACTAGTGCATCGTCTCTGGCGGATACAATGCCGCTTTTAGTCATGAATTCCGATACTTTTAGGCTTCTGGATGCAGGCCCACAGTATAGAAGGCATTATATGGACTGGGGATTGTTCCACGTGGAACGAACTTATAGAGACGTGCTCAAAAACTTTAAAAGAGTCCTTAAGCAGCGGAATTCATTGTTACGGTGTGATAGAATAAACGTTGATTTATTAAAAGTATGGGATGCCGAATTTGTTGAACTAGCAGAAAAAATAGATAAATACCGTAAGGCTTATCTCGCTAGACTAATTGAAAAAATAAATTGGATCATAGGAGAAATTACAGAACTCAACGGTTTTGATTTTATATATTACTCTGGCTGGGATACTGAAAAAAAATTAATTGATGTCTTGGATGCTGATCAACGAAGAGACCTTCAAATGAGAGCCACTTCTCATGGTCCGCAGAGATCAGACTTAAAAATAAGTTACAACACAAGTCCAGCAAGCGAGGTTTTATCAAGAGGCCAAATAAAAATTGTTATAACTGCAATGCAAATAGCCCAAGGCTACTTGTACCATGAAAAAACAGGCGATCAATGCCTTTATTTGCTTGATGACTTGCCCTCTGAGTTAGATTTGCTCCATAGAGAAAAAGTAGGTAAATTATTATTTGGTTTGGGGGCACAAACTTTCGTAACTGGAGTCATGAAACAGGATGTAATGGGCACCTGGCCTGAAGAAGATAAAAACATAAGAGTGTTCCACGTGGAACATGGAATAATTATCCAAAAGTGAATTATGACATTTATATTTTTTATAATTTAGGATGTTTCTATGAGTAAAGATCAAGTCTACGATTCGGATAGCATTAAGGTTTTAAAAGGTTTAGATGCTGTTAGAAAGCGACCAGGCATGTATATCGGCGATACAGACGATGGAACCGGCCTTCATCATATGGTCTTTGAGATAGTTGATAACTCTATAGATGAAGCTCTAGAAGGGCACTGCTCAGAAATTGTTGTTACTATCCACCAAGACGAATCAGTAACAGTTTCTGATAATGGTCGCGGGATACCCACAGAAATACATGACGAGGGAGTTTCAGGTGCCGAGGTTATCATGACGGTACTTCATGCAGGAGGAAAATTTGATGAAGATAGCTATAAAATATCTGGGGGCTTGCATGGGGTAGGCGTCTCTGTAGTAAACGCCTTATCAAGAGCCGTTAAGCTTACCATCCAGCGCAGAGGACAAATATATGAGCAAACTTACAAGCATGGAGTTCCTGATGCTCCATTAGCTGCAATTGGTAAAACAAAAGAAACAGGAACTGCGATACATTTTGTTCCCTCAGCTGAAACCTTTACTAATATCGAGTTTCATTACGAAGTGTTGGTGAAAAGACTGCGTGAGCTGTCATTTTTAAATTCTGGCGTTCGAATCGTCTTAAGGGATGAAAGAACAGTAAAAGAGGACATATTTGAATACAAAGGGGGTCTGAGCTCTTTCGTAGACTACCTGAACACAAACAAAGTAACTATAAATAAAATAATGCACTTTTCTACATTTCGAGATGACGGTGTTGGAGTAGAGGTCGCTTTGCAATGGAACGACACCTACCAAGAAAATATACTATGTTATACCAACAATATTCCACAACGGGACGGCGGAACTCATTTGGCTGGATTTAGATCAGCACTCACGAGAAGCCTAAATACATATATTGAAAAAGAGGGAATAGGAAAAACAAACAAAGTTAGCACTTCCGGAGATGACGCTAGAGAAGGGCTGACAGCTATTGTTTCTGTTAAAGTTCCTGATCCGAAGTTTTCCTCTCAAACTAAAGAGAAACTAGTAAGTTCTGAAGTTAAAGCTGCGGTTGAGCAAGAAATGGGGGGACACTTTACAGATTATTTACTAGAAAACCCTCAAGAGGCAAAGTGTATAGTTGTAAAAATGGTCGAGGCAGCGAGAGCGCGTGAGGCAGCAAGAAAGGCCAGAGATATGACACGCCGTAAAGGCGCCTTAGATATCGCAGGCCTGCCCGGTAAGCTCTCGGATTGCCAAGAAAAGGATCCGGCCCTATCAGAGCTATATCTTGTTGAGGGAGATTCAGCTGGAGGCTCGGCAAAACAGGGGAGAGACAGGAGAACACAGGCAATTCTTCCCTTAAAAGGAAAAATATTAAATGTTGAAAAAGCAAGATTTGATAAAATGTTATCTAGTGTTGAAGTTGGAACACTCATAACAGCACTGGGTTGTGGGATAGGGTCGGTAGAATTTGATCCAGAGAAGCTTCGCTACCATACTATTTTAATTATGACAGACGCTGATGTTGATGGATCTCACATACGCACATTATTATTAACTTTTTTCTTTAGACAGATGCGCGAATTAGTCGAGCGGGGCCATATATATATAGCACAGCCTCCGTTGTATAAGATAAGTAAAGGCAAGCAGGAGCAATATCTTAAAGACGATCAAGAATTAATAGAATTCTTGACCCAGTCGGCGTTAGATGGATCTAGCTTGCATGTTAATGCAGATGCTCCAGGAATTTCAGGCAGCTCGCTTGAGGTGCTCGTAACAGAAAACCGTCGCGTTATGAGCGTTATTGAAGGTATGTCTCGAACATATCCCCTAGAAATATTAAAAGCACTAATTTTTCTGCCTAAAATAGAATTATCTGAATTGAAAGATAATTCATCTCTCATGAAAGTGGCTAAACTGCTCACGTCAATAATGGAAAAAGCTACAGTTTCTGGTGGTAAGCGCTACAATATAGAATCTGCTGTCGATGACAACCAAACTGCTTTCTTAAGAGTTACAATAACAGCACATGGCGTCCCCACCACATATTCTCTTAAGCACGACTTTTTTGCTTCATTAGAATATGCAGCGATCGTAACCCTTGGAACTAAGCTGCAAGGGTTACTAGAAGAAGGGGCTTATATTATGTCGGGTGATACTAAAAGACCAATAACTGATTTTAGTGAAGGCATAGAGTGGTTGATGTCAGAATCCAAGCGTGGCTTTAACATACAAAGATATAAGGGCTTGGGTGAAATGAATCCTGTTCAACTATGGGATACTACTATGAATCCAGAAGCAAGAAGGATGCTAAAGGTTACTGTTGAAGACGCAATAGCTGCTGACCAAATGTTTACTACCTTAATGGGGGACCTTGTTGAACCAAGGCGAGACTTTATAGAGAAAAACGCTTTGTCTGTAAAAAATCTAGATTTTTAAAGCATTACTTGTGCCTTAGTTTTTTTTGGTTGGCTTCTATTACGCTTTTAATATTTTCAGTGAGCACGCGACTATCCATACCTTTAGGATCAATTGGCTTTCCAATACATACATGTATTTGACCTGGCCATTTAATAAAACTGTGAGCTGGCCAGCAATACCCAGCGTTGTGAGATATTGGAATTATAGGTACGCTAGCAGCAATCGCTAAAGCTGCCCCACTTCTGCCGTATCGACCTACTTTCTCTGGTTGTGTTCTCGTTCCTTCAGGGTAAATGAGCACATTTTTCCCAGAAGCCAAACGATCTATACCTTGAGACAAGATCTGTTTCAGAGCCTCTCTCGGGTTGCCTCTATTTATAGCTATAGGATGCATAAAATAAAGAGCCCAACCGAAAAAAGGAATCCAGAATAGCTCTTTTTTTAGAATAGTGCTCACTGGTCTTAGGAGCCGTTGTAGATAGAAAGTCTCCCAGCCCGATTGGTGCTTGCTTAGCACAACGCAGGGAGTTTTGGGAATGTTATCTAGGCCGTCAACTACCACCTTGATACCACAACTAAAATTTAACCATTTGATAATGAGCACATTTGCCCAAGTAGCAATATTCTGTCTTACACTGTGACGAAGAAAAATACCAAAGATGCAGATAAATGTACCGAAAATAGATATAAATACACCATAAAAAGCGTAAAATAGTATTGATCGTGTAAAAGCAATAAGTTTTTTCATAATAAGAATTCAGAATTATTTAAGATTACAAAGGTAGTGTGCTGTAGATGCTAAATCATCAAAAATCTTCACATTTTGTAAAATAGGATTTTTCTCTTTTATAAGCTTTGTTTCAGTGTTTGCACCTTTGCCTGTGCGAACCAAAATTAAGTTACACCTATGTATGAGCCCAGCCTGCAAATCACGAAGACTATCGCCAACAAGTGGTACCCCCTCTAGATTAGTCCCTAGTGTTTTGCTGATGTCGTCCAACAGTCCCGCTGCAGGTTTTCTGCACCTGCAGTTATCATCAGGTGTATGTGGACAGTAAAAAATACCATCAATTTGTACATTGTGTACAAGAAGTAGGTTTTTCAGTTTAGAGTGCATTGCGTTTAGGGCAGCATGATCAAAAAAACCACGACCTATACCTGATTGATTTGATGCAATTACTATTTTATAGCCTGCGCGAGAAAGGCGAACGATAGCGTCGATACTGCCAGGTATAGGTATCCATTCAGCAGCGGTCTTAATATAATCGTCAGAGTCCTGATTTATTACGCCATCTCGGTCAAGGATTATTAATTTAATCATTAGATAGCCCCGTTTTTTCGTTTTGCGTCACCTGCCCTAGTGTTTTTATTTTGCTGGAACCAATAACGATATATCTGCTATCTTAAGGAATAGAGACCTTAACTGTCGTAATAGTACAAGACGATTAATGCGAGTTTTTTTATCATCAGACATTACCATAACATTATCAAAAAAATTATCTACAGGATCCTTGAGCCTTGATAATAGTTTCAGTGCTTCTGTATAAGAGCTATTATCCAAGAGCGGTTTAATTTCCTTCTCTAGTTTACGTAATAGTTTAGATAAGTTCTGTTCCGCACTTTCCACCAAAAGAGATTCGTCAACTTGTTTAGGCAAATCTTCGCCATTGTTCTTGGTTAAGATATTCGAGACCCTCTTGTTTGCAGCAGCAAGTGAGACCGCTTCCGGAAAAGCAGAAAAAGCATAAACTGCTTTAACGCGTTGATGTATATCAAGCGGACTGTTGAGCTTTCTTGCAGCAACAGATGAAAAAACCTCAACTGGTATTTTTTCGTCTTCGTACCAGTGTTTAAACCGGTCTAGAACGTAAGTTAGTACTTGCTTACTTACAACTGTATCGCTTACTTGTAGATTGCTGTGCTGTGACGCTGCAATCTCAAGTGCCTCATAAAGATTCAAATCTATTTTGTGCTCAACTATTATTCTTAAGAGCCCCAAACTAGATCGGCGAAGTGCGAAAGGGTCTTTTGAGCCAGATGGGGGTTGCCCAATACCAAATATTCCCACTAGCGTATCTAAACGATCAGCAATTGCCAAAGTTGCTCCTGTGGTTGTTTCAGGAATTGCGTCACCAGAAAACTTGGGCATATAGTGTTCTAGTATTGCTTCCGCGACTTCAGAATCTTCACCATCGTTTATAGCGTAGTACCGACCCATTACTCCTTGTAAGCCTTCGAACTCCCCAACCATATCCGTTACTAGATCAGACTTACATAGTTCGGCGGTTCTAACTGATAATGAAACATCAGAACCAACAATAGGAGCTAGATACTTTGTGAGCATACTGAGGCGAACTGTTTTATCGTATAGAGATCCTAGTCTTTCTTGAAAGACAATAGACTTTAGAGAAACCCGTTTTTGTTCAAGCGTAGTTTTTTTATCAGAACTATAGAAAAAAGCTGCGTCTGAAAGCCTTGGTCGAATTACTCTCTCATTGCCATCAATTATCTCTGATGGATTCTTACTTTCAAGATTTGAGACTGTTATGAACATAGGTAGCAGTTTTCCGTCAGAATTGACTAGGTGAAAATATTTTTGATGTTCTGCCATTGAAGAAATTACAGCCTCGGTTGGTATAGCTAGAAATTCTTCTTCAAATCTTCCTAAAAGCGCAACAGGCCACTCGTTTAGTGCGGTAACTTCATCTAATAAAAGATCGTTAATGACAGCTATACCGCCAGATGTTTCAGCTATTTTAGCAACAGCAGAATGTATTAGTTTTTTGCGCTCTTCGAAATCTACTATTACATGGGCACAACGGAGAGTTTCTTGATATGCCGATGGTGCTGATATCACTAGCTGTCCCTGACTGTGAAACCGGTGGCCATAGCTTATATTGCTAGAATTTAGGTTCATAATTTGACATTTAACAGTATCTTTTCCAAATAAAACTAAGACCCAATGTATGGGGCGAACAAACTCAAAAGAGTTAGAGCCCCATCGCATTTTTTTTGGAATAGGTAATGCACTTAAAGCTGACTCTATAATTATACCGGCAACTTCTTTAGTTTTAGCCCCTAGACTATTAGTCTTAACGCATAACTTGTCTTGGCCTCGATCGTTTTCAATCATTGTAGCTAATGATTCTATTGGAATATTATTTTTTTTAGCAAACGCTACACCTGCAGCTGTCGGATCTTTCCCCCCATTAAAAGCAATTTTTACAGGAGGCCCCCAAATAATTATTTCTGTACTAGGAGCCTGTTCGTCCAAGTCCGTAACTAAGACAGCAATTCTTCTAGGCGTAGCAAAAATTTTTGTTTTACAAAAGGAAAGAGAATTCTTTTTAAAACCAGCAGTTAAAAGATCATGAAAAGATCTTGCAAGGCTCATTAGAGACTTAGGTGGCAGCTCTTCTGTACCAATCTCGACTAAAAAATCTGCCATTACATCTTTTCTCCAGAACTCTTTATTACTTTGTCAGCTAGCGTTTTCGAAGCCAGTGGAAAACCAAGGTCAAGCCTAGATCTAAAGTATGCTTGCGCTACAGATTTAGCCAGGGTTCGAACCCTTAAAATATATCGTTGGCGCTCTGTAACGGATATGGCATGCCGAGCGTCCAGGAGGTTAAAAGTATGCGATGCTTTTATGACCGCTTCATAACCAGGTAATGCCAACCCTTTGCCTATAAGTCGTTGGCACTCATACTCTAACTTATCAAAAGTTTTGCACATGAAGGCTGTATCAGCTTCTTCGTAGTTATAGGCTGACATTTCAACTTCGTTTTGGTGAAATACGTCACCATAAGTTACTTTACCATTAGGACTGTTTGCCCAGACTAGGTCATAAATATTGTCAACACGTTGCAGGTGCATAGCAATGCGCTCAAGCCCATAGGTGATTTCCCCCGTAACTGGGAAGCATTCAAGTCCCCCAACTTGCTGGAAATACGTGAACTGTGTAACTTCCATTCCGTTTAGCCACACCTCCCAACCCAGACCCCATGCCCCAAGTGAAGGAGATTCCCAGTTGTCTTCAACAAAACGAATATCATGAACGGTCGTATCTATCCCAAGCATTTTTAGAGAGTCTAGATATAGCTCTTGTATGGAGGAAGGCGAGGGTTTTAGAACAACTTGGAACTGGTAATAATGTTGTAGTCGATTCGGGTTCTTACCATAACGTCCGTCTGTTGGCCTTCTACAGGGTTGAACATAGGCCCCATTCCAATTTTCTGGCCCTATAGCACGCAAAAAAGTGGCTGGATGAAAGGTGCCAGCACCAACCTCCATATCCAAAGGTTGTAAAATAACACACCCGTGATCGGCCCAAAACTGCTGTAAAGCTAAGATCAGCCCCTGAAATGTTGAGACATCTGGTTTAGTTTTTGACACCTAGACTTTCCTTTAGAATATAATGTTAATAATTATAAAGGTGCAAACCATGAATAGTAAGAGGTTAATTGCGTAAATCAAACCCACAGCACCAAGCTTACACATAACCCTCATTAAATAATCATATTTTAACTGTATTTATCAACATTGTACGTTCGTTAATCACAATAGGGAGCCTCATAACATGGATAAATTTATTATTTTTGGTCATCGGGCATGTGGCTTTTGTCGGCAAGCTAAGGCTGTTCTCCAGGCTAATGCTGTAGAATTTAATTATATAGATATTCATGAGGAGGGTATTAGCCAAGCAGACCTGTCAAAAAAAATCGGTCAACCAGCAAAAACGGTACCTCAAATTTTTCACAATGATCTTTATGTAGGCGGCTATCAAGAATTAATAAAGTATTTAAAAAAAGAGAAGTTACTCGCGTGATCAAAAACTGTTGAACAATATTCAATACTTTAACGATGGCAACCAGGTAGCTATAGATGGCCACACAGATAATAGAACCAACAATAGAAGTTGTATGGCAATAAAGGGTATAACCCCCTTATAAATATCTTTGGTTGGTACAGTTTTTGGGGCGACGCCTCGAAGATAAAACAAAGCAAAGCCGAAAGGCGGAGTAAGAAAGGATGTCTGTAAGTTGATAGCAATCATAATTCCTAGCCATACTGGGTCAATCCCTAAGCTTAGAAGTGCCGGAGCTACAATCGGAACTACAACATAAGTTATTTCTATAAAGTCGAGAATAAAACCAAGAAAGAATATTATTATCATCACCAAGAAAGTGGCACCAAAAATTCCTCCCGGTATTTCACTTAGTAATCCTTCTACTAAGATGTCTCCTCCAAACCCCCTAAAAACAAGAGAAAAAAGCGAAGCCCCAATTAGGATGAGAAAAATCATAGACGTTATCTCGGTAGTTTTTTGGGCTATTTGTTTAACTAAATCAAGAGAGATCGTCCTTGCATTGATGGCTAATAAGATTGCACCAAGTGCCCCAATACCTGCGGCTTCTGTTGGAGTAGCTACACCTAATAAAATAGATCCTAGTACAGAGACGATCAGCAGTATAGGAGGAAGCAAGGATTTGAGAGTTTGAATAATATCTGCTTGCTTTGCTTTTTCACCTGAAAATTTGTACCTAGCGGGTGGCCGAATATTTGTAATTAAAAATATGTAAGCTACATACATTAGCACTAATAATGCACCCGGAATAATTGCACCTAAGAACAGATCCCCAACGGAGACTGTTTTAGGAGCAAATATACCTAAAGATAGTTGAGATTGTTGGTAAGAATTGGCAAGAATATCGCCTAGAAGGACAAGTGCGATCGATGGGGGGATAA
>CAZSMR010000037.1:0-9281 GCA_964608185.1 uncultured Porticoccus sp. | reverse complement strand
TTTGAGCCCCATATTCCAGCGTAGAAACCATTGTCAAAAGCAATGTCGAATCCTCCTTGTATGGCTGGCGATGTTGCATTCTGTGAAATTCCACGAAATTTATAATCAGAAGCTAATGTTATGTTTCCAGAAGTCTCGAAAGCCTGTGCAGTAATTGGTATAGCTGCGGCTAACATTGCTACTGAGATTAATTTTTTTAATGGTTGCATTTTTTTTCTCCGATAAAGTTAATTTAAAAAAGTCTCTCAATTAAATATAAAGCATTAATCGTGCCAACTTTTTTAAACTATTGATTTTGTTGTAAATAAAAATTGATATATCTATATAATGCACTCCATTGGTGCCAATAAAGTACTTTTTAATACAAAATAACTCAATTTGAAATTACTATGATTTAAATATACTCATAGGAAAAATGAATATATTTTTGAAATATCCATAAAAAACACACTTACGATTCTTATTTTTTTCTTGTCTTCTTCAGTCTGTAATTGTTTCAACTAGGGGCAGGGCGTTTTAGATAAAGCTAGTAAAGCTCTAGTGGAAACTAGCCAAATACTTAAAATGGGTAATAAGGCTTAAGAACATCAGGAAATTGCGAGACAAGAACAGCAAGAAAAAACGCTTAATGAGAAGAAGCATGAAGAGATTAAAAGGATATCAAAAGTATGGATGATTTGGATGATGTATTAGTTTCTCATTCGTTTAGATTTTTATAACATGCTTACAAGAAGCTTTCTTCATTGTATGGCTAAGACCTCCGTCAAACACACTAGGGGTTACAAACTTTTAGTTGTAAGGACTCTAGATCATCTTTCTCTCTATTAGTTACGGTTAAGTTATATTTTTCCATTACCTTAGTAAAAGCGCGAATATAAGGGCACTGAAAGCTTTTATTAGGAGGCATCCACTCTAGCGGTCCTTGGGCACTTTTTTCTTGGTTGATGGCTTTCGTGACAGCAAATAGATTATTTTTATCGTTAGCAAAGGCAGATCTTTTTTCGCCTCGCCATGAGGATGCCCCATGAATCCAAGCCCACTTGAGCGGTACTAAATGGTCTATATCAAGCTCTCTAGCATCATGGGTTGTTATTCCAGTATAAAGATCGTTCCATAGACCCTTTGTAACCTTACATCGGCTATTTTTCATGCTAACGGGAGCAATTGACGATGCGATCAGGATCTCGTGACGGGTATTCTGACAGTCTTTGTCCTCATCCAGCCACCTTCCAAACTTAGCGCGACTATATTTATGAGAATAATGCCTAAGAGGGCTTGGAGTACCGTTACTATTGGAGGTATTTTGGCGAACTCTAGGTGGTCTTCCGCCACTCTTGATACAGGCTTCAAGTGTGTCGAAAGCCTTGAAACGTTTGACGTTAAAGTAATATGGGCTGGTCGCGTCATGGCAGATAGCATTTCTGCTTTTTTTAGTAATCTCGTCAGATAAACAGCTGCTGTATGGTGAAATGAAAACTGCCACTACTATTAAGAATTTATTCAATTTTTATTTCATCATTTATTTTTTTGTTTAAGCTGGCATCTGCTCTCTTTTTAAACTCTAGTACAGTTGCATTTATACAGTACCTATTTAAACCATTGGGACCGTCAGAAAAAACATGGCCAAGATGAATGTCTGATACTACTGATCTTATCTCGGTTCTCTGCATACCGAATCGATTATCTGATTTTGTATATACAGAACCAGTTATCGGCTGGGTGAAGGATAGCCATCCAGAAGCTGAGTTAAATCTATCCTTGGTATCAAATAAGGGAGAACCACTAATCTTGTCCACAAAAATTCCATCGGGCGTGTTCTTAAAAAGCTCATACTGCTCGCAATACCTTGGATCTGTTCCTTCTTCAAAAGCTACTTTGTATGCATCTGAATCACCAAGCTTAAAGTAACCTAAAGCTCGATAAAAATCTTTAGAAGTCATGTAGCCCTGGTGCCCAAAAAATTCTTTTCCATCTTGCAAGAATAAAATGGTCGGTGTGGCCCAGGTTGGTGAATCAATTTCTAATTCACTTAGTTGATCGGCGAATCTAAATACTAAGGGGATATCACCAGAATAATTTTTTATCACTTGTGATTTGAATTTTTCACAATAAGGACAGTAGCCCTTCGCATCAATGACTACTATGTGCTTGCCTTTAGAGAGTTTACTATTGTCGAATATAGTTGGTTTATCAGTCCTACTAAATTTGATCCCTGTTGAGTGGTCAGGACAATAGCCATTCGGATTTTTTTTTATGTAGTCTTGATGGTAAGTCTCAGCCTTATAAAATGCTTTAATAGGCTTTATTTGCGTTGCTACTTTTCCGTACCCTGCATCTGAAAGTAATTTTTGGTAAGCTGAAACAGTCTCTTCAACAGCTAATTTTTGTTCATTATTTGTGTATAAAATTATTGATCTATATTGCGTTCCAATATCGTTACCTTGCCTGTTCACTTGAGTAGGATCGTGCGATTCGAAATAGTGCATTAAAAGGTCTCGTACTGAGATAATATTTTTGTTGTAAGTCACCTCAACAACTTCAGCATGGTTTTTCATGTTGAATTTATTTTTTAGTTTAGTTATTTCTGTATAAATCGGTGAGACACCATCTCCATCAGCATATCCTGAGACTGCGCTTGTAACTCCGGCCAAGGATTCATATCCTTTTTCAGCACCCCAAAAGCAACCCGAACCTAAAATTATTTTTTCAGTATGTATGGTTGCCTTATCGACTCCAAGCGCTAAAAGTGGACTTAATGTTGACATTAAAATAAAAGATAGATAAAAAAATGCTTTGTTCATTCCTTATATTCTCGCTTTTTTTGTGATGTTCGATTGGATACGAATGTACATAATAGCCATAATTGAAAGTAACTTCACTTGAGCGTAACCTTATACATCTAAAAGACAAGAGACCAAGGCATGACTGACTCATTTTCTGAAGATCCGGTAACAAAAAAAATAATTAAATTAGAGGCCCTAAGAGAAATCTTGCTCAATGAAGATGACATTATATGGGATGAAGTTAACGCCACCGAAAGAGACTTAAATTACTTAAAACAAGTATTAGAAGTTCGCAAAAAAAAGTTAACTGAAAAAATAATCCCCTTTACTAGCAAGATCTAAGATAAAAGAATTTTTAGTCAAAGAGTGTCGAATAAATATTTTAAAAAAACTAAGGCCAATCCAGAAGTAGCAATAGCCAAAAGAGGGATCAAGATAGGGGTGTCGCCCTCGGTCTCTTCGCTATCGCTACTATTGCTGTTACCTTTATAAAAAACGACAGCTGCAACTATCAGTATCCCCACTACAATCGTAAGGAAGACGTATACACCCATATCAAAATAAATCATTTGTTAGATTCCAGCTATTACGACTCTATTCAAGCGCTCGTTGTGCGGCTATAAAAAATTCCAACTCAAGTTAGAAATTAATACAATAACGGTTAGAAAAACACTTACACTATGAAGTCTTTTAAATAACTGTTCATTTCCAGAATCTTTAGCCGCATTAGTTGCTGGAACCATTAAATAACAGACAATCATCGCTATCGCTGTTATGAGTGATACGGTCAGAGGTGTTTTTTCTCCACTCCCTAAAAAATATATGAAAATAGAAGAGCATATCGCTAAGATTAAGACCGTAAGAAATAACTTTGGAAAAACATTCCTTAAAAATGGGCCGGCATCTTTTGGGTTAAATGTTGTAAAGACTGCAGGAGCTATGATTGCAACTTGCATTATAATCATACCGATGATGATGCCTGAGACTAGTGTTGGCAAATGACTGAATACTTGCATATTATAACGATTCCATGGATTTATTGATTGCATATTTTAGTCTAAAGGGTAACTGAAAAAAAGCAGAAAAATATCTATAAGACGACTTTAATAGTATGAGTTACAAATAGTCCATAAAAAGGGGTTAAGGTGAATTTAAACGATCAAGAATTTGAGATATACAAGCAAGCTGTAGAGCAAGGTAGTGCTGATTCATGTTTCAATTTAGGCTCTATGTATGCTAATCGAGGTTCTGATTTTTATCATGAAGCTATTATGTGGTACAGGACTGCAGCAAATCAGGGGCATATACAAGCGCAAAGGGTGCTAAAAGAGATCAAAAAAAATAAAGATAAGCCAGCTCCTTGGTATAAAAGAAATTGGCTAAGCGGCTTACTTTCATAACTTTTCAATTAGGAACATTGAGACTAAAAAATCATAGAAGGAGACGAAGAAGTGAACAAAATTTTTATTTTGGTATCCTGTTTTTTGGTTCTAGGGAGTACTAGTTCTATGGCTATAGAGGAAGCGGCATATGAGACTATCTTAGCCCATAAAAATTTTGAAATCAGACGTTATGAGCCGCAAATTGTTGCTGAAATAGAGGTGGATGGAGATTTTGAAGAGGCCGGAGGTAACGCATTTAGCCAGCTATTTGGATATATTTCTGGCAAAAATCTATCTCAGAAAAAAATGGCAATGACGGCACCTGTTTCTCAAATTCATAGTAGTGATAAGATGGATATGACGCTACCCGTTAGCCAGCAACAAAAAAATGCTAAATGGTTAGTTAGCTTCATGATGCCCTCTAATTATTCTTTAGGTGAGCTGCCTAAGCCCGAAGATTCAAGCATTATGCTTCGTGAGCTCCCTGCAAGAAATGTTGCTTCTATTAAGTACTCAGGTTTTTGGAGTGAAGAAAAGTACCTTTATAATCTAGGCTTGCTTAATATATGGATCTCTAATCAAGAGTTAAACATTATTGGTTTACCCATATGGGCTCGTTATGATGCTCCATACACGCCATGGTTTATGAGAAGAAATGAAATATTAATACCAATCGAATAATCTTAAAAAATTGAATATAAGGTTTTCGCTCAGAGGGCATGTAACAAGAAAGTTAAGGCTTCAGTTATTATTCACTTTACAACGAAATATCTTGTTCCAAGAAGCAGCCACCTGTTTCCGTTCAATCGTGAATTTAGAGACTTTTGAAGCAAGGGGGGAGTTTTGTAGTTGAAGCTTGTGCCCCTCAGACCGATAGCTTATATAAGATTTCTTTAAATTTTCTGCATCTTGTGGCGACAAAATATTATTGACTTCTAAGCGCTCGATAATACGAATATTATCACTCCAATAAGTTAAATCCACGAACTGATTAGCATGAGACAGAACTTCAAATTGAACTATAAACTCAATGTCGATAATGCCTCCCTCGTCATACTTGATATTAAATGGGGCTTCATTTTCACTCAGATCGCCTGCATTTTCTTTTTTTGGTAATTTTTTAGAGCTACCTTTTTGAGTAATTAACTCATTTTGTATCCTCTCACGCATACTAGAAACATCGGATACAAGCTTAATAAGATCTCTTTTCTGACATAAAACCTTAGATCTTATATTATTAAATTTTTTGATTAATCTTGGTGAGCCGACCACAGGTCTTGCTCTTACAAGTGCCTGATGTTCCCATGTCCACGCATCATTAAATTGATATTTTTTAAATGCTTCTAAAGAAGATACAAGCATACCTGAGCGACCCGATGGCCTAAGACGTACATCAACTTCATAAAGTACTCCAGAGGCTAAGCGAGTAGTTAAAATATGAATTATTTTTTGCCCTAATCTGATGAAAAATGTTTCGTTGTCGATAGGATGAAATCCATCTGTCGATTGATTTTGGTTGGCATCATAAATAAATACTAAATCGAGGTCTGAGCTGTGGCCTAATTCGATACTGCCTAACTTTCCATATCCCACGATTAAAAATTCTGGTTTATTCTCAGTCTCTGATGAAGGGTGACCATAACGCTCAATCATCTGATCCCAAGCAATTTCTACTGTATGGGTCAAAATTGCTTCTGCTATTGATGTTAAATAATCGCTGACCTTCAATAAAGGTAGTATCTCTGTCACCTCGCAGGCTGCGACATGAAGACTATGTGCAAGCTTAAAGTAACGCAATGCTTCCATTTGAGCCTCCAAGTCATCCGAAGGAATCCTCAATAGCCGTTGTCTTAATTCATCTATCAGATCATCTTTATCTGGAAGGCTATATAGTGTTCTGTGATCCAGCAGCTCATCTAATAGAGCAGGGTTTCTCGATAGTTGTTCGGCGATCCACGGGCTTGCAGAGCAAAGCTGAAGAGTTAGGTCTAGTACACTTGGATTTTCTTTTAATAAAACTAAATAAGCACTTCGACGCGCAATAGATTCAATGAGTTGAAAAACTCGACTTAAGGTATCCGTATTATTTTTTAACTTAGCACAAGCAGTTATTAATTCTGGCATGAAAGCATCAAGTCTAATTCGTGTATCTGATGGCATAAAAAGCACTGATCTATCTTTCTTTAAATTTTGAATTAAAATGAGAGCATCTTTCGGTTTCGTATAGCCGATAAAATTAAGTTGTGACGTCATGTCTTCATCATCACTGCATTGCCAGATATCACTAGCTATAGAAATTTTGCTATTTATGTTGATATTTTTATCTGGCGCCTGCTCGTTCGCGACAACTAACGCAAATAATTCCTGCACTTCAGAGCGACATTTTGTAAGTAATGAGAAGAATTCATCCCAGTCGTTACAATCCATCAGATACGATAGCTTAAGTTTTTCTAGCTCTGTATTTGGAAGCATATGAGTTTGAAGATCTTTCGCACCTTGTAAAATATGCTCTATATTTCTCAAGAACTTATAGTTTTTTTGTAATTTTTTTATGTCAGAATCAGGCAACAAGGATTCTTTACTCATGAGAATCAAAATATCTTTAAGAGACTGGGACTGAAAGCGCGTATCGCGACCTCCATGTATAATCTGAAAAGCCTGCACTATAAATTCAACTTCACGGATACCCCCAATCCCAAGCTTGATATTGTTTGATATATCCTTTCGTTGTACCTCCCTGTTAATAAGAACTTTGATTTTTCGCAAGGACTCTAGAGTACTGAAATCAATATATTTGCGGAAAGTAAAGGGCATCAACATAGCCATTAACTGAATTCCAGATTTTTGGTCTCCAGCGACCACTCTTGCTTTAATCATCGCGTAACGTTCCCACTCCCTCCCTTGTGTTTGATAGTATTCTTCCATAGCAGAAAAACTTAGAATTAGATTTCCACTCTGCCCATAAGGACGTAAGCGCATATCTATACGAAATACAAAACCATCATCATTTTTTGAGTCTAGTGATTTGATAAGTTTCTGACTTAGGCGTGTAAAAAATTCTTCATTACTAAGGGTGCACTCAGCCCCTTTAGTTTTACCCTGCTCTGGATAGGCAAAAATTAGATCAATATCCGAGGAAATATTTAAGTCCCACCCACCCAGCTTACCCATTCCTAGTACAACCATCTTCTGCGGGTCACCATCTGAGTTAGTAGGTGTTCCCCAGATATCACAAGCAATTAAATAAAGAAATTCCAGGGCATGCTGTAAACATGTTTCAGCTAAAAATGTCATATCAGCAGTAGTCTCTTCTAGATCAGCTTCTTTATTGAAATCACGCCAGACTACTCGAACAACCTCACGATTTCTAAATTGTCTTAAGATTTTAAATAAATCATCTTCCGTGATAGCGTTACGAAGTTTTTTTGAGAGTTGATCATTCATATAGCTTTGTTTGTATGACTTGTATAGGTCACCAGAATCAATTAATTCTTTTAGCATAACTGGATTTTTACTACACCACATGGCAACGAACTCACTGCAACTCCAGCATTTTTTTAAGTGAAATGAGAAGTCATCCTCACTACTAAGAAGAGACTCGAGCCATTGCGACTGCTGTGCAGTAGCTACCCCTTTATAGTGTTCTAACCGTAAGCACCACTCATTATCTAGCAGTATTGGTAGTTTACTTTTACTCATATTGCACCAGATTAGCTTTTATACACTTACTATAAGTCAAGATTTATCAAAATAATATTACATAATCAAGGCATTTATATACTAAACCAACAGCTACATATATACTGTATATTTATACAGTTATTGGTGATAAATGAAGTATTTAGCTAGCTCGGACAATTTTTCTAAAAAATATCTAAACTTATATTTGACTAAGATATCAGCAGGGTTTCCTAGTCCAGCAGACGATTATATAGAATCGAAACTGGACCTTAATGAGCATCTTATAAAACAACCTTCCGCCACTTTTTTCGCTAAGGCCGAGGGTGATTCTATGATAGATAGAGGAATTTTCGACGGGGATTTATTGATAGTTGATAGGTCAGTAGAACCTAGACATGGCCATATTATAGTTGCCGCTCTTGATGGAGGGCTTACCTGTAAGCTTTTAGATAAAAAAAGAAGACGTTTGATACCCGCTAATAAGAATTATCGACCAATAGTTATTCTTGAGGGTGCTGATTTTTCAATTGAAGGCGTTGTTATTCATTCAGTTAGGAATCACCAATGCTTGCGCTAGTGGACTGTAACAGCTTTTATGCTAGCTGCGAGCAGGTCTTTAGGCCTGACTTGAGGGGAAAGCCTGTGGTTGTATTATCTAATAATGATGGCTGTATTGTTGCTAGAAACAAGGAAGTCAAAGCATTAGGTATTCCTGGTCTTCAGCCTTACTTTAAATTGGCTCCACTGCTAAAACAGCATAAAGTGCATGTATTTTCCAGTAATTATGAGTTGTATGCTGATCTGTCCAGCAAAGTGATGGACGTAGCATCACTTTTTTCTCCCAATGTAGAAATTTATTCGATAGACGAATTATTTCTATCATTGGATGGTATGCGGTGGGATCTAAATCAGTATGCTCAAAAAATAAAACAAAATATATGGCGTAATGTCAGAATTCCGGTATCCGTCGGTGTTGCCCCCACGAAGACACTCTCAAAGGTTGCCAATCACGCTGCTAAAAAATATGCAGAGTTGAATGGAGTTTGTGTGCTAGATAGTCCGAGCAAGTGGGAAAGGGTACTTAGAAGAATTCCTGTTAGCGATGTATGGGGGGTAGGGCGACGACTGACTGAAAAGCTTTCTGAGCATGGCATCATCACTGCTAACGATTTGGCTCAGCAGTCCCCTAGGAGTATCGGTAGAATTTTTAATGTTAATCTGGAAAGAACCATAAGGGAGCTTAATGGGGAACCCTGCATTTTAATAGACGAAGAGAGAAAATCTAAACAACAAATATTTTCTACAAGAACGTTTGGGCATCGCATCTATGATCTTTCTGAATTACAGCAGTCAGTAAGTACTTATGCAACAAGAGCCTGCGAAAAACTAAGAAAACAACAAAGCCTAGTGAAGACAGCAACTGTTTTTATTCAGA
>CAZSMR010000036.1:5423-9558 GCA_964608185.1 uncultured Porticoccus sp. | reverse complement strand
TGTCTCTTCATGCGTTGCATTAAGTTTTAATGGTGGGGCCATGCCAGCCTCATAAGCTTCTTTCCAGCGCAGGACACATAGACACCATCTATCACCTTTTTTTAACCCAGGAAATCCATACTCGGGCATAGGCGTAGCTAGATCATTTCCTTTTGAATTGGTGAAGCTAAGAAAATCATCCGTTATAATAGCGCACACCACATGAGTTCCTCTATCTGTCTGGTTTGTGCTGCAAAACCCGTCTCTCAAAAATCCTGTTATTGGATCATTGCAACAGGATTTTAATTCTGTACCCAAAACATTTCTCATTTGCTTTTTTTTCATTGATTGCCTTTAAGAATTATAATGTCTCGTTTACATCAAAATAGTATTATTTCTCGAGTATCTTCATGATAGCCAGTATAAAAGCTCAAGAGCCTTAAAATTTAGAAACTTATAGATATTGAGATCATCAGCCCCGATGGTGATGACTGCAAAAAAAACAATAAAAATTAGGTTGAGGACCCAGAATATTTTAAGCACTTATTTTTTCACCAATCTCTAGTAAAAACGTTAAAGAGTTTCTCTGAAGTTCTTTTTTCCTCTGCACTCATGTTCTCATCAAGCATAGTAATATATTTAATAGCTTCTTTGCTGCCTTGTTGGGCGGCTAGCTTAATGTAAAGGTACGCCATTAATAGGCTTTGTTCCTTCATATCGCTGTCTTTCAAATGCAATTTTCCAAGAGATAGACTCGCTCTATCATGACCAAGTTTGCTTGCTTTTTCATACCATTCAACTGCTAAGCTATGATCTTTTTCAACACCTAAACCAATATGGTAAGACACTCCCATGTTATACATTCCGTCAATATTATTTTGTTCGGCCGCCATCAAGAACCACAAATTAGCCTCATAGTAGTCTTTCTCGGCCATGTCATGACCTCTAACATAAATCATCCCCATTTCCATCTGAGCGTCAGCGTTACCTGATTCTGCTAGCTCTCTACAATCAGCAAGACTTGAGCAGATTGCTGTTGAGAAAGCATTAGGGTTGAATGCTAATAAGAAAACAAAATAGAGTGTTTTTAGTAGTGTTTTCATTTTCTCTTTATCCGAGAGTTTTATCAATAACTCAAAGAGTTATAATATCAAATTTGTTAAGTAGTGTGTCAAAGATAATTAGTAGTGTTCTATGGGTACCAAGAAATGAAAAATCTGCAAAAAACTTTAATTTCCCCTAATGGCGATAAATATGTTGGCGAACTAAAAGATGGAGTTATTCATGGCCAAGGAACATTACGTTTCTCGAATAACAGTGTTTATACGGGTAGCTTCAAAGAAGCAAAATTTCATGGAAAGGGAACTCTAATTCACCCGAATATTGGAAAATATGTAGGCAGATTCAAAAATGGCCGTGGATGCGGTGATGGGCTAATGACTTATGATATTGGTCATACATATGAGGGGCAATGGAAAGATGATAAAAAACATGGATCCGGAACCTATACTGATAATGATGGAACTAGGTATATTGGTCAATGGAAAGATGATAAAAAACATGGACATGGCACTTTAATTTTCAATGATGGCAATAAGTATGTTGGTGGCTGGATACATGGAAAGAAACAAGGGCAGGGTACTTATAGCTACCCTGATGGCTCTATCTATGAGGGGCAATTCCTGAATGGTGAATATCATGGACAGGGCACATACACTTATCCTAGTGGCGGTAAATATTTTGGCGATTATAAGTATGGTAAAGCTAATGGACAAGGTGTTTTAACTATGCCTCATATCGGTCAATATATAGGAGAATTTAAAGATGACAAAGAGCATGGAAAAGGCACATTTACTGATATAGATGGAAAAGTACATGCATGCGAATGGAGAGATGGTGAAAAGAAAAAAAATTGATGAAATTATAAATCTTGTTTCAGTGATATTATAAATTAGACGGAAGTATGACTAGAGAGTATTCTACTAAAGCGCATTCAGTAAAAAGCGATAGAACTAAGATAGGATGACAGATGAATATTGTAAATACAATTTTATTGTTAATACTTTTAGGAGTATTTTCAAACGTATATGCTGGTCACCATGAGGCGACTGAGCAAAGCCATAAACATGAAATGAGCGAACAGGGGGAACAAGCTGACAATAAGTCCGAAGAAAAAATGCGCACATCTTGCGCCAAGGACGCCAGTCAAGAAGAACCTAAGTTTTCAGACGAAAAATCTTGTTTAGAAGCTCACGGACTTAAAAATTAATTATAGGTCATAGACCCCGTTGATGGCTTCTAGGTTAAGTATCTTTGTTTTAATTTTTATTGCTTGCTGTAACGCTTTCGCATTACAGCAATCTGATATAAATGATCCTGAAGTCTATATATTGTCAAAAAAAAATGTATCTGACCTAGGTCTAGTTATAGAAAAAGCTAAATCTTTTAAAAAAAAAGGACTACCCGTCGTTGCTGATAACTGGATGGTTGTAACAGCTAATTTTCAAGCATCTTCAGTGGCAGCAAAAATTCTGAATCAAGGTGGAACTGCAGTAGATGCGATGGTTGCAGCTCAAGCTGTGCTTGGTTTAGTAGAGCCAGAATCATCGGGCTTAGGAGGAGGAGCTTTCCTTCTATATTATAATAGTCGCACAAAAAAATTAACATCACTTGATGGAAGAGAAACAGCTCCATTACACGCAACATCGACTATGTTTCTCGATAAAAATGGAGATGTAATAAAATTTATAGATGCTGTTGTGGGCGCCAGATCGGTTGGAGTTCCCGGTATACCAGCACTACTTGAAAATGCTCATTTAAGATGGGGAAAGCTAGAATGGCCGCTCCTCTTTAAAGACGCCATTGGTCTTGCAGATTCTGGTTTTTTGGTTTCCCAAAAATTAAGCTCATCAGTAAAAAAACAATCTGATTCGATAAAAAAAATAAAAAGAACTAGAGACTACTTTTTCTCAGACAACCAACCTATCGAAGCAGGACAACTTTTACAAAATAAAGCTTATGCAGACACACTAAGAAAAATTTCGAAGTACGGGTCTAGTATTTTTTATTCTGGAGAAATTGCAGATGATATAGTCTCTACAATAGAAAATGATGATATAAACCCTGGCCTTTTGTCTAAAAAAGATCTGTTGTTGTATGAAGTTAAAGAAAGAAAACCAATCTGTTCTTTTTATCATGACCACGAAGTATGTGGCATGGGGCCACCATCTTCAGGTGCGTTAACTATAAACCAGATACTTGGGATGATTGAAAATTTTCCTATTTCAGATCTTGGCCCTAGCAATCCAAAAACATGGAGAATAATTGGCGATGCATCAAGATTAGCCTTTGCCGATCGTGCACTTTATATAGCTGATAGTGATTTTGTTTTTGTTCCAGTTCAGGAGCTATTAAATAAAAAATATCTCAATGATAGGAGTAAAAATTTAAATACCGAGAAGAAAATTCCAATAGTGAGACCAGGTAAACTTGATACAGAGAATTCATCGAGCTTCTCTGTAGATATGTCAGCTGAGTTACCATCAACCTCACATATATCTATCGTTGATATGTATGGCAACGTCTTGTCTATGACCACATCAATTGAGAATGTGTTTGGTTCAAGATTGATGACAAAAAGTGGTTTTTTATTAAACAATGAACTTACAGACTTTTCCTTTAAAGATAAATCAAATGGAAAGCTAGTTGCTAATAGGGTTGCACCCAGAAAAAGACCGCGATCATCAATGTCTCCAACGATAATTTTTCACAATAACCAACCTATATATGCTTTGGGAAGTCCTGGAGGTAGCAATATTATTGGTTATGTTTTGAATGCTATTATTGCACTAATAGACTGGAATATGAACGCTCAGCAGGCTTCTTCAATTCCACATGCAATTAACAAATTTGGGGTTTTTGATATTGAGGTTAATAGAGAGATAAAAGGTATAAAAAATTCTTTGGAGGACATGGGTTATGAAGTTAATCTTAAAAAATTCTTTTCTGGGCTAAATATTATTGCAATTAAAGATCATCTTTATGGTGGCTCTGATCCTAGAAGGGAGGGTTATGCAATTGGAAAATAGAAGCAAATCGAGATTAAGTAGTCCTTAGCCCGCACTTATTTACAAATTACATAGCTTTGTTATGCTAA
>CAZSMR010000036.1:0-5323 GCA_964608185.1 uncultured Porticoccus sp. | reverse complement strand
ACTTGCACCTACCGCTTACTCTGCCAAGAGAATCAAAAAAACATGTTTTAAAGAGTATGGCCTAAAAAATAAATAACCTAAGAAAAAAAGTGAAAAAAAAACACCTCCCTCAAAAAGTTTGTCCTATATGTGATCTACCATTCAGCTGGAGAAAAAAGTGGGAAAAAGTTTGGAGTGAAGTTAGATATTGCTCAGTTAAATGTAAAAGTAAAAAAATAAATCTTAAGAAAGAAAAATGAATTACTTTCCATATAAAGTTCCATTATTATTTAGAAGATACCCAGTAAAAACAATCCAATGATTGTAAGGAAATAGCTATGGAGAGAATTTTTTCCTACGGAACATTACAACAGGAAGATGTTCAGCTAGAAATATGTGGACGAATTCTCAAAGGAAAAAAAGATACGGTTAAAGGTTTTTGTGTTAAAAATATAGAGATAACAGATGAATTTGCACTTATAACTAGCCATGAAAAAATACATCCAATCATTTTTTTTACTGGCCAGTCAAAACATAAAGTCCCTGGGACTGTGTTTGAGGTAACTCATGACGACCTATTAAAAATCGATCGTTATGAGGTCGATGAATATAAAAGGGTCGAGGTGACTTTGATTTCAGGAAAAAAGAGTTGGATTTATAAAGAAAAATAGACCACGTGTAAAAAAATCCACCAACTTTTTTAAACAAATTAGTATTTTTTTGATATTTTTATTCAATTTTAATTTACAACATTCTATTACATATACTAATATTAGCCTCCCTTTGTATTAAGGGGGTATTGCAAAAGTGGTAAGAATTTTTTTATTGAAGCTATTTACTTGTTTTTAAATGGTTTTTTTCAAAATATATAAATATGAGGTTCCTATGGTCATGAAGTTTGATGGAAAAAATTTAACTGATGGTGGAAAAATCGTTGCAAATGTTACTGGTGTTAGCGCTTCTAAAGTCACAGTCGGTCGGGGAAAAAATAGTACTATTGTATATGATGGAGCAGACAACCTGAAAGCGATAATGAATGTCAGGCGTGCAATTATGTACGAAGGAATAGGCACGTTGAGACCACTAGCTGTCGTAAGAGAAGATAAAGTTTACAAAGGCCTAAGTCACGATGATGTTCTTGGTACTATGGCTGAAGTTGAAAAAGCGATTGAAGGTGATGCTGATCCAATTACGAAAGCAGCACTTTGGGTGGCAAAAGGACAATAAAAAGTGTCGATTAATCTGAATATGTGAGTTTTTATAGAGATCGTTTAGATACTTAAACAATTTCATAAAAACTTACAATTTTTCATTTAACTAAGAATTTCTGAATTTAAAAGAAATTCTATCAGAGCTTTTTGAGAATGCAGTCTATTCTCAGCAGCAGTCCAAACTCCAGAGTATTCAGAATCTAGAATAGTCTCGTTCACTTCTTGACCCCTGTATGCTGGAAGACAATGCATGAATAACGCATCATTGTCAGCCAAGCTCATCATCTCTTCATTTACCTGATACCTCAAAAAGACTTTTTCGCGTGTAGCTTTTTCTGATTCTTGACCCATAGATGCCCAAGTGTCTGTTGCAACTAGATGTGCCCCAGTAACTGCCTCAGCTGGATCTTCAGTTAGAATAATATGATCGCTTAATTGATCTAATAGTTTAGGGCAAGGCTTAAATCCTTGTGGGCATGCAATAGTAAGTTTAAAGTCTAGCATCTCTGCTGCATGCATATAGGACTGGCACATATTATTTCCGTCACCAATCCAGGTGACATTTTTTCCTTGTATATCTCCTCTGAGCTCTATAAATGCCTGTATGTCTGCAAGTATTTGGCAGGGATGATAATCATCTGTGAGGGCGTTAATGACTGGTACTGAGGAGTATGATGCAAAATCTTCAATATTTTTTTGACTAAATGTCCTCATCATTATGATATCTACCATACTTGATATCACTTTTGCTGAGTCTTCTATACATTCTCCTCGACCTAGTTGTGTATCATTAGGTGACAGAAACAGTGCACTACCACCAAGTTGTGCCATTCCTGTTTCAAAAGACACTCTTGTTCGGGTAGAAGACTTTTCAAAAATCATTGCCATTACCTTACCTATAAAAGGCTGATATAAGACATTCTTATAATGCTTTTTTTTAAGCTGGGCAGCTCTCGATAATATTTTTTTGAGCTCCTCTTTTGATAGATCTTTGAGTGTCAGGAAATGTCTTGATGCCATTTTTATATCACCCTTTTTTTATCACTTTAGTTAGTACGCTGATTAGAATCTCTATTTGCTCTCCTGTTATATTAAGAGGCGGAAGTAAACGAATAACAGACCCAGCAGTAACATTAATTAAAAGACCATGCTCAGCTGCCAAATCAACCAAGTCTTTACATGGAGTATTGAGTTGAACACCTATCATTAGCCCTTGACCTCTTATGTCGACAATGTTGCTGCAGTCTTGAAGATTTTTTTGGAGCTTCTCTTTAATTAGTCGACCTTTTTTTTCGGCATTTTCATGTAGTTTGTCATTGAGGATAACTTTGATGGTGGCTAATGCCGCTGCGCATGCTAGAGGGTTCCCTCCAAATGTAGAACCGTGGCTACCTGGGTTCATCAAATTAGCTGTTTTAACTCCAGCAAGACATGCACCTATAGGGACACCGTTTGCTAGCCCCTTAGCTGTAGTTACTATATCCGGAAGAATACCGTGCTGTTGGTAATTAAAATAAGAACCAGTTCTTGCGTTACCAGTTTGTATTTCGTCTACTATCATAAGCCAATCATGCTTATCACAAATTTGACGCAAACCCTTTAGATAGCTTGGATCTGGAACTATCACACCACCTTCGCCCTGAATAGGTTCAACTAGTATTGCAACAATATCCTTATTTTTTTTTGCAATCTCTTCAATCACTGAAAGATTGTTATAAGGCGCTCTAAGGAATCCATCAAGTAATGGAGCAAAACCTGCTTGATAGCTATCACTTCCCGTAGCAGAAATTGTAGCCATTGTTCTACCATGAAATGAGTTTTCCATAACAATAATGGTTGGATTAGAGATCTTCTTCTCACTTCCATAAAGTCTCGCTAGTTTTATAGCAGCTTCATTTGCTTCGGCACCAGAATTGCTAAAAAATAACTTCTCCATACCAGATATTTGCTTAAGTTTTTCAGCTAAAGATTCTTGTGCTTGAATATTATAAAGATTGGAGCAATGTACAATTTTTTGGGCTTGATTAAATAAAGCCTCTGTAATAGCGGGATGAGCATGACCTAGGCCACAAACTGCTATCCCAGATACCGCATCTAAATAACGTTTGCCGTTAATATCCCAAACCCAAGATCCATCACCTTTGCATAAGGTAATTTTTCTGACGCCATAGTTGTTCATTAATGCATTGCTGGTCATGTTTTTCCTGTTGCACTGTAGTATAAAAAATATATTGCTTGGCAAACCTAAAAACGAAAAAAGGCAGCTAATTGCTACCTCTACAATAGAATATTATAAGGAATTCTTTAAATTGGCAATGGCCTATAAAATATATTATAAATTTATAATGTATTGTTAATTTCTTTTCTAAGACGTTTCGCGAGCTTCTTACGGCGCTTCGCTTGCTTCTTACGACGCTTCGCAAGCCAAGCATAGAGGCCAGTCATGGCTAAAAATACAACTGTGAGGCCCATAAAGTCAACAAATAGGACACCTGCGTCACCAAAAAATCGACCACTATGTAAATCTAATATAACTGTTTCTAAAGATATTCCTGGTAATTGAGAGTTTTGCTTAAGTTTTTCTACTATAGTTGGTGGAAGAGATAAAGGAAGAGGCCAGCTCTCTACCTTTAATTTACTGGGAGAAATTTCAAGTGTATTAGGATCTAAAGACAAAATTTCGTTCTTAGATTTAATTAATAGTGTGTTATTTAAGTATTTTAGATTAGTTGTGTATTCTGGCAAGCCACTTAATGTATTAATTTTCTCTATGAATATTCCATCATAGTTAAGAATAACTAATTCATCTTTACATAAAGCGACCAAAAAATCTTTTGTGGATGTTGCATTTAAAAGAGGTGGAGAACAACTGGCAACTGGCATGCCATTTAAAAATAACTCACGATCTCCTGGGTGGTTAATCCATTGCTCTCTAACTTTAAAACCTGATAGTGAGACTGTTTCGAAACCATACCAGCTTAGTAGCCACTCCGTGCTTAGTATTTTTTTGCTTAGACCTGCAGCCGGTGAATGATTTAAAAGTATTCCTGTAATCGAGAGAAAGACTAATACAATCATTACCGACAAACCAATTCGTCGATGCCATCGTAAATTAAAAGAAATTTTATCTTTAAGTTTGGATTTCAAATGTAACTTTCCTGTTGGGGAATACAGTACATATTGATTAAGTGTTAATTAAGAACTAACACCTGTTGGTGATAAAATAAGGCGAGTCTGGCTATTTTATTTAATGCCCATACCGATAAAGTAGCACCCGTAATACCATCAATATTCTGATCCAATTCATAGTCAGGTGTCATTTTTACATTCTTATACTGATTCGTAAATGACGGATAGCGAACTTCCCATCCACGAGACTCTCTAAAGGCTAAAACTTTCACATGCTCAATATGAAAATCTTCAATAGTGCCGTTTACCACGACACCCACAGTTATGGGTCTTTCTTTTCCAATCTCTTCCATTATCCAAGCTGTCTTCTGGCCTTCACTGTAATATCTAGTGCGCATTCCTCTGACTTGGCGTCCAAGGATTTCAGTAGATAGTTTTTTTAATTCTGGAGTAAGCCAAAGTGACTCTGCTTTAGATGGCGGTTCACTAAAATTCTCGCTTAAAAATTCAGACGTTGTTTGATATACCGCACTATGAGCTTTATTTGAGCTTACAGAAAAAATACACAGAAATAGAAAAAAGAGAGTCACGAATGTGACCCTCTTTATTCTAGTTATTTCAAAAAAATACATTTTCATATTTTTTAACATACTAATAATGATACTAGAAATCGTAGCCTACACCTAAATTGTAGCCTTTGTATTCATCTCCACTGTCATTATCTTGATCGAAGTAGTCAGCTTTAAGAACAACGCGCGGATGTATGTAGTAATTAAATCCAATATCAAGTTGCTCTTTTTGTGAATTTTGACTTCCACCAGCAGTGTTATCGTACTCATTGAAGCGTGCGAAAACACCTAACTTTTTGGTGAGCTGGAAAGATGGTTCAATATACCAACCTTCTTGCTCATCAGCACCAGCTTTAACACTTTCAATGTCATCATCAAGATCCCATTGTGCATAAAGTGCTCTTAAACCGAATGACCCTTGTTTGTATGCAAGAT
>CAZSMR010000035.1:7364-10502 GCA_964608185.1 uncultured Porticoccus sp. | reverse complement strand
TATGGAGGAGCTGTAGGGTATATTTCTTGGAACGGTAATATGGATACTGCTATAGCTATTAGAACAGCAATTATTAAAGATGAAAAACTTTACGTGCAAGCAGGAGCTGGAATCGTAGCAGATTCCATACCAGAATTAGAATGGAAAGAAACCATAAATAAAGCACGCGCTATTTTTCGTGCTGTTGATTTAGTTGTTTAAGGTGGTTTGGCTATGATTTTAATGATCGATAATTATGATTCATTTACCTATAACGTAGTGCAATATCTGGGCGAACTAAAAGCTGATGTTCAGGTGATAAGAAATGATGAATTAACGCTCGATGAAATAGATTGCATGAATCCTGAGAAAATAGTTGTTTCACCTGGTCCGTGTACCCCAAACGAGGCAGGAATTTCTGTCGCTACGATTAATCGATTTTTTGGAAAAATTCCTATTTTGGGAATCTGTCTGGGCCATCAGAGTATTGCTCAGGCTTTCGGTGGAAATATTGTTCGAGCTAGAAATGTAATGCACGGAAAAACGTCACCTATCTACCATAATAACCAAGGAGTTTTTAGAGGCCTTCCCAGTCCCTTTGAGGCTACACGCTATCATTCGTTAATTGTGGAACGCAAAAGTTTACCTAGCTGTCTCGAGGAAACTGCTTGGACACAAAAACCGTCAGGTGAAATTGATGAAATCATGGGTTTTCGACACAGAGATTTTCCAGTTGAGGGAGTCCAGTTCCACCCAGAGTCAATACTCACTCTAAGAGGACATGATTTGCTAGAAAATTTTTTAAAATATTAAAGGTCGTTATGGATATAAAAAAAGCAGTTAACGTAGTTTTGAACGGGCATGATCTGCAAGTCAATGAAATGCGTGAAGTGATGATGCAAATTATGTCTGGTAAGGCTACTGACGCACAGATCGGTGGATTTTTGGTTGGACTGCGTATTAAGGGTGAAACTGTAGATGAGATTATTGGGGCTGCTCAAGTAATGCGTGAATTATCTATACCATTAAATATAAGTAGTGAAAATTTGGTTGATATAGTTGGAACAGGAGGTGACAGCGCTGGTATATTTAATGTATCCACGGCAAGTATTTTTGTCGCTGCAGCCGCAGGCGCTAATATTGCTAAACATGGAAACCGTGGCGTTAGTAGTAAAAGTGGTAGTGCAGATTTATTAGAATATGCTGGGGTAAATCTAGATTTATCAGTTCAACAGATAGCTCTTTGCGTTAAAGAGGTTGGTGTCGGGTTCATGTTTGCCATAAATCATCATGCAGCTATGAAGCATGCGGTTGGTCCTCGTAAAGAGTTAGGTGTTCGCACTATCTTTAATTTATTGGGACCACTAACAAATCCTGCAAATGTTCCTAATGTGGTATTAGGCGTCTATGATAAACAATGGCTTCGACCAATAGCAGAAGTGATGAAAGAGCTGGGTGGTAAGCATGTTTTTGTTGTTCACTCGGAGGATGGTTTAGATGAAATTAGTATATCTTCTAATACCTGGGTAGCAGAACTGAAAAATAATAGGATTTCCGAATACACTATTAGTCCAGAAAATTTCGGAATGAAAAAAGGTGATCTTAAAGAGCTAAAAGTTGCTAATTCAAAAGAGAGTTTAGAAATAATAAAATCTGCACTAAGCAAACAGCATGTCTTTTCATCCAAAATTGAAGCTGCATCTGATATGATAGCCCTTAATGCTGGAGCAGCTCTTTATGTGTCTGGGATAGCAGAAAATCTAGAAGAAGGGGTTATATTGGCCCAAGATTCTATTGGTAGTGGATTAGCGAAGGAAAAAATATCAGAGCTTGCTTCGTTTACGCATTGCTTCAATTAACCTGACTTAATGGATTCAGTATTGGAAACTCCAACAGTATTAAAAAAAATTATTATTAATAAGGTCGAAGAAGTGGCCAGTCGTCAAAAAAATATATCACTGGCAGAGCTAAAGAATCGATGTTTCGGGGATTTAAAAAATAGAGAATTGAGGAGTTTTTCTGGTGCCCTATCAGCAAAAATTAAGGATGGATCCCCTGCGGTTGTTGCAGAGATAAAAAAAGCTTCTCCGAGTAAAGGTGTTATAAGAGAAAACTTTGATCCTGCTCAGATTGCATACAGCTATCAACAAGGAGGAGCTGCCTGCTTATCGGTTTTGACAGAAAGTAAATATTTTCAAGGCTCAGATGATTATTTAAAAATAGCCAGAAATATAACTTCACTACCAGTGCTACGAAAGGACTTTTTGATTGACCCATATCAGATTTATGAGTCCTATGTTTTGGGTGCTGATTGTGTACTGCTCATTGTTGCAGCTTTGGACCAAAAAACTCTCGAGGAGCTGCATGAGATTTCCTTAGAGCTTGGATTAGATATTTTAGTTGAGGTGCACAACGAGGAAGAACTAGAGAGAGCTCTTTTGATCGATAATCCCATGATTGGTATCAATAACCGTAATTTGCACACGTTTGATACCAACATTCAAACGACCATTGATCTGTTGAATAAAATACCAAAAGATAGAATTATCATTACGGAAAGTGGTATTTTGACTCCTAAGGATGTAGCTACATTGAGAGAATTTAAAGTAAATGCCTTTCTGGTGGGTGAAATATTTATGCGTGCTGATAATCCAGGATTAAAATTATCCGAAATGTTTGCTTGATATTAGACTAAAATTGCTCAAGGTTATGTAATGTTATGAAGGCAAAAATTTCATGGAATGGAGAAGCTAAATTTATAGCTGAATCTGAGTCAAAGCATACAGTTCTTATGGATGGACCTCCAGAACATGGTGGAAAAAATTCAGGCCCGCGTCCTATGGAAATGATATTAATGGGTATGGGTGGTTGCGCAGCTTTCGATGTGGTGTATATTTTAAAGAAAGGCCATCAAAATTTTATAGAATGTACAGTTGAAGTGGAAGCAACTAGAGCTAAAGAAATTCCCGCGGTATTTACTAAAATACACCTTCATTTTTTAGTATCAGGAGCTAATATTAAAGAAAATATAGTCCGTAACGCAGTCAAATTATCTGCTGAAAAATATTGTTCCGCTTCCATCATGCTGAGGAATGGTGGTGTTGAAATCACACATTCTTTTAAAATAGCTAAATCTAATAGTTAAAATATCCCAAGGTC
>CAZSMR010000035.1:0-7264 GCA_964608185.1 uncultured Porticoccus sp. | reverse complement strand
TGAACTTACTGGTTGCCTTGCAGCACCTCTTGGAAGAAGAGAGTGTCACTAAAGCTGCTGAACGTTTGTTTATCACACAGCCCGCAATGAGCAAGACATTACATCGTTTACGCGAAACGTTCGATGATCCATTGTTTGTTAGAAGTGGTAGAGGCTTATCGCCTACCCCAAGAGCTGTAGAATTAAAAAAACAGCTTCCCCTCGTTCTTTCATCTATAACAAGTATGATGGCGAAAAATGAGTTTGATCCTGCTACATACGAAGGTGAAATTTATATTATGTGCGCTGAATTTATAGCTGTTCAGGTGATGCCAGCACTTACTCAAAATTTAATTAAGGAGGCCCCACTAATGACTATTAGATTAGTGGGAGAAAATATTGATATTAAGGCTGCGGGGCTTGAGAAAGGCGACTTAGATTTCGCTATTGAGATCGGGCGTGCATACTCTGAAGAATATCATGAGACTGGTTTAGGGCACTTTACGCCAGCTGTCTGGATGCGCACTGGACATCCTTTGGCAGGAAGAGAGCAACTAAAACTAAATGAAATGCTGGAGTACCCATTTGTTCAATATGCACTTCTTCGATCACCATCTGGCGATACAACACAACAAACACGTTTCGATGCACAGCTTAAGTCTAAGGGTCAAGAGAGAAAAAAAGCTATGGTAACAGCCCAGCTCATGACAGCATTGAATGTTCTCTGGGCAACTGATTCCTTGATGATGGGTACAATGAACGACTTGAAAACGGATGGGGCTACCTACGGGGTGGTACGTAAGTCATATCCAAAAGAGTTAGATTTTGATACCACTATACCTATAGTTCTTGTACAGCATACTAGAACGATCAAGTCTCCTGTCCATAGATGGTTGAAAGATAAAATTACAGATGTGGTAGTTGATACTCAAAAAAAACTTGAAGAAAATCTTAAATAAAATGGCTAATTTTCGTCATAGTCTTTGATACTGAGGTCATCAAAATTTTGACAGGTAAAGGAAACTTAGCACCGCCAGCATCTAACGCCTGTTCTGCATGAGATGCTTCGTCCGCAAGCATTTGGGTAACAATTGCGCGACTTTTAATATCTATAGATGGCAATTTCTCTAAATGAAGGTTCAAATGTTCGCAAACCTGATCTTCTGTTGCCGCAACAAATCCTAAACTGAGCTTATCACTTATTGCTCCTGCTGCAGCGCCAAGGCCAAAAGACATAGCATACCAAATAGGGTTAAACACGCTGGGCCGTTCTCCTAGCTGAAAAACACGTTCCCGGCACCAAGCCAGATGATCTGTCTCCTCTATTGCTGCATACTCCATTTTTTTTCTAACAGTAGCTAGCTTTGCTGTTAGAGCTTGCCCTTGGTAAAGTGCCTGGGCACAAACCTCTCCTGTATGGTTAACTCTCATCAATGCTGCAGATTGATGCTTTTCTGATTCTGACAATTCCGCCATTTCAGTAGCTTTTGCTGGAGATGGACGATTATGTGGCGGATTGGACAGTGTTATTGTTTTCAGAGCTATGTCTACTTGAGATATAAAATTATCAATAGCTGATCGATGCCTTGAACTCATAAATATTGCCAAATTTGTGTGTAAAGTTAAGGTATCATATCAAAATTCAAATCAATGTAGCTAGATGTTTAAATGATGATTGATAAGTATACAAACCTAAATGATGGTATTTACAGTATTGACGCTCGCTATATCTGTCCAGGTAACGCATGTTGTTACCTAATGATTGAAGGAGATGAAGTAGCGATTATAGAGACTGGAACTACTTATACAGCAGATGGCATCGATGAAGCTCTTCGTTCATTGGGTTTAGGTGACGAAACGGTAAAATATATAATACCAACCCATGTACACCTAGATCATGCAGGTGGGGCCGGGGTGTTGATAAAAAAATATCATAAGTCCCGTCTAGTCATACACCCTAAAGGTGCACGACATATGGTCAATCCAGATAAGCTGATTGCCGGCTCTAAAGCAGTTTATGGAGAAAAAAGATTTACACAATTTTATGGCGAAATTGTTCCAGTTTCCGAAGATCGAATACTCATTATGAAAGATAAAGATAAACTCTATCTGAAAAAGAGAGTTTTAGAGTTTCGCGATACACCTGGGCACGCAGATCATCATTTTTGTATTTGGGATCACGTCAGTCAAGGATGGTTCTCTGGAGATACATTTGGGATTTCTTATGAGCTAATGGGCAATGAGCCACACCGAGTTATTGTACCTACAACCTCACCAGTGCAGTTTGATCCAGATAAACTAATAACCTCTATAAATCTGATGATGAGTTATAGACCTAAGCAATTCTTCCTGACCCACTTCGGTGCTGTAAGAGCTCCTGAAAAAAAAGCTTGTATGCTCACAAAGCAAATTGAGTCTTACAGAAAAATTGCCTATAAATTACGCTTTGAATCAGATAGAGAGAGTAAAATATATCTTGCGTTAAAAAAAATGACATTAGCTTACATATTAGAAGCTTTGCCAAATTGCGATATCGATATGATGGGAGAGTTATTAGAGCTGGATTTTAAATTAAATGCCCAAGGACTAGATATATGGTTATCTAAACTGAAGCAGAAAATTTAGAAAAATAGAAACTCTACATTACTCAGCATGAAGTGCTAACAGAGCATTATCCACCATAAAATTATTGTTCTCTTTTGATTGCACGATAGCCGATATCGTCTCGAAAAAAACAGTTATCCCAATAAATTTTGTTAGTCAGCTGGTATGCTTTTTTTTGTGCATCAGTTATGTTGTCTCCCATACCAACAGCACACAGAACTCTACCGCCACTAGTAGTAACCTTCCCATTAATAAGAGATGTTCCCGCATGAAAAATCTTTTTAGTATCTGATGGTTTATTAGGAATACCAGATATTACATCACCTGTATCGTATTTATGAGGATACCCACCTGCAGCAATCACAACACCCAGTGCTGGCCTAGGATCCCATTCAATATTATACGTGTCTAATTTTTTATCTAGCGCCGCATTACATAGAGCAAGCAGGTCTGACTTGAGGCGCATCATTATAGGTTGTGTTTCTGGGTCACCAAAGCGACAGTTATATTCAATTACCTTAGGAGATCCATCTGGCATGATCATCAAGCCGGCATAAAGAAATCCTGTATAGACGTTACCCTCTTCGGCCATGCCTAAAACTGTTGGCTTAATTACCTCCTTCATAACACGATCATAAATTTCAGCGGTAACAACAGGTGCTGGAGAGTAAGCTCCCATACCTCCAGTATTTGGACCACTGTCACCATTATCACGAGCCTTATGGTCTTGCGAAGTTGCCATTGGTAATATATTTTTTCCATCTACAATAACGATAAAGCTTGCTTCTTCACCAGCTAAGAATTCTTCTATGACGATGCGATGGCCTGCTTCACCAAAAGCATTACCCTCTAGCATGTCATAAACAGCTTGATTTGCTTGATCAGCTGTTGTGGCAATAACAACCCCTTTGCCAGCAGCTAGGCCATCAGCCTTGATTACGATAGGAATATTTTTTGTTTTAAGATAAGCAATTGCAGGATCTATTTCTGTAAATTTTTGATATTCAGCAGAGGGAATGTTATGTCTAGCAAGAAAATCTTTTGCAAAAGATTTCGATCCTTCTAACTGCGCAGCTTTTTTAGTGGGACCAATAATTTTTAGATTGCGCTCCAAAAAAAAATCTACAATCCCGTTTACAAGTGGTTGCTCAGGTCCAACAATAGTTAAAGTAACTTGATGGTCTTCAGCAAAAACAGCTAACTCCATAAAATTGTTTGGATCTATCACTATGTTTATTATTTTGTTTTCCAGTGCGGTACCAGCGTTACCGGGTGCTACATAGACCTTCTTGACCTCAGTATTTTGAGCGATCTTCCATGCTAAAGCATGTTCTCGTCCACCAGATCCAATTATTAAGATGTCCATGGATACTAATTCCTCAAAGCAAGGTTATTTTTAGTGACGGAAATGCCTTATTCCTGTGAAGACCATTGCCATACCATACCCATCAGCAGCAGCAATTACCTCTTCGTCACGAATAGAGCCACCAGGTTGAATAACGCAGCTAATTCCTTCTTTCCCTGCATTATCAATACCATCTCTAAAAGGAAAGAACGCGTCGGAAGCCATAATAGAACCCTTAACCTCAAGACCTGCATGCTCAGCTTTTATTCCAGCAATCCGTGCTGAATTTATTCTGCTCATTTGGCCCGCACCAACACCTATAGTTCTATTTTTCTTTGTGTATACAATAGCGTTAGATTTAACCATTTTTGCTACTTTCCAAGCAAAAATCATTTCTTCAAATTCTTCGTCAGTCGGAATTCTTTTAGTGACCACCTTTAGGTCTGAGCGAGTTATCATCGTATTGTCTTTGTCTTGTATCAGCAGTCCACCGCTGACTCGTTTGAAATCAAACCCTGAAGATACTTCTTGCTCCCACTTTCCACAGACCAAAAGTCGAACATTTTTCTTACTAGAAATTATAAGCTTTGCTGCGTCTGAAACACTCGGAACGATAATAACCTCAACAAATTGCCGCTCACAAATAGCTGCTGCAGTTTCTTCATCAAGATCTCGATTGAATGCGATAATTCCACCAAAAGCAGATTCTGGGTCAGTACTAAAAGCCAAATCATATGCCGCGTTAATATTGCTCGCTACTGCTACACCACAAGGATTAGCATGTTTAACAATGACGCAGGCAGGCTGATCAAATTGCCTCACACACACCAGTGCAGCGTCTGTATCAGCTATGTTATTGTATGAGAGCTCTTTTCCTTGAATTTGCAGTGCTGTGGAAACATTAGATTCAGTTGTATCTCTTTCTATATAAAACGCTGCCTTTTGATGAGGGTTCTCTCCGTATCTCATTTCTTGATTTTTAACAAACTGCATATTAAATGTATTAGGAAAACTAGATTTTTCGTTTTTAGCATTGCAAACACCAAAGTGGCTAGCAATCATACCATCGTAGGCAGCAGTATGCTCGAATGCTTTTATCATTAAACTATAGCGAGCCTCGTAAGATGTACAGCCAGATTGATTATCCAGCTCTTGTAAAACCATACCATAGTCTTGAGTACTAACAACTACGGTGACATCCTTATGATTTTTGGCTGCGGATCTAACCATACTTGGTCCTCCGATATCTATGTTTTCAATAGCGGTAGCTAAATCGCAATCTGGGTCAGCTACAGCAGCGGCAAAAGGATAAAGATTAACCACTACCATATCTATTTCTAAGATTTCATGAGCAGCCATTACTTTATCGTCAATTCCTCGACGGCCGAGTATCCCTCCATGAATTTTAGGGTGAAGTGTTTTTACCCTTCCATCCATCATTTCTGGAAACCCAGTATAATCTGAAACTTCACGAACTTTGATGCCATTCTCTTTAATTAAACGGAAGGTCCCCCCAGTAGACAAAATTTCAACTCCTTTGAGGCTGAGTGATCGAGCAAACTCAACTATTCCAGTTTTGTCAGATACACTGATCAGAGCACGTGAGACTTTACGTAGATCATTCATAATATTCTCGTTAATGGTTTTTTTGTTGCGAGTAGCGGACTATAAAAGACTATACTCCTTAAGTTTTTTTCTTAATGTTCCGCGGTTAAGGCCCAGTACTTCAGCTGCTTTGCTTTGGTTTTTATTAGTAAAAGCTAGTGTGGCCTCTAGTAATGTTGCTTCCACTTCTTTAATAACTAGGCTGTAAAGGTCATGAGTAGTTTGGTCCCCAATAGAATTAAAATATTCATCAAGTGCGTGTACAAGGCACTTCTTAACAGATTCATGTTTATGGGCATCTGGTTTTTTGGGATTAATTTTTAATGCTACTTGCTTTTTATCGATGCCACTCATGCTACTTTATTCCAAGTAATTTTTGTTGAGGTAAAAAAATCATACAGACTTTGCATTTGCTGTTCAGAGTTATCCAATTGGAAAAATTGACGCCGGTATTCTTTACAATTTGATAAGTTATTAACGTACCAGCCTATATGTTTACGGGCAATTCTGACCCCTAGATATTCACCGTAATGTCTATGTATATCCTTAATATGGGAGCTAATTGCAGCTACTACTTCACTCTTTGATGGTTGTTTTAGAACGAACCCTCGTTCAAGGTAGTGATTGATTTGATTGAATATCCATGGATTTCCTTGAGCTGATCGACCAACCATGACTGCTGCGGCACCAGTATAATCCAGTACATATTTTGCATCTTGAGGTGATGATATATCACCATTTGCAAATACTGGAATTGACGATGCCTCTACTACAGATGCAATAGTGTCATATTCTGCGTTTCCTAAAAATCGACACTCACGCGTTCGGCCATGAACTGCTAATGCCTTTATTCCAGCATCTTCAGCAATTCGAGTAATTGTTAAAGCATTTCGGTTCTCTTTACTCCATCCCGTGCGAATTTTTAACGTCACAGGAACATCTACAGCTGAAACAACAGAATTTAGAATTCTTGCGACGAGGTTTTCATCTTGAAGTAATGCTGATCCTGCAGCTCTTTTAAGAACTTTTTTCGCCGGGCAGCCCATATTTATGTCAATAATTTCAGCACCCAATTCTACATTTTTCTTTGCCGCCGCTGCCAATATTTCCGGAACACTTCCAGCTAGCTGAACGGATCTAGGTGAAATTTCATTTTTAGAAATCAATCTCTGCATACTTTTTCGGCTTCCCCAAAGAGAAGTATCAGACGTTAACATCTCTGATGTAGCCAGACCCGCGCCTAGCTTCTTACACAAATTACGAAATGGAAGGTCAGTAATGCCTGCCATTGGAGCTAATATGACCCTACTTTGAATCTTGTGACGCCCAATTTTTATCAAAGTTTGAAGCCCCTATCAACATTGGCATTAAATCAACGATATGTATTTCATACCAGTCATTAATCTTAGTCAATAAATTCCTTACTATACTTAAAAAAATGTTCTAAATATTAGGAAATTTGAGATGAAATTGTAAGGAAATTTACACTGAAGAGCTCTGAAAAATCCCTCTATAGTCCTAGTTTTTTTTCAAGATAATGTATATTTACACTGCCTTTCTGGAACTCTTTGTCAGAAGCTAAATCTCTCTGAAGGCTAATATTCGTTTGTATGCCCTCTATATGAAGTTCGTCTAGTGCGCTGACCATCCGAGAAAGAGCACCACCTCTATCCTTACCGCGAGTTATAATTTTACCTATCAAGGAATCGTAGTATGGCGGAACTGTATATC
>CAZSMR010000034.1:0-10722 GCA_964608185.1 uncultured Porticoccus sp. | reverse complement strand
AAGCAAGCTATATACAGCTACTGATTTTCCTGAACCCGACTCACCAACTATCGCTAATGTTTCCCCGCTACCTACATCAAAGCTGACATCATCAACCGCCCTGATAATACCGTTTCGGGTATGAAAGTGAACGGTTAAATGTTTAACTGAAAGTAAATACATTTATATTTATCGCTTATTAATCAGTATTTTAAAAAATTAAAGTAGAAAATGCATTAATTATACTATTTCTTAGGATTTAGTCCTTTGATGCTCTTGGATCAAGAGCATCTCGTAATCCGTCACCAAGAAAATTTAACGAAAATAATGTGATAGATAAAAATAATCCAGGAAAAATTATAAGCCATGGATATTCTTCCATAGTTTCAACGCCATATGAGATTAGCAGACCCCAAGAGCTTTCGGGGGGCTGTATTCCTAGACCTAGGAAGCTTAAAAAAGCTTCAAGTAACATTACACTCGGTATAGTTAGTGTCGTATATACAATGACTGGACTAAGGACATTGGGAACCAAGTGTCGATGAATTATCGTCCAATGCGATAACCCTAGTGAAATAGCAGCTTCAATAAAATCTTGCTGCTTAAGCGCTAATACTTGTCCACGTACAATACGCGCCATTGTAAGCCACTCCACTGCACCTATCGCTAGAAATAAAAGTAGTATATTTCTACCAAAAATAACCATAAGTAGTATTATAAAAATCATAAATGGTAATGCATATAGTATATCTACAGTTCTCATCATAAATGAATCTATTTTACCTCCAGAGTATCCTGCAATAGTGCCCCATAGTACTCCAATAAAAACAGCTACAGCACTAGCTATAAAGCCAACTGCAAGAGATATACGGCTTCCATACATTATTCTTGTCAACATATCTCGGCCAAAAATGTCAGTACCCAGCCAATGATCAAGTGACGGCGGAGATGCTCCCAATAAAAGATCTTGCTCTTCATAACCATAAGGAGCAATCATTGGAGTCAGAAATGCAGTAATACAAAAAAATACGAGAATAATTAAGCTCGCTATAGCTAACTTATTCCTTTTAAGACGACGCCATCCGTCGCTCCATAGAGAGCCTCCCTCTTTTCTTGGAGAGCTTGAATGCAAAGTGTTATTTTCTTTATGTTTTATCGACCCAAGCATTTATTTATCTGACCTATATTGTTGACGAAGCTTTGGGTCAAGCCAAACAGCAATAACATCTGACAGTAAATTGAACATAATAATAAGTGTGGCAAAAAATATAGTTGTCCCTAAAATCATTGTATAGTCTCTATTAAAGGCTGCTTGAACATAGAATCTGCCAAGCCCAGGTATTTGAAAGATTGTTTCTACAACAAAGGACCCGCTAAGCAGCCCAGCAAAAGCTGGGCCTAAAAAAGCTACAACAGGTATTAAGCCTCCTCGGAGAGCATGTTTTAAAACTATGACGCTAACAGGTAATCCTTTGGCCTTAGCTGTTCGAATATAATCTTTTGTCATCACTTCTAGGATCCCACCACGACTCAGTCTTGCAATAAATGCCGCATAACCTAAACCTAAAGTTAAGGTGGGTAATATTTTGTCTCCAGGAGAGCTCCCCCAACCAGAGATTGGTAGCCACTCCATATAAATACCAAAAAAGAGAACTAGAAGAGGGCCCATTAAAAAAGAGGGTATACATATACCGACCATAGAGATCGACATAGGTAGATAATCATGTAGTGAGTTAGGTCGAAGACCCGCATATATTCCCGCACTAGCACCAATAAAAACAGCTAGTAGCATCGCATATAGGGCTAATTCTGCAGTAACAGGTAATCCTACTTTAATGAGTTCATTTACGGTACGTCCAGGATAACGAAAAGAGGGGCCTAAATCACCATGCAGCAAGTCACCAATATAGCTTATATATTGCTGCCATATTGATTGATCTAAGTCATATTGAGCTTCTAGAGCCCTAACTACTTCAGGAGGAACATTTTTTTCTGCACTAAATGGGCCTCCAGGAGCTGCTCGTACCAAAAAAAAGGTTGCGGTAACAACAATTAGTAATACGGGGATCGATTGAAGCAACCTATTAAAGGTGAAGTAAAGCATTAGTCCATCTCTTGATTTGCAGTCACTGGATCTAAAAAGATATTTTTATAAAGAACATAATTTAATATGTTTGGCTCCAGACCCTTAACGCTAGGATGAACCAAGCTTTTACTGTTATAGATATAAATAGGAATAATTGGCATATTGTTAAGTAAAATTTGTTCAGCTTCGGCCATAATCTTATATCTCTCTGACTTGCTAGAAGAAATTGGAGCTTGCTTGGATATCAAATCATCATAATGCCTATTTGACCAACCAGTGCGATTATTTCCTCCATCTGTTACCCACATATCAAGAAATGTATTTGGATCTATATAGTCACCTATCCATCCAGCTCTAGCAATAGCATAGTTACCGGTATTAACGGAATCTAAATATACTTTCCAGTCCTGATTAACTAGTACAATATTAATACCTAAATGCTTTTTCCACATCTGCTGAATAGCTACTGCAATTTTTCGGTGACCTTCTGATGTGTTGTATAGCAACTCGGTAACAGGGAATCCCTTTCCAGCTGGATATCCTGCTTCAGACATTAGATTTTTAGCTAGAGACGGATTAAAACCGAACCCGTTTCTAGCAAAGTATCCAAGAGTACCAGGTGGAGTGAAGGTGTAAGCTGGCGACTCATCACCCTTTGTCACTCTTTCCGTTAGTTCCTTTCTGTTAATACTCATAGCTAGCGCTCGCCTAACACGTTTGTCGCTGAGATGAGCTACCGCTGTATTAAATCTATAAAAATAATTACCAAGATATGGATAGATTTTTAGTAAGGCAGGTTTATTTTTTTTATAGGTTTTGACTTTATCGATGGGAATACTTGAGGTTTTGTGCAGCTGACCTAGACGAAACATTCTTTCTTCTGTTGTTACATTTTCTATTGGATGAAATCTTATTCCATTTAGTTTGACCTTTTTTGCATCCCAATAAATAGGATTTTTTATAACATCTATGGATTTAAAAAGTCGCCATTCTTTTAGTATGAAGGGCCCATTTCCTATAAAATTTCCTGGGCGTGTCCAAAGTGTTCCTCTTTCATGGGCTTTGCCAAACTTTTCAATAGTAGCTTTATGAAGCGGATACATACTGTAGTGATCTAAAAGCTGTAAAAAATATGGGGTTGGATTAGAAAGTTTAACTTGTAAAGTTTGGTCATCCAAGGCTTTGACGCCAACTAAAGAAAAATCGCTAATTTTTCCTTTAGCGTAATTCTCAGAATTTTCGATTGGAAACAACATATACGCATACTGGTTGCCTAATTTTGGCTGCAAAGCCCTCCACCAAGACCAAACAAAATCATGAGCTGTTAAAGGATCTCCGTTTGACCATAATGCTGATTCACGTATTTTAAAAGTATAGGTTTTCTTATCTTTGCTAATACTCCATTCTTTAGCGACTGCAGGTATAGGCTCTAATGTCTTAGTATCTTTAGCAACCAAGCCCTCTAAAAGAGCATTTAAAATATGGTGCTCTGGAATACCGGTAACAATATGAGGGTCTAGTTCCTGAGGATCAGTACCATTTCCCCAATGCAGTATGCCTGTTAAATTTCCTGTAGTTACGTTATTTTGCCCCTTGCTACATCCAACTATTAAACTAAGGAATAAAATCATAAGTAAAAAATTTAGCTGCCTGTGCTTAAACTTTATTTCATCATACATAATAAGTCCGAATATCAAAATCTAGTAAAAAACCAATTAACATTATTCAATGCTTCATGTTAAGGAATGAATTGAAAGGATGCCAGCATGAAATCAGGCTCCTGTTAAAAGAACCACATTGAAATACTCCTGTTAACCGAACATAATAGATTACCTAAAAAGCATTATAATGCAGGTTTATTTAAATACGGCAAAGATTTTTTGTTAAGATAGGCTTTATTAGATTGCTGCTTAAGATCTGTAGTTTTATGGCGACCCTTGTTGGTCCCTCGCAATGGCTTTTCGCAAATCCCGCCAGGCCCGGAAGGGAGCAACGGTAGTGAAAAAGTTGTGTGCTGGGCAAGGCTGACAAGGGTGGCCACCATTAAACCACTCCTACAAAGTTTTTATTTGTTTACTTGTCGAGGATTGATTCGACTTCATCCATGAGATCATCCATCCTACTTATTACAGCTGCGTAAACTTTATCCGAAGACATATCTACCCCTGCATTAATAAGTATATTGTAAGGATAATCTGAGCCGCCAGCTTTAAGGATATCAATCAATCTTTTTTGTGCTCCTTTGTCTTTTTTGAGAATCTTGTCCGTAAGAAAATATGCAGCAGAGATCGATGTTGCATACTGATAAACGTAAAAATTTCTATAGAAATGCGGTATATACGCCCACTCAACTTTATATAGATTATCGATATTCATGATACCCTCGTTATGCCCATAATAACGATCAAGTATTTCTCCATACATACTATCAAGCTTGTCGGCAGATAGAGCTTTACCTTCTTCTATCAGCTTATGCATAGCTAATTCAAATTCGGCAAATTGTGTTTGTCGGAAGAAAGTGCCCCTAATTTGAGAAAGCTCTTTAAATAAAAAATATAGCCGCTCTTGGTCGTTACCACTATTTTTTCTCAAGTAATCAAAGAGTAGTATTTCATTAGCAGTAGATGCAATTTCGGCTATAAAGGTTGAGTAATCGGCCTTTGTAAATGGCTGCGCCTCGTTAGCTAATAATGAGTGCATAGCGTGACCCCACTCATGCATAAAAGTACTAACTGATTCTAATGTTCCATCATAATTAAGGAGAACATATGGATGGACGTCGTATGCTGCTCCCATTACATAAGCTCCACTCCTCTTACCTTGTTTTGGATAGACATGCATCCAATTCTTATCGAGGGCCTGAGATAGCATTTTTACATAACCCTCACCTAGTGGCTTAAGTGCTTTTATAGTTAATAGCTTTGAATCTTCAAGACTATATTTTTTATCCATAGAGATTACAGAGGGATAAATATCATAATATTCTGATGTGGATAGTCCAAGCATACGTTGACGCAGCTTTATAAGCCTATGAAGGCTTGGCAGCCCTTTATTTACTGACGAAACAAGCGACTCATAAACCTCTTTTGGAATATTATCTTCTGATAAAGCCTGTTCCAGAGAAGAGTCATAACCCCTTATCTTTGCCATAGTGACATCGTTTTTTACTTGGCCTTCTAAAGTGACAGCTAAGGTTTGCTTGTACTCTTGAAAAGTTTTCCAAAATTTATTAAATACTAACTTTCGATCATCACGATCAGGCGAACGTCTAGATGAACTATAACCAGACGGGTCAAGTCTTACTTTTTTCCCATCTGATAGAGTTACTTCTGGCCAGGGTATCTCTGCATTAGTGAGCACTTCATAAGCACTCGATGCTGTATTCATTGTAGCTTGAAGAGAGGCAATGACTGATTCTTCTTTTATAGAAAGTATATATTTCGATTGCCGTAGAGTATTTAGGATATAGAAATCATGGTCTTTTAACTCTGAAGAGTTCTTTAAGTAAGCACTCAAAGCATCATTTCCAATAGCTACTAATTCTGGATTTAGGAAGCTCGTAGCTTCCCCAAATTTAACTAACAATGCTTGAGATAAAGACGATCTTTCTCGAAATTCGGAATTTGCCAAATCAGTATCTTTTGCCAAAAAAGCGAAGGTATAAAGTTTTAACAAATCTTTATAAATATTATTAATGAGATCCATACAAGAAGAAAGTATTTGCTGACTATCACCAAGCTTACCTTTACAGTTTTGTATATTTTCTATGCGTGAAGATATTTCAGATCTTGAATACTGCCAGCTTTCTATGCTCGGATACAAATCATGCAGATCCCAAATAAAAGATTTATTTTGTGATGACTCACTCATCACCTTTGATTTTTTTTCATCAGCCAAAGAAGGCCCAACTAAAAAAATAGCAAACATCATTACTGTTAAACTTATATACCTACTTAGCATCATCATCCCCTAATACAATTTCATCTATACTACTAAATATAACACCTCCAGAAAGCCTAGTAGAAATTTTATCACCGGACTTAAGGTCAGATATATTTTTAATTAATTTTTGATGGCTATCTAGAATTATTGCGTAACCTCTTTCAAGTGTATTCAGTGGGCTGATCGCATTGAGAAGACGTAGACTATTTTCCCATTGCTTATGTTTGGAAGTTAGCGAATTAAAAATCCCAATTTTTAGCTTTTTTTCTAGGGATTTGATTTGATCACTTAGATTTATCAGCTGTTGATGTGGATGATATCTAGTAAGACTTCTATCAATACCGGCTAAAGAAGTATAATCTTTATGCAGTTTAGTTAAGATGCTTTGGTAAGCTCTTGATCGTAAACCTTTTAGTTGAGCTTTTATATGTAAAAGATAGTCTACAGGGTTCCTAATCCTACCATACAAGCTGTCAATTCGCTGATCGCTTGCTTGAAGAAAGCGGTGAATAATCCGTTCTAGTTGGTGTTGTTTTTTTTCTAAACCAAGAATTATTGTATTTATATCGGGGCTAACTATTTCAGCAGCAGCAGAGGGGGTAGGCGCCCTATAGTCAGCGACAAAATCAGCGATGGTGAAATCAATTTCGTGGCCAATAGCACTTATAATTGGAATTAAACTATCATATATGGAGTGAGCTAGAGCCTCGTCATTAAATGCCCATAAATCTTCGATAGATCCACCACCACGAGAAAGAATGAGCACATCACACCTATTTTTTTTATTCGCACAGATTATTCTATCTGATAATTCTTGAGCCGCACTTACACCTTCAGATGTTTTGCCTTGAACTATGCTGGGGTAAATTTCTATGTCAGCTATCGGATATCGTCTTCTTAAAATAGATAAAATATCTTGTACGGCAGCACCAGTAGGAGATGTTATTAGGCCTATTCTCTTGGGGTATCTAGGAATGGTTAATTTATGCCTATCATCAAATAAACCTTCATCTAGTAGCTGTTGCTTTAACTCCTCAAATTTTCTTTGTAAAGCACCAGCACCGGCATCTTCAAGATACTCAATGATCAATTGGAATTTCCCATTAGCCTCATAAATTGTAGCCTTGCATCGAGCTAAAACATTCGACCCATTTTTAAGTTCAAAGCTACACCTAGAGTTTTGTGCTCGAAACATTGCACAATCGACTGTTGCTAACTTATCCTTCATTTTGAAGTACCAGTGACCAGAAGCTGGTTTAATTAAACCAGATATTTCTCCCTCTACCCAAATTAAAGGAAACTTTGATTCTAGTGTTTGGCGAGAGAGTCTATTTAGCTGAGAAACTGAGTATTTATTGAGTTTATTTTCCATTTCTTTATTTTCCATTTCTTTCAATCGTAGTCAATGTAAATATTAATCACTTATATCACTCAATGGTGATTCGTCCATCGAATATGAAAAAATAGTGTTTTTCCTATATGTTAAGCTTATAATAGATCGCTTACTTGAGTAATACTCTGCTTTTTATAGTAATAATCAGCACTGTCAACAATCGTTATAACGAGGTAAGCACAGCAAATGCTAAGAATAGCTGAAGAAGCACTAACCTTCGATGACGTCTTATTGGTTCCCGGCTACTCCGAGGTAACTGCAAAAGACGTCTCACTTAAAACTCGTTTATCACGATCTATTTCCTTAAATATACCCCTCGTTTCAGCTGCAATGGATACAGTAACTGAATCTCGGCTAGCTATAGCGTTAGCTCAGGAAGGAGGAATCGGGATAATACACAAAAGCATGACTATTGAGAGCCAGGCTCTCGAAGTTCGTACCGTAAAAAAATATGAAAGTGGTGTCGTTAAAGATCCAATAACTATTGATTCTTCAGCATCTGTAAAGGAACTAGTAGCCCTCACAACAGAGCACAACATCTCTGGCGTCCCTGTGTTAAAAAATGGCAATCTTGTTGGTATAGTCACGAGACGAGATGTTCGCTTCGAGCCAAGCCTAGAATCACCTGTATCAACAATTATGACACCCAAAGATAAATTAGTTACCGTATTCGAGGGTGCAAAATCCGATAAAATAAAAAGCCTACTCCATAAGCATCGGATAGAAAAAATATTAGTTGTAAGTGACACATTTGAATTGCGGGGTCTAATAACCGTAAAAGACATAGATAAAGCCGAAAAATACCCAAACGCATGTAAGGACGACCAAGGCTGTTTAAGAGTAGGTGCTTCAATAGGAACTAGCCCTGATACAGATGATAGAGTTGCCGCTTTAATCAAAGCTGGAGTCGATGTTCTTATTATTGATACCGCTCATGGGCACTCTTTAAATGTTATAAATCGCGTTCGAAAAATTAAGTCTGAATATCCATTAGTAGATGTTATAGCAGGAAATATAGCGTCTGCAGAGGCCGCAATAGCTTTATTTGAAGCAGGAGCCGATGGAGTTAAAGTAGGAATAGGTCCAGGTTCTATATGTACTACTAGAATCGTTACGGGTATCGGTGTTCCACAAATAACTGCTATAGCTAACGTTGTAGAAGCTTTGAAAAATAAGGATATTCCTATTATTGCCGATGGTGGAATTCGATTTTCTGGTGATATAGCCAAAGCTTTGGCTGCAGGAGCTCACTCTGTGATGATGGGATCAATGTTTGCTGGTACAGAAGAGTCTCCAGGTGAGATAGAATTCTATGAAGGACGGACCTATAAGTCCTACAGAGGGATGGGGTCAATGGCTGCCATGTCTCAAACAATTGGATCTAGTGATCGATATTTTCAAGACGTAACTCGAGGGACTGAAAAGCTTGTACCAGAGGGAATTGAGGGAAGAGTACCGTATAAAGGTCCTATATCCTCGATAATTCATCAAATGATGGGCGGAGTAAGATCTTCTATGGGTTACACCGGTAGCCCTAATATAGATACCTTGAGAACTAAGCCGACTTTTGTTCGTGTTACTTCGGCAGGGATGAGTGAAAGTCATGTGCATGATGTATCTGTTAGCAAAGAAGCACCAAATTATCCAAGCAGATAGTTGCTATATTGTATTAAGTTGTTCTACAAAAGGCTGCGAATTGCAGCCTTTATGGTTTCTCGTCTAATATAAAGATAGGTATTTTGATAAAAAATATGGTCAACATCAAATCAAAAAAAATTCTAATTCTAGATTTTGGATCCCAATACACACAACTCATAGCCCGACGTGTTAGAGAGGTTGGTGTATATTCTGAAATTCATACTTATGATATGGATATCAATGAAATTATCAACTATCAGCCAAGTGGAATTATATTAGCAGGAGGGCCAGAGTCGGCTACAGGTCAAACGCCTCCGAGTGTAACAATGGGTTTATTTGAGTTAGGAGTCCCTATTTTAGGAATTTGCTATGGAATGCAGATAATGGCAAACCAATTGGGAGGGGCAGTTGAGCGTTCAAGTATTCATGAGTTTGGGTTTGCTCAAATTAAGCCTCACAACCACAGTCCGCTTCTTGAAGGTCTTGAAGATAATATTGATATCCAGCACGGTAGCCAGCTTGATGTATGGATGAGTCACGGAGACAAGGTTACAGAAATTCCTCCAAAATTTAAGATCATGGCTTCAAGTAATTCTTGTCCAATTGCAGGAATGTTTGACGTTGATAGGGGATTCTATGGCTTACAATTTCATCCAGAGGTAACCCACACCCAGCAAGGTATAGCTATATTTGAAAGGTTTGTGATAAAAATATGTGGATGTCAAAAGACTTGGACTCCAACTACGATAACAGAAGATTTAATAGCAAAGATACGCCAGAAAGTAGGTGCTGATAATGTCCTACTAGGCTTATCTGGCGGAGTTGACTCTTCTGTTGTTGCAGCTTTATTAAATATTGCTATCGGCGATCAATTAACATGCGTATTCGTTGATAACGGCCTTTTAAGAAAAGAAGAGGGTAGTCAAGTAATGGCGATGTTCTCAAAAAATATGGGTATTAAAGTTATACGTAGTAATGCGGAGGATCTTTTTTTAGGCAGGCTTACTGGAGAGAAGGATCCTGAAGCAAAACGCAAGATAATTGGTAAAGCTTTTGTAGATGTTTTTGAAAAAGAAGCTCTCAAATTAAAAAACGTTAAGTGGTTAGCGCAAGGAACTATTTACCCTGACGTTATTGAGTCAGCTGCATCTAAAACTGGTAAAGCTCATGTAATAAAATCCCATCATAATGTAGGAGGTCTTCCAGAAACTATGAAGTTGAGTTTAGTTGAACCGTTGAGGGATTTATTCAAAGATGAAGTAAGAAAAATAGGTGTTGAGTTAGGCTTACCTTATGAAATGGTAAATAGACACCCATTTCCCGGCCCTGGGTTAGGTGTAAGGATCCTAGGTGAGGTAAAAAAAGAGTACGCGGAATTGCTCAGAGACGCAGATGCTATCTTTATTGAAGAGCTCAGAAATGCTGGGTGGTATGAAAAAACTAGCCAAGCCTTCGTGGTCTTTCTTCCAGTTAAATCTGTTGGTGTCGTAGGTGATGCTCGTCGCTACGAATACGTCGTATCGCTAAGAGCTGTAGAAACAGTTGATTTTATGACTGCAAGATGGGCTCATCTTCCATATGATTTGTTGGAAAAAGTATCAAATAGAATAATCAATGAAATCAACGGTATATCTAGAGTATCTTATGATATTTCTAGTAAGCCTCCAGCCACAATTGAGTGGGA
>CAZSMR010000033.1:0-11856 GCA_964608185.1 uncultured Porticoccus sp. | reverse complement strand
TTATAAAAATCTGCTCTAACCAATTGCAATAAGAAACGCAAAATTACTATAGTTAAATAAAAACTTCCTAGAGTTTGCACTAAATAAGTTGATACTGCGGTCAATGTCATCATAGCTCTTCTGCTCGTTAATTACGTTGATTGATCTTACCGAATTTAATTTTTTGCTTCTTTTGCCATTTCCTTGGCTCGCTTGACTGCATTACCAATTGCTTTTTCAAATAACCCTAAAATATCTTTTTGAATAAAAGTATCAACAGCCTTTTCTGTAGTGCCATGAGGCGACGTAACTTGTTCTCTTAATTCTGCAGGATTGTTATCAGACTCAATGGCCATTTTGGCCGCCCCTAATGCTGTTTGTAAGATTAACTTACGAGAGATTTCTTGGGATAAACCTAAGTCTACAGCTACTTTTTCCATAGTTTCCATAAAAAGGAAAAAATATGCTGGACCACTTCCTGAAACAGCTGTGACTAAATCAATATCATCTTCTTTCTCAAGCCAGCAACATATTCCAACAGCATTAAAAATTTCTTGAGCTAGATCACGTTGTTTTTGATTGACATTAGAGTTTGCAAATAAACCTGCCGCACCTGTTTGAACAAGGGCAGGAGTATTGGGCATGCATCTGATGATAGGAGTATTCTTGCCAAGCCACTTTTCTAGAGATTCCAACGGTATCCCCGCAGCAATTGAAATTATTGGCGGCATATTCTTTAAAGAAACTACTAGCGCTTTGCAAACCGATTGCATTATTTGAGGTTTTATTGAAAGGACCACTAAGTCTGCATTTCTAACTGCTACAGAATTATCTGAAGTAGTATTGACACCAAATCTTTGACTAAGTTGATTAAGATTTTTTTCAAGAGGATCACTGACAGTAATATTCTTCGAATAAAAACCTTTTTCTAACAACCCACCTACAAGGCTTTTAGCCATATTGCCACCACCTATAAATGCCAGCTTTGGTTTATTCACAGTACTATCCTTAATCATTTGTTTTACGAGTAATTATCTAGGACCAAAAATAGCCGAACCTATTCTCACCATAGTTGCCCCATTTTTGATAGCCAATTCAAAATCTGAAGACATCCCCATAGAAAGTGTGTCTAATGTCGTTAATTGAGAAACTTCACTTTTTGTTTTCAGAAGAATTGTTGACATAGTTTGACACATTTCCTTGTATTCTTCCTTGGTTGTATTATTTTTAGGCATTGTCATTAAACCCCTAAGACACAGAGAAGGGAAGGTTGAAACGATATTAGCAATTTCAGTGCATTCATAAACTGAAACTCCTGACTTAGTGGTCTCTTCGCTGATGTTTACTTGAATACAAACGTTTAATGGGGGCTTACCATCTTCTCTAGATATATTAAGTCGTTCAGCAATCTTTGCTCGATCAATTGTATGAACCCAGTCAAAGTTATTTGATATTTTTCCTGTTTTATTTGATTGCATGGGGCCAATAAAATGCCAGCATATATCTGATAGATCCAAAAGCTCCTTTTGTTTTCGCAATGCCTCTTGTAAGTAATTCTCTCCAAAATGTCTCTGCCCGCAGTCATATGCAATTCTTATAGCACTAGAAGATTGTCCTTTACTAGCTGCAATAAGAATAACATCTTTTCGGCTACGATCGGTTCCCTTGAGAGCAAGGTCTATTCGGTTATAAATACTAGCTAGATTTACAGGTATATTAATCATATATTCAGTTACAAAATAAAAATTTTTATTGCACTAAGGCTCTATGCCAATAGTCGGATCTGATAGCCAGGTCTGTAAAATAATGACAGCTGCAATATCATCTATAGGATTTTCACGGTAGTTCTTTAAAGTCGTTCTGTTATTTTGACGACGTTTGACCTGATTTGGATTTTTCGCTGAAAATGTAGAAAGTCGCTCATCAACCATAGCTACTTTTACTCCATATTTACCATGTATTCTACGCCCAAATTTACGTGTTCGTTGACAAAAGTTACTCTCGCTCCCGTCCATATTGAGCGGCAACCCCACAAGAACCTGATCTGGCTCCCAGTCATCGATCAGCAATTTGAGTTGCTTCCAATCAGGAATACCATCATTAGCTCGAAGAATAGTTAGGGGGTTTGCTGTATTCAACAGAGCCTGCCCAATAGCTACACCTATTTGGCGCGTACCAAAATCAAAGGCCAATATAGTACAAATTTTATTCGCGATAGTTTTTATTTCCGTTATGGCTTAGTAGTTGTCTAGAAAACGTATTTTTTGGTTATGTTACTTGATATTTTGATTATTATTTTAAGAAAAATAAAATTACAGGCTCTTTTCGATAGCAGCTAGTAGTTTGCCTCCTATATCTGTTGATTTTTCACGATCAATTTCTCTGGCACAAGTAGGGCTTGTGATATTAATTTCTGTCATATAATCACCGATGATGTCTAATCCAGCAAATAAAATACCCTTCCCTTTTAGTGTTTCCCCGACCTGGTCAGCAATCCAAAGATCGCGTTTACTTAACGGTTGTACAACACCTTTTCCGCCCACTGCTAAATTTCCACGAATATCCCCCTCTGGTGGAATTCTCGCTAAACAGTAAGGCACAGGTTCTCCATCGATCATAATAATGCGTTTATCTCCCTCACTTATTTCGGGTATAAACTTTTGTGCCATTATAGTTTTCGTACCGTTATTGGTAAGAGTTTCTATTATCACATTGATATTTACATCATTTTTACTAACTTTAAAAATAGAAGCCCCGCCCATCCCGTCCAAAGGCTTTAGGACAATGTCTAAGTGTATTTTTAGAAAACTTTTTATCTGTTCTGCAGCACTACTAATTATTAGAGGCGGCATGCATTGTGGAAAGTGTGTCGCAAAAATTTTTTCGTTGCAGTCCCGAAGACTTTGAGGTTTATTAAAAACCATTACACCTAATTTTTCTGCTGCTTCTAGTATATATGTTGTGTAGATATATTCGGTATCAAAGGGTGGATCTTTCCGCATCAGAATTACATCTAGATCTGATAGCATACCGAGTTCCTTTTTACCTTTAGAAAACCAACTGAATTCGTCGTCTTTAACAGACAGCTCTGTCATGCTAGCTACCGGATCATCATTATCAAGGGACAGATCATGTTGCTCCATGTACTTAATTTTCCAGCCTTTTTCTTGGGCTGCTAAAAGCAATAAAAGAGTGGTATCTTTGTATGGGCTAATTGATTCAATGGGATCCATAACAATACCGAGTGTTTTTATCATTTGCTCGCCCTTAATTAGCCAATCATGTTGATATATTGTTAATATCCAAAATATGTCTATCACTATAAATCATTCTCTGTTTTTTAAAACCATATTGAGTCACTTATGCTTAGGCTTGTAAGTTCCATTTTGTTAATTTCGCTATAAAATATTTTTTAGTTCTGAGAATCCAAGCCTTAAATATAATAATAAGATAAAATAAAAAAAGTTTTTCATCTGGAGATTTATCAGTATGAATAAAGAAATGCAGCAGACCAAAAAGAGCCTAGTTCTCATAATTACAAGTTTAACTTTGTTAGTAACATTAGGTTATATTGGGTATATGAGCTGGGTAGTTTTTTCTTTGCCACTTATTCAAGAGCAAGTGGATAAAACACTTAGTATTATATTATTTTTAGATGATTATCAGAAATTCTCCTATCCTATCATCTCTGCTTTAGCGTTAGGTTGTGTTTTATTAATACTAATTATGGTTGAGGTGTATCAAAGATCATCAAAAAGGTCAGAAATAGAAAGAAACAATCACCAGGCTATACTTATGTTATTAGGTGAGTGCGACTCTTTAAGGTGTTCTGAGTTGAATAAAGATTATAATAGTACTTTAAATGAGAATAGTAGTATTGCAGAAGCCATAAATTTTGTTACTAGTCGCTTGCAGTCTGATAGTAAAATCACTCAAGGTTTGTCAGATAATTTTTCTGCAACAGTAAATGAAATTCGAGTTATTGCCTCGCAACTAGCAGAGGCCTCTGATCATCAATCAAATGAAATAAAAGCGTCTATTAAAGTTGTGAAAGGTTTAGAAATGGCCCTCCATAAACAGTCTGTTAATCTAAAAAATACAATAGTCGAGACAAAAAAAATATCCTCCTTATCAGAAAAAAGTACTGTGATCATTCAAAAGTCTATTATAGGTTTAAGGCATACGCAAAATGCAATCAATGACAAATCAAAAAATATTAACAAGCTAAGTAAAAATTTTAAGGAAATAGAAAGTATAGCTTTTGCCCTTGATGATATGGCTGATCAGGCTCATATTCTCGGTCTAAACGCAGCAATTCAAGCATCTACAGCTGGTGATGCTGGAAAGGGATTCTCTGTTGTTGCTGAAGAAGTTCAGAGATTAGCAGAACGCTCCGGTGTAGCTACTAAGCGAATAACTGCTTTGATCAATGTTGCCCATGTAGAAACAGACGAAACTTGCTGTTTATTGGATGAAATTGTACGAACGGTAGCTAAAGATAAAAAAATATCAGAGGAGGCAAACCTCGAAATTAAAAATATTGAAGCAGCTTCTTTGTTGTTAGCCGAACAGATACATGGGGTCATTGAATCTTTAACAGAACAAGAATCCTCCGCTGTTAATGTCTCCAAAACAATGAATGTTATTCAAGATATATCATCTCAGCTGCTTTTTGGAACGAATAATACTGCTGAAATTATGAATGAGTTAGCGGATGCAGAGTCTGTAGCAGTGAAAAGCATCCTCCTCGAAAGTGAGAAAAACCCAATAATTGAAGCCCAAAAATCGAACGAACTGGGTCCAGACGCTGTCTTTAAGACTGGTAACAATCAGAATGTTGCAGAAAAATAGTTTCTATGCTTCGAATGAATAAATTGTTTATTTAGTCTGCATAGTTTTTTTATCATCAGCATCATCGGGTGCTAAATAGTTTAGCTCTTACAGTTTCTCTATATTTAGTTGGAGAGGCCGCAAAGTGTCGACTAAAAATCTTACTGAATGATGCAGCGTCATGATATCCGCTGTGAGCAGCAATTTCACATATTGGAAGATTAGATTTTTGAAGTAATTCCTCGGCATTGTTGAGTCTAATTGCCTGTAAATATTCTAAAGGAGTTTTCCCTAGCGCAACCTTAAAACGGCGATTAAAATTCCTGGTACTGAATTGAAACTTCTTAGCTACTTCGCTGATAGAAACAGCCTTGTTATAGTTATCCTCTAGCCAGATTTGTGTTTGCACTACTTGTTCATCAGGGTGTTGTTTTACTTCATCAGAGAAATAGCTAGTAGGTTTAAAAGAGCTACGAATTTCATGAAAAAAGTTTCGTTCAACCTGCTTTGCTGCATCCCGTCCATAGAGTCTCGCAGAAAGATGCACCATCAACTCTGCCATTGCGTTAACGCTAGCCGCGCAATAAAGATTTCCCGCTTGAGTTATAAAATACTGTCGTTTTAATAAGACGTCTGGATAATCCTTATGAAATTGATCAAAATAATGCCAATGCGTTGTTGCAGGTTGTTTATCAAGTAGCCCTGATTCAGCAAGAAAACAGACACCAGTTCCTACTGCTATAAATAGAGCTCCGTTAGAAGCCTGTTTTTTTAGCCAAGGGACATATTCCTTATATTTAACTAAAGCAGGTCTTGGGTTTCTCCATAGCGCAGGTAAATTGATAATATCAAAATTTCGAGAATCATCTATTGTTGTTGACGGTCTAATGTCAAAACCAGATGGTGAGGTGATAGAATTTCCGTTAATTGAAAGAGTGAGAGCTTCAATTCTTCTAGTGTTACGATTTTTTGGTCGAGCTGAGGCTTCAGCAGTTCGTAGCATTTCTACTGGGAGTGTAGCACTGGTTCCAAGGATATTGTCATATAGCAAAGTAGCTATACGCAGAGGTAATTCTTTCTTGAATTTTTTTTTGGCCATAATTGACAAATATATGGCTATAAATGACAAAAGTCAAAGAACCATAGCCTGATAGACTAATAAATATACAAACATACATATATGTTCATTTGAAAATTATTTAAAATTGAGAGCGCGGGTCTAATGCAAGCTTTACCAGTCATAGTCGGTTTTGGTGGATATAACGCTGCTGGACGAAGCTCGTCGCACCAAGCTTTTCGGCGTATAGTATTAGAATCACTGCCGCAGCAAGAACAAGAGCAAACTATTGTTAGTTTGGCCTGTCTTATGAAGTTAGTTTCATGGGACGGTCAATTTTATAATGACCACCAAAATAATAAGCTTACTCCAACGCAGATAGTACAAGAATATAGAGATCTAGTACTAAAGGGCACTTTAATCCGTCGTTTGGAGGACAATCTGTTTGATCCAAAAAAAATATATGGACATAAGCGTGTAAAAGTAGAATCAAAAAATAAACAAGATATAGTTTTTAAGATTGCAAAAAGAGACTTGCCTCCAATAATTCCAGAGCAATGGAGTGTTGAGAACATAGATGGAAATTTTTGTGAGGTCAGCGTTGAAGATTCAGTTAATTTTTTAGTTCCCACATATTCTGAACAGGCGGCTAAAGCCGGAGGCCAGCTTCCCACGGGCTTTGACCCAGCTTCGCAGTATAACTCCCGCTTTCATCCAAGAGGCCTTCAGTTAGCACTATTGGGTGCCAGTGATGCCTTAGCTTCTATCGGTATTCCTTGGGAAAAAATAGCATCAAGCATACACCCCGATGAAGTAGGAGTTTATGGCACTAGTATTATGGGGCAGATCTCTAAAGAAGGTTTAGGGGGGCTTTTACAAGCTAGACTTTTAGGTGAAAGAACAACTTCAAAACAATATGCTATGGGTTTAAATACAATGCCTGCAGACTTTATTAACGCTTATGTGGTAGGCAGTGTTGGCCATACAGCTGCAATAACAGGAGCTTGTGCATCCTTTTTATATGTTTTGCAAGCAGCGGTTCAGGACATTAAAAGCGGAAGAAGAAGAGTTGCAATAGTAGGTAGTGCCGAAGCAGGATTAACTCCAGCTATTATGGAAGGATTCACTAGCATGGGCGCTTTGGGGACCGACGCTGGTCTTTGCAAGCTTGATTCGTCAGAAGTTCCGGATTGGCGAAATGCTAGTAGGCCTTTTGGGGAAAATTGTGGATTTACAATTGGTGAGGCCTCTCAATATATAATAATTATGGATGATGCACTTGCTATAGAGCTTGCAGCAGATATACATGGTGCTGTTCCTGATGTGTTTACTAATGCTGATGGAATTAAAAGATCCATATCAGCCCCTGGTATAGGTAATTATGTTTCATTTGCTAAGGCAGTAGCATCGGCTGTTGCAATTGTTGGTGAATCAACTGTGCGTGAGCATAGTTTTATACACGCACATGGATCTAGCACTCCCGTAAACAGAGTTACAGAATCTAAAATTTTTGATCGTGTAGCAAAAGCTTTTTCAATTAAAGATTGGCCTGTCACGGCAGCAAAAGCTTTTGTTGGCCACTCTTTGGCTGCAGCAAGTGGAGATCAGTTAGCCTTTGCATTAGGAACATTTAAATACGATATACTACCTGGCATTAAAACAGTGGATAAAATCGCTGAAGATGTTTTTCAGGAACGCCTGTTATTTCCTTTAAAAGATCTGGATTTAAAGAATCGAAAAATGAAAGTTGCATTTATTAACTCAAAAGGATTTGGAGGAAATAATGCTACAGCAGTAGTTATTTCTCCTTCCGAGGTAGAGGGTATGTTACAAGCTCGACATAGTTTGGCCATGAAAGACTATCAGTATCGCAGAGAAGAAACTCGCCAGAACACAAAAAAATATGCTGAACGAGCAGATAAAGGCTTTATAGAAGTAGTTTATCGTTTTGGAGAAGAATTAGTTGAAGAAGCAGAAATCGAAATTTCTTATGACCGCATAAAAATACCAGGTTACGAACAAGACGTAGTGTTTGACCAAACCAATCCATGGAAGGATATGGTTTAAAAAGTAAGCATGAGAACTTTCAGTATAAGCGATAAAATATAAGTGTATTAAGATCGTTTTTCTATGCCAAGTGAATCCCAAAGATCGTCAATTTTTTCTTTAACACTTTTATCCATTTTAATAGGTTCCCCCCATTCTCTGTTTGTCTCGCCTTTCCACTTGTTGGTGGCGTCAAAGCCTACTTTTGAACCTAGGCCAGAAACAGGCGAAGCAAAATCCAAATAATCGATCGGAGTATTTTCAATTACTATCAAATCTCTTTTTGGATCCATCCGAGTAGTAACTGCCCAGATGACATCTTTCCATTCACGTGGGTTTATATCGTCGTCTACTACAATTACAAATTTCGTATACATAAATTGTCTTAAAAAAGACCACACACCCATCATTACTCGTTTAGCGTGGCCAGGGTATTTTTTTTTCATTGAAACTACAGCCATTCGATAAGAACAGCCTTCTGGCGGAAGATAAAAATCAGTAATTTCCGGAAATTGTTTTTGTAGGATAGGAACAAATATTTCATTTAGCGCTACACCTAAAATAGCAGGCTCATCAGGGGGCCTACCTGTATAAGTACTATGATAAATAGGATCTCTACGATGAGTAATAGTTTCTACAGTGAAAACCGGAAATTTTTCTACTTCGTTATAGTAACCAGTGTGATCACCAAAAGGCCCTTCTGATGCCATTTCATCTGGATAAATAAATCCTTCTAAAATGAATTCTGCACTCGCAGGAACTAGCAGGTTGCTACCCAGACAGTGCGCAACTTTCGTTTTTTCGCCTCTCAGTAATCCGGCAAAAGCGTACTCTGACAGCGTATCTGGAACTGGTGTCACAGCTCCTAATATAGTCGAGGGATCAGCACCCAAGGCTACAGCAACTGGAAACGCTTTACCGGGGTGAGCTAAGCGCCAGTCATGAAAATCAAGAGCCCCACCCCGGTGAGATAGCCAACGCATTATAAGTTTATTTTTGCCTATTACTTGCTGACGATAGATACCTAGATTTTGCCTATCTTTCTCTGGACCACGGGTTATCACTAAAGGCCAGGTAATAAGTGGCCCTGCGTCACCAGGCCAACAGGTTTGAATAGGTAGTTTGCCTAGGTCTACATTTTCCCCTTCTATTACTATATCTTGGCAGGAAGCTTTTTTTACAACTTCCGCAGGCATATTTAAAATTTGTTTAAACTTTCCTCTATTATCCCAAAGATCTTTTATACCTTTTGGGGGCTCGGGTTCTTTCAGGAAAGCAAGAAGCTCACCTACTTCTCTCAGGGCCTGTAGATTTTCTTTTCCCATACCCATAGCCACTCGTTCCGGCGTACCAAAAAGATTAGCCAATACAGGTATATCAAACCCTTTAGGATTTTCAAACAGTAGAGCCGGTCCACCAGCATTGAGGGTGCGATCACAAATTTCAGTCATTTCCAGAATAGGATCGACTTCAATTTTAATGCGTTTTAACTCTCCACGCTCCTCTAAGAATTTAATAAACTCCCTAAGGTCTTTATGTTTTATAGTCATAGCAGATAATAGTTAGAAATAGGCATGCGCCAAGTGTTACGATAATGGTTTATAATTGCAACTTTTTACAAGGTATTAAGTGAGTTAACATTACATTGCAAGGTATTACTTACTGTTACAGTATTGTATACCAAACGAATCTTAAGCATCAAAAAGGAATAAATGAAAAATTTTTTCATAGCGCCATCAATTCTATCTGCTGACTTTGCTCGACTAGGAGAAGAAGTTCAAGGGGTTATTGATGCAGGAGCAGATATAATCCACTTTGATGTTATGGATAATCATTTTGTGCCTAATCTGACTGTTGGTCCTATGGTTTGTCGAGCATTACGAAATTTTGGTATAACAGCGACTATCGATGTTCATCTTATGGTGGAGCCTGTAGATCAGCTAATAAGTGAGTTTATTGTGGCCGGTGCTGATTGGATTACATTTCACCCAGAGGCTTCAGTTGATATAAATCGATCTCTGCAACTAATAAGAGATGGAGGATGTAAGTGTGGTTTAGCTATTAATCCAGAAACAAATCTAGATTTTGTAAAACTTTTCTTAAAAAAAATAGATGTAATTTTATTAATGAGTGTTAACCCTGGTTTTGGCGGACAAAAATTTATTCCGAAAACATTAGAAAAACTGAGAGATGCTCGAGCACTCATTGATGATAGTAAATTAGATATTTACCTTGAGATTGATGGTGGTGTTGGTATTAATAATATTAGAGAAATTGCTGACGCAGGAGCAGACACTTTTGTTGCAGGCTCTTCTATTTATGGGACTGATGATTACCGCTTAGCAATAACCAATATGCGTAAAGAGTTATCTAAGCTTGAGGTTTAGCTGGCTTAGCTTCCCAGTGTTCACTGAATCCATTAGAATGAATGCCTAGACTTTGCGATTATTTGTAATGATTGCTAAATTTTAGTATGAGCATTGGCATTTTATCAGTATAGCTAACTATACTCCGTTTTTTTATATTTGGTTGTGCACATAAATTTTCGAGACGTACAACTTGGGTTATTTAATTAAGCTCTACGCCCTGATTATTCTGCGTTAATCTGCCCGAGGAAGCAGTTATGACTCCTGAAAAATTTTCTACATTGGCTAGTCAAAATTATAGTCTCATCCCAGTGACAAGAGAGGTTCTAGCCGATCTAGAGACACCACTCTCGTGTTACTTAAAATTAGCTAGAGGGGCATATTCTTATTTATTTGAATCGGTTCAAGGTGGAGAAAAATGGGGGCGCTATTCACTGATAGGGTTACCCTCAAGTACCATATTAAAAGTCTTTGGCGATCAACTAGTAATAGAGAAAAATCATAAAATAACCGAATCTAAAACTACAATAGATCCATTAAGTGATATTGAGCAATTTCAAGCCAGATACCAGATACCAGACCTACCTGAATTACCCCGTTTTACTGGCGGCCTAGTAGGATACTTTGGTTATGATGTAGTGCGTTATGTTGAAGATAGATTAAGTAAATCTGCGCCCACAGACGATCTAGGTAACCCTGATATTTTGTTGATGGCCTCTGATGAAGTAGTAATTTTTGATAACTTATTAGGAAAAGTAATTTTTGTTGTGCATCAAGATACTTCTACTCATGATGCTTGGAATAACGCTCAAAATAGACTAGACGAGCTAGAGGCCAAACTAAAAAAATCAGTTCCAGATCTACCACCTTTAGATTTGAATGGAAGAGAAAAAAATGAATCTGACTTTGTATCTAGTTTTGGGAAAGATAATTTTCTTGCAGCTGTCAAAAAGATTAAAAATTATGTGTTAGCTGGCGATGTAATGCAGGTAGTTCCATCTCAGCGGCTTTCCATAGAATTTAAAGAAGAACCACTGAACCTATACAGAGCGTTACGCTTTTTAAATCCGTCACCCTATATGTATTTTTTGGACCTAGATTCTTTTCATATAGTAGGATCATCGCCTGAGATTTTGGCGCGCCTAGAAGACGGAGAAGTTACTGTTAGACCGATTGCAGGTACTCGTCGTAGAGGGCGCAACCCCTTAGAGGATCTTTCGTTAGAAAAAGAACTAATAAATGATCCAAAAGAAATTGCAGAACATTTAATGCTCATTGATTTGGGGCGCAACGATGTAGGAAAAGTCTCACAAACAGGCACAGTTAGCTTAACTGATCAGATGATAGTAGAACGTTATTCGCATGTTATGCACATAACATCTAACGTTACTGGCCGAGTCAAACCAGGCACTAGCGCTATGGACGTGCTTCGAGCTACTTTACCGGCGGGTACTTTGAGCGGAGCCCCAAAAATTCGGGCTATGGAGATAATTGATGAAATTGAACCAGTGAAAAGAGGTATCTATGGAGGAGCTGTAGGGTATATTTCTTGGAACGGTAATATGGATACTGCTATAG
>CAZSMR010000032.1:0-13553 GCA_964608185.1 uncultured Porticoccus sp. | reverse complement strand
TATACTGGTTTTTCATACAAAGGGTATGATATGAGGTACGGTAATCCAATTGAAAACGGTGCACGTATGGAAGTTGAGTCAGACCGATATAACTATATATTCCAAAAAGATAATATATCAGCTGGCATTAATAGCTTAAAGTTCGACACTAGTTATACTGAATATGAGCATGACGAAGTAGAGTCAAGTGGTGAGGTTGCTACTCAATTCTTAAGGAATACCTTTGAAGGTAAGTTTGAACTAATACATTCACTTATCAACCAAACAGAGGGTGTTATAGGGTTAGATTTCGGCACATCAAGATTCTCTAAAGAGAAAGGTGGTCCGATGATCGCGAATAATAATTCCAAGAAAATATCTTTATATATGTTAGAAAATTTCACTTTTAATAACCAAGAGATTACATTTGGTTTTAGGCAAGGTTACGTTAAATTTAATGGAAATGACTTTGCAAGTGATGATGGGTGTACTGTGGACTACACCGATACTGGTTGTGAGGCTGCTGGTGGAGAGGAGAACTCAACATCCTTCAAGGATTCTGAAAAAACGTTTCAAACTTCAAACATATCTGTAGAAACAAAGATGGAACTGAGGCCTGACTTATCATTAGGTGTAAGTTTAAGTCATATACAAAGAGCCCCATCTTATGAGGAACTATTTGCATACGGCCATCACCATGCTACAGAAACGATTGAACAAGGTGATAGAGGCCTGAGTGAAGAGCGATCAAATTCCTTAGATTTAACATTAAATTGGGTAGGTGAAAATAAAAATATAACGGTTTCACCTTATTACACTCGTTTTAATAGTTATATAGCTATGATAAATTCTGGGCAAACACAGAAACATATGCACGAGGGTGAAGATGAAAGTGAAGAAATTTCAGTCTTCAAGTATCAAAATATCCCAGCTGAATTTTATGGTTTAGAGCTTCAGGGTGATTTCGCTTTAGCTAAACACTATAAATTGAATATTTGGGGTGACTACGTAAGAGCAAAAAATCGAAATGGTGGGGATTTACCAAGAATACCACCGGTTACACTGGGAGCAACTATTTTAGGCGACTGGGGTAATTTAAAAAGCGATTTAAGTATGAGGCAAGTATTTAGTCAAAATAAAATTGGCAAGTATGAGATAAAAAGTGACAGTTACTCTGATCTTACTTTTCACTTAAACTATCAAATACCATCAAACAAATCAGTAAGCGTATACCTCAAAGCTGAAAACTTACTTGATGAGAATATTAGGGATCATGTCTCTTTCATAAAAGATAAAGTTCTAGGTGGTGGCAGATCTATCAAAGGAGGTCTTTCATATAGTTTTTAAAGAATGAGAAGAAAATTATACATTTCCTTATTTAGATACTTTATGTATGGGTAATATTATTAAAAACGGGGAATAAATTCCCCCGTTTTTAATTCAAACCTCCCCAGAGACACTAGCCAAAGTCTTTTAGCATTGCCTTAAGCTCTAGAGAGTGTTGCTCTTCTTGCCCTATAAGCCCGCGAGCATACTCTTCCAAATATATAGATCTATCTGCAACATTTTCTAGAAATTTCTTATATAAACTTAGAGCGCCTAGCTCATGCGCCAAACTCTCCTCCAAAATATCTTTTATCGAATGTCTATTAGTTTCTTTTATTTTGGCAATTCTTTGACTGGGATGGCCATCCAAGCCAACGATTAGCTCTCCAGCCTGCTGAGCATGCATAAGTGATTCAGAAGCCTGGTCTTTAAGAAATGAGACTATTGGAAGCCGGTATGGTCCGGTCACCATCATGGCGGAGTGCGTGTACCTAACAACACCTGCTAACTCATACTCCATTATTTCATTTAAAATATTACATACAACTTCCGAATTTATATCTTTCATCTCCATACTAGTCTCCAATCGTTTATCAAAAAATTCATGCCTAGCTAATGCAATAGCTGAAGTAAAAAAATTTAACTTGTTTTCTTTTTTACAAAGATAAAACAATTATACCATTTTTATATGAAAAGACTTTACGATTAGGTGCGAACAAAAATTGATAAATTAGGTAACTCTTCTACGGAAGAGGAAGTAGAAAACTTTTAGATCGATAAATATTAGTTTAATTTTTTAAGACGATTTCTGAATAACAAAAACCGGTTTTTTTATTTCTTTCATCTTTTTATATTTTTTTCTATAACAAAACTTATAAAGGGATTCTGGATCTTCAAACACATGTCTTTTCCCTGATTCTTCATACACCAACCAATAGGTGTTTCGGGTTACCAAAGTATAGCCAAGTTCCGATAACTTAAGTTCGGATTTAGCAATAAGTTTTATGTTTTTCTCATGCTGAACTTTTTCATCAGTCCAGCTCAAACTGTTTATGCTACTTTTCATATATAGTTTTTTATAAATAAATTTTATGGGTAATCATAACTAAAGAATATAAGACAGATTAAAATAAAATACTTTAACTAGAATGTAAAGAATTTTATTTGTTCGAGACAATTGAAAGTTTTATTATCAATAAACAAAGGTTTTTATTACTCAATATTCAGAACTTTATGCGTTTGCAGGTTGAGTCGCCACTTTGGATTATTCAGGCAAAAATTAATTGCTTGTTGGGTTACATCATCATGATTTGGATGTATATATTCATCTGTAGATACTGCAGCCATTGGTGTTAAATAAAAATAATCAGCTTTAATATGAGAGAATTTATCTGGCATAGCGTTCTTTTGGGGGAAAACTAACTTAAGTTCATCACATTCATCGATAATAATTTTTGAAGATCCTTTTGGGCTACAACATATCCAATCAATACCAATAGGTAGAGGCAGAGTACCATTAGTCTCTATAGCAATTTCAAAACCTAGTTGATGAAAATTTTCAATTAAATCCTCATCTAACTGGAGTGCTGGCTCGCCACCAGTACATACGACGAAAGGTTTTCCCTTATTGCTAGACCAAAGCCTATTTACTGCTGAGGCTAAATCTGATGCTGTCTTGTATTCTCCACCATTTTGTCCATCCGTTCCAAGAATATCTGTATCACAAAAATTACAAATAGCATCTGCTCTATCTTTCTCTTTACCGTTCCATAAATTGCATTTACTAAATCTACAAAAGACAGCTGGCCGTCCGGATTGAGCTCCCTCTCCTTGTAATGTATAAAATATTTCTTTTATTTTGTATGATTTTTTCACTACTCATACTCCGAAGGATCAATAATACTGTTGCTAGAAAAGGCTTCAATTCTTTCAAAACAGGCACCACATTTTCCACAAGCTATATCTTTTCCGTTATAGCAACTCCATGTTTTTCTATAATCTAGACCCATAAGGAGGCCATCCTTTATTATTTGTCCTTTATTATAATTTAAATAAGGAGTCGTAATTTCAATTGGCTCATAGTTAGCAACAGCACATATATCATTCATTTTTTTTACAAACTCTGGCCGACAGTCGGGATAAATTGCATGGTCACCCGAATGAGCTCCATAAAAAACTTTTTTTGCATTGATAGAGATAGCATACCCAACAGCCAAGGATAGTAAGATCATATTTCGATTTGGAACAATTGTAGATTTCATGTTCTCATCAGCATAATGACCCTCTGGAATATCAATATCTGAAGTTAATGAAGAGCCCTGCAGAAGCTGGTTGATAGCAGTAATATCAATCACTTTATGTGGGACTTTTAGCTCTTTACAAGCAGATATAGCGTATTGGATTTCTTTAGAATGTCTCTGACCATAATCAAATGTTACAGCAAACACCTGAAAATCTTCTTTTAGGGATCTGTTGAGGAGAGTAAATGAATCCATTCCCCCAGAAAAAATGACAACAATTTTTTCAGTCATAAGATTTTTTCTTATCAAGATTAATTGGGTAGCTATAAAAACCAATTAGATGCATGAATAATAATTAATAAAATTTCTTTTTTAAAAAACCAACTCAAAATTCAATATATTCATTTATTTTATTTCTTACTGGCTCCTAAAGTTGACTCAACCGCTTCTATAACTTTCTTGGCTAACGGGTCAGTAATAGATGAGTAAGCTACGACAAACTCACCCTCTCTATTTAGTAGATATTTATGAAAGTTCCAACGAGGGGCACCGGATTTTTTCTTAACCCATGCATAAAACGGGTGCGCTTCTTTTCCTTTTACATGAACTTTAGAAGTCATTGGAAAATCTACATCAAACTTAACGGTGCAAAAAGCCTTAATTTCAGTTTCTGTACCAGGTTCTTGTCCCATAAAATCATTAGATGGAACTCCTAGCACCACTAAGCCCTGATCACGATATTTCTCCCACAAACTTTGAAGGCCAGAATACTGTGATGTAAAGCCACAGCGAGATGCGGTATTTACAATCAATACCGCTTTTCCCGAAAAATCTGACAATGATACTGGCTCACCATCAATAGAAATAAAGTCAAACTGGTGTGCACTATCATCATTATTAGTTTCTTTAATGCTCATATCGTATGCTCCAGATGCAAGTATGTTGGCAGAAATCATACATTGATATATAAAAAAAGTTCCTATTATAAGTGCTCTCATTATATTGCCTTCATTACCTGAGAAATAATTATCGCTTTTTTATGAAATACGTAAGCGACATGATTGTTTACCTTGATCTATAATACATGAGTCATCGCTTACAATCATAAAAACGGCTAATAAAATTAAATTTTAATCGCACATAATATGACTATAAAATATCTTAAAAGGTTCTCTATTTTTTTTCTTATTTCGATCTTAGTGTCTTCGAATGTACTAGCAAATGAGCAAATGATTACCCTATCCCCACCCGAATCATTACCATTATTATTTTTTAATGATGGGGAAAAGACTATAAAGGTAGACCAGTTTCTAGGGCAGTACATCTTAATTAATTTTTGGGCTACTTGGTGTGTACCCTGCGTTACCGAAATGCCAGCACTTAATAATCTAGCTAAAAAGTTGAGAAAAAAAGGGCTTACTGTCATTACTGTAAGTCAAGACATAACTGGACCGTCTGTAGTTGAGCCTTTTTTGGCGCCGATGATGCTAAAAAATATTCTAGTGTGGTATGACAATAAAAATAAGAGTTTTCGGCAACTTGGCTTAAGGGGCCTTCCAACAACCATCTTAGTTAATCCAAAAGGATTGATAATAGCAAAGCTCGAGGGAGCAGCCGAGTGGAACGAGGGTTTACTTTTAGAGCAAATAGAAAGAATTATCGGGGATAATTAAAATACTATAGCTTAGGTAATCGATACAGCTAACAAAAAATGCAGGCCGGCGACAATTGAAGCGAGCCTAATTCGCATTCTAAGATATGAGGACTGCATATCTAAGTGCTCAAAGATCATTCTGTCTACTCTCAATCCAGCTAAATGGACGAATCCTAAAGTTATAACTAAAAAATATGAGGGAAAACATAGAAAAGCAAACCAAACTAAAACAGGGGGAATAGTGCTCACAATAAATTTTGTGCGTCTTTTGTTGTCACTATTAATTGCTATCCCCCAATGTATACCACTCATAAACGAAATGATGACTATAGAATACACGATAAAAGCTTGCTCTGAGGTTTCTTTAAATTGTTCAAAATAGACAGCCATTATAAGCGATAAGATAAAAGGGATTAATCCAAGATATCCAAGATATATCGCTATTTTTTGTTCAGTACTTTTCATATTTTTTCTATTTTATAAAAAATATTAACTAAGTTAAAACTGAGGATGGCTTGTAGAAGAAGCATATGTCAAACTAATTAAATGCTTATAAAAAAAGTTTTCTTTGCCATATCGCTAAATTTACTAAGCTGTATTATAACTGCAGAAGAAATACAGCCTGTAAATAATTTTAATATATCCCAATATCTTGGAAAATGGTATGAAATTGCCAGATTAGACCATTGGTTTGAGCGTGATATGACAAATGTTTCAGCTGAATATTCCTTGCATAAAAAAGGAGGAATAAAAGTTCTCAACAAAGGATTGAAAAAAGGTACAAAGTGGAAGACAGCAGAAGGAAGAGCTAACTTTATTGGCCAAGAAGACCAAGGTCTAATGAAGGTTTCGTTTTTTTGGCCATTCTCTACACCATATTTAATTTTTGAGCTTGATGATGCATATCAGTATGCTTTTGTTACAAGTGATAGTAGATCTTATTTATGGTTTCTTTCCAGAAAGCCGTGCGTAACGGAAGACCTGAAAAAGCATTTTGAAAGAAAAATTGATAGCCTAGGATTCGATAAAAACGAATTGATTTATGTTGACCAAGACTGCGTGAAATCTAATGATACTAATGTCAAATAAAGGATTAGCCACTAGAGTCTGGTTCTTTTTCTATTGATTCAATTTCACTAAAAATTTTATTAGCTTCTTTAGTTAGCTCAGAATATTGAAATATATCTCCAGAACGCTGAGCAAGCATGGCTTCTTTAAGCTTACTGGCATATTCTAATTTTAGTTTTTTTACAGGATCCTTTTTAAAAAGCCCAAACATAATCTCTTCCAGTTTAAGTGAATTAAGTAACTATTATTTCGTCATATAAATACGGTTTAATCTAAGCCTATCACCAAGTTAAATAACTTCATTGGAGCTTCTTAATTTGTCTTATCAGCCAAAAATATATCACATAAGGTAGCAGGCTAATCATTTTTAAGGAACTAGCAAAAAGAAATGGAAATCTGATCTCAAAACTCTTGCTCTCTATTGCTTTTTTAATGTGAATAGCTGCTTTTTCAGTCGAGATCAATGAGGGCATTTTAAAATTGTTCAGGTCAGTAAGTCTAGTCTTAACAAACCCTGGGCTGATAAGCTGGACTTTAATTCCATAGCCAGACAAGTCACAGTTTAGGTTTTCTGCTAGATGTATTAGGCCTGCTTTGCTGGAACCGTAACCAGTATCATTTGGTAGTCCACGATAACCAGCAATACTTGAGATGAGTACAATATGTCCATTTTTTTTACTAATAAATTCTGGAATTACATGCCCTAACATCCTAACTGCGCCGACTAAATTTACATCAATCATTCTTTCTATTTCGTCGATGTCAATATTCTCTACTGTCATAGGCTTATAGTAGCCGGCGCAGTAGATTACAGTATCGATAGTTTCTAGTTTATTGGAAATTTCTTTCCAGCCCTCTTTTACGGAGTGACTGTCACTAACATCTACGGGGCAGATCATAGATTTTGATTCTATTTCTGAAGCTAAGCTTACGAGCCGTTCAGGCTTTCGTGCAGAGAGAATTAAGAAATTATCTACATTTTTTCCTAATTCTTTAGCAACAGCCCTGCCAATCCCTTCGCTTGCTCCAATTAGCCAGATTTTATTCATCATTTTTTCTTCATTACAAGAACGATCTCACCTACTTTAAAACCAAACTTCTTCATTGAGGTTCGATTAATAATCGTATTTTCTTCTACAAGATACATCCAATCATCCATACTTAAGTTTATTGTTGAGGCTTTATATGGAATATTTAAGACATAATTTAAATTTACCGCGTTACCATTCACCTTACCACTAGCTTCTCCAACGACGTCTTCAGCAGATCCTGTAAATGTAGACTGATCAGAAAAAATTATTTTCCACTTTCTTTGGGTTTTTTCTCCATCATCAAAAATAAACCATTCTTCTAAAATACCAATGTCCCCGTCCCAAGTACCCTTTAGGGTAACCTTAAAACTTCTTGTTTGTCTTCCGTTGAAATCAAATAAACTCCCCCATCCTTCAACATCTCCATCAAAAAATACTCTAAGGTCTAACTTTGTGGGTTTATCTCCATAATAATCTATGGAGTTATTGGTGCACCCGGAAAAGATAAGGCATATACAACTCATTATCAAAAATTTAATTTTATTCATAAAAATCTACCTATTTTTAGTTTATTAACTCTACCTGCATTACATTTGTTCTTTCTGAATTAAAGCCTGCAATACAGATACTTAAATAAAATTCCCATGAACGAAGAAAAGACACTGAACAGCCATTAGCTAGTAGCTGATTTTTTTGCGCAATAAAACTTTTCTTCCATTCATGTAACGTCCAAGCATAATCTTTACCGAATTCAAAAATATCACCTATTTCTAGTTTCGAGGCTCTAGCTTTATTACAAAAAACTTTTTTTGAAGGAAGCATTCCTCCAGGAAATACATGATGTCTTATGTAATCACTTTTCTTTCTATAACCTGGAAAAACGTCATCATGGATTGTAATAGTCTGCACCATTGCCCTTCCATTTTTTTTAAGTAGTCTTTTTATTTGGTCAAAATATGTCTTCCAGTACTTTTCACCGACCGCTTCAAACATTTCAATAGAAACTATTCGGTCATATTTACCCTCTATCTTTCGATAATCCTTCATCAGAATATCAGCATTCCCATTTAGTCTTTTTTTAGCATAATCATATTGCTGATCTGAAATAGTTAAACCAGTTACGCTAGCGCCAACATTAGCAGCTTCTTCAGCAAACCCTCCCCAGCCACAGCCTATCTCTAAGACATTTCTGTCTTTGATATCAATGTTATTTATTATGCGCTGGTATTTATATATTTGCGCGTCCATCAAGCTATCGTTGGAGTTACCTCTTATAGCTGAAGAGTATGTCATAGTAGGATCCAACCAGGACTGGTAGAAGTCATTACCTATGTCATAATGTTCGACTATATTTTTTTTGCTGCCGTATAAAGTGTTTGCTCTGACTAACTGGTGATGAAGATAAAAACGCAACTTATTCAAAAAGCTTGCTTGGCCGTTATTTTTTATATTATTTAAGTTGTAACTACAATAAGTCAAGAATTCTGAAACATCAGAGCTGTCCCACAATCCAAGATGGTATGCTTCGCCAAGACCAATATCACCCCTTTTAGCTATCATGCCCATAACACGCCAATCATGTATTGTCATGTCACATACTGGGCCAGCGCTATCTCCGAAGAATTCTATCTTTTTAGAACTAGGAAAATTAATAGTTAACTGTCCAGTATCGGCTTTCTCAAAAAATGCTCTTAGAGTATTTATATGTTTTTCGCTCATACTTTTTTGCCCTTAAGTAATATCTAAATCAATTTTTTTTGGTTTTTTAACAAAAGGTATTTTTTTAATCCAGAGCCCAAGAGCATGGAAATGAATAAAAAAAATCACCTTGAACATAAGAAATGGTGCTAAAAGTAGCTGTGAAAATAAATTCTTGCTGCTAAAAGGTGCTATATCACCAGCTATAGATGTCGAAATCAATTTCTTATTTTCATCAAGATAGTTGATATTTATTTTTAAATTTTGTTGATTTACTTCAAATTTAAAATCGTAATGGCCTTTAATCTGACAAAAAGGCGAAACGTGAAAGACTTTTGGATGTCTTATTTTACTTGCATATGTAATGGGTTGCATATCTTTTTCGAAGCATAAGTACCCATGTCTTTCGTTAAAAGTATTGTTTACTTCAGCTAAAACAACACGCAAATTGTTCTTTGCATCAAAACAGAGCCAAAAACTTATTGGATTGAAACCGCAACCCAGAGTTTTTGGAATAGTTAACAGCCAAACACTATGGGCATAGCATAAATCAATGGCATGCTCGGAAAGTATCTCCAAAAGGTAAAGCTTTGGGTCAGAAAATTTTTTAAAGCCATAATCTTTCCAAAAAATACTTAACAAGTTGAACTTATTGATTGAAAAAAAACGATTTTTTACCAAAGGTACTTTAAGATCAAGATTCAAAAGAACATAAAGCATTCGGTGAGAAAACTGGTACACCTCAGGGCTATGCCTTTTGTGAAATATCTTCATCTTAACTAAAGCTGAGGATCTCAAAGTAGGTTTCTACTTGTCATTTTCTTAAAAATTTCTGCCGCACTCCATACTCCATCTTCATGAAAACCATAGCGCAAATATGCCCCACAAAACCAAGTATTACTATCTCCTTGAATCTTATTTAGATCTAACTGTCCTTCAATAGAGCTCCGATCAAAAACTGGATGGTAAAATTCATGAATATCGTAAATCATATCTTTAGGTATAGGTGATATTGGATTTAAAGTAACAAATACTGGCGAACTAGCATCTATGTGCTGTAACTTGTTCATCCAGTATGTCACAGCAACACTATGTCCTTTTGTTTCTTTTTTATGAAGATAATTCCAGCTACTCCAACACTTTTTTTCTTTTGGCATTTGGTTTAGATCAAAATGAGTATATGCAGTATTCTTTTGCCTTGAAAACTTATTAAGTATAGCTCTTTTGCTTGGACTCACTGACTTTAACATAGCCAACACTTCAGCCGGATGACAAGCAAATACAACTTCATCATAAGTTATAGCTGCTTTATTGTGTTCTTTGATATCAACACTTGATTCCATGCAATCAATATACTCAATAGAAGCATTTTTTTTAAGGGTTCCTTTCTCGCCTATAGACATTATCAGTGCCTCAACATACGTTTTACTTTTATCTTTTATTGTATGCCATTGAGGTCGATTTCTAATGCTTAGTAACCCGTGGTTATCAAAAAAATTAACGAACGTTGTTGCTGGGAAGTCTAGCATCGCTATTGATGAGCAGCTCCAGATCGCACCGCCCATCGGTAAAATGTAATAGTCACGGAACCATGACTTAAGGTTCATTTTCTTTATAAGCTCACCAAGAGAGAGAGAAGGAAATTTTTCTACGTACACCTTCGCTTTATTATTAAATTTTACAATATCTAGTATCCCTCTAAGCATACCAATATTGAGTAAATTTTTACGTTGCGCAAAAAGAGCATCAAAGGATGTGCCTGCCCACTCTAATTCTCCATCATTGGACGAAATAGCAAATGACATTTCAGTATTTTTTATTTTGACTTTTAAATCTTTTAGCATTCGATTTAAAAGAGGGTAGGTGCGATCGTTGAGAACTATGAATCCTGTATCTACGTCTATTATTTTATTATTTTTTGTCGTTATAGATATTGTTCTACTATGGCCCCCAAAAACAGAATTTTTTTCATAGACGGTGACATCACAAGTATCTTTTAAGAAGTAAGCTGAACTTAACCCCGCAATTCCAGAACCGATGACAGCTATTTTTTTCATTGCTCACCCATAGATAAGTTTATGTTGATATCGCCCCATTTAAGATATTTTTGTGTTTTTTAGCTTATATACAGAGCAAGTTGATATTCACGCAAAATTGTTTACGTTTTTATGTTTTCCATATGCACAAACAATATGTATAATATTTATATAATGTATAATATAAATACTATGAATAAACCAATACAAAAAAAAGAAGATGCGAAATATGAAAATTAATTATATCAATAAAATTAACTACTTTGTTTTATATTTGTTTTTTTTCCTTTGCTCCAACACATATGCAGAGATGTCCAGTAGTGATAGACCATTTTTTGCCCTGCCTCAAGGCATAAGTGTAGTGGCTGGAGGAGATGATGCATCGAGTGCCAACCTAAGTGATATTAAAAGCCTTAAGAAGGCTGTTCAAGAGGCAAGCAAACTGAATGCTGCGTCATTGAAAAACAATGCAATAGATACACTTGGGACTAAAGGTGCTGAAATTACAAAAACTTACTTAGAAAGATATTTTCCAACCGTTGAATTAGAGCTTGATATGCTGAACGGCGAAAAACCAACCTCAAGTATTTTAATACTAGCGCCCCTTTCAGATCCAAGCGATACAATAAACACATTCTTCACACAAGACAGTATTTACTACACTGATAATCGAACAACGGTTAATTTAGGAGTTGGCTATCGTCGTCTCGAGTTAGATAAGAAATTATTGCTAGGTATAAATGCATTTTATGACCACGAATTTCCCTACAATCACCAAAGAGCTAGTATTGGTTTAGAGGCAAGGACAACCGTTGGTGAATTGAATGTAAACTTTTATGAAAGTCTAACTGACTGGAAAGATGGTCGTGATGGTCTAGAGGAACACGGCCTAGATGGACGAGATATCGAAATAGGTATACCTTTACCTTACATTAACTGGGCTTACTTCTTTGCTCAAGCGTTTCAGTGGGATAGTGAGGTAGCTGGGGTTAAAGATATTTCTGGAACTAATCTAACAATACGTGCAACACCACCAGGTTTTAAAGGCTTAGAAATAGAGTTTGGTCGAACAGATTATGGTGAAACGAGTAGTAACAAAAATCGTGATGCTAATTTTTTCAAGATCAATGTTAATCTGACAGACTGGTTTAAAAAATCAAATAATGCTGCACCTCTAATTAGTTCAGTCGCTTACCAACTTGGTGATATGGAGGCTAAGCGCTATGAAAAAGTACGCCGAACTAATTTAATATACAAACAAATGAATGGTCAGGGTGTAACAGTTTCTGGATTCTAACTTTTACAAACTGTAAATGTATTTTTAAATTTTTTAAGATAGCTTAAGGAATAGAATAATGAAGAACAAGCTTGGTCTAATAATTTTGGTAATGCCATTAATGTTTCTGTCATCCTTAGTAGTAGCAGAAATTGACGGGCCTTGCGAGAAAACTACCGGTAAAATTATTAAAGTTTATTCACCATTAAATGGCGATAACCATACTTTTAAAAGCATAGACGGCACTCAGACTGGTGATCAATGCTCAGAAATACCAGACGCTTATCGGGTGACTCTATATAAATTTGGTTTATGTACAGCAAATCCTTTTACTGCTAATGATTTCTCAAGCTGTGAATATTATGTCAATAATGATGCTGGTGTATCCCATACAATTACTGGAGGTGTTGGAGTAAAATCACCTCTACCGATTACCTCTTCACCAACCCCCGGAACATACAACTATATTCTTATGCTCTTAAGTAATACTTTTAATATCAAGCATACGCAAGAATACAGTGGAACAGTTTACTCAAATCCAAATGGTAGCGGAGAAGTGTCAGGAACCACTTGCTGGTCTGTAGCGCACACTACTGCTTTCGGTAACTTTGGCTCCACCTACGATAGTAAGGGGACCTCAAGTGACGGAGGTATACAATGTGGTGGCGCTGATAATGCAGCTCCAGCATTTACTACAGAAATTTTTGATACCCTTGGTGATTCAGAAGGCACAGAAGCTTTTAAGGCTGTAAATGCTGAATCATTTGAAGTTGGTGGTAACGCAATGTGGGCGAAATTACTTCAATCAGATAATGCCACAACTGCATCGGCGTATACTAATGCTGCAAGAATGCTTGTTGTGATAGATACAGCGACGCCTAAAATACTTCTGCCAACAAGCCAGGTTGAAATAAAAGTTAAGTTAACAGATGCAGTTTCCGTAGATACTGGGTACTCCGATTCAAAAATTTATGCTGTAAAAATGGGTGCAGATCCCGTACAAGTTGATGTCGTAATTACCGATTAATTCTATTAGCTACATATTATCCTTAAACCTAAAAACCTTCGAAATACATCGAAGGTTTTTTTTACCAAGGTATTTCTTTACCATCCCAATTCCAAAATCTTCCACTATTTTTTGAGCTTAGGCCGTCTATAACGTCAAGAAGTAGTATTGCTGTTTGATCTACACTGAAAAGTTTTTTTGTAGCTACATTTGATTGAAATGGAGCAGATAACTGAGTA
>CAZSMR010000031.1:0-14745 GCA_964608185.1 uncultured Porticoccus sp. | reverse complement strand
CTTTCTTAACTAAGGTGATACCACCAATTTTATCTTCAACTGTGAATTTATCTATATTGGTCCAGTCTAAATTTAAAAGCTGGGTTGGTTTATGACTTAATGACTCAAGGTGACTACCCCAAAGTATGGCTAGGGATATGACAAGCTGAAGTAATAGTATACTTTTTAGCCAAAACTTTACTTTTTTCATTTTCATCCTACTTTATTTATTAAGTTCCAATACATATTGTCGTTGCTTTATTTTTTTGCGATATCCTCTTACTAAAGCTATTAAGATTAATGCAGCAGTCATTAGCCCATAGTTTAAGTACTCCCAAAATAACTGAGAATTATAACTAACAGATGGCAGCGTGCGATTAAAATGTCCTCGTGAGCGTATACTTAAGAGCCCTGCATCTTCTAGAGCCCAATCTATAGTATTGGCAATAAGATCCATACTACCTCGATATTCGCTACCAATTGCCGAGTTTGCGATTGTAAGAGTTTGGTCTCGTAAAAAATCGTTTGAACTAAACAATATTATCTGAGAGGTTTTTGGCGATTTCTCTAGTACATCTCTAGCGATACTTATCTCTTTTTGATTTTTTTCCCCTGAAATAAGTGGAGATTCTTTACCAGAAAAAAATGATGTAAATTTTCCTTTTATTGCAACACCCAGCAGATGAGAGCCAAATTCACCTGTTTGGGTAAAGGGTGCCACACCAGCATTATCTATTTCTGGCATAATTTCAGTATCTTCTGAAAGCCAAGATTTATCTGAACTTTTCATTAGTTCGACCACTTTTCTAGTAGCATTAATATCTTTGTCTATATTAATGGGGGAACTCCAAGCCATAGTTACTTGCTCTAAATTTGCAGTGACTGGATTATCAGTATTGAATCCATTAGAGCGAATATCGGCAAAATAAGGGTATTCAATCATTCTTACTTCTTGAACTTGGTTCGCTCCAACTTTTCGCATTACGGGTAAAGGAAATGCTTTGTTTTGAAGATCAAGAACTAATTTCTCCTCCATCGTTAAACCATGATATTTGAGCCAATCTTTAAATTCACCCTCTAACTTAGCTAATCCTAAACCTTGACCTAAGGTCATAGTATATGGGGATGACATAGCTATTACGGAACCACCTTTCATCAGAAATTGATCGATTGCATAGATTTCTTTTGGCCCCATACCATTTGGCGCTGTAATCAAAAGAATATCAATTTCGCCTGAAACAACGCCATCAGTGACATCTTCATTTCTAATATTCAGGTCTGTACCTAAAAAACTAGCTAACTGTGTAAACTCTGGAACAGCTAGCCCAATTTGGGCTAATTTGGGATCATCTTTCGGCCCAATTATTCCAACAGTTTTAACGAAACCCTTACCAAAGCGTTTGATTGCTGCCCTAAAGTTTCTCTCAAGACTCGCTTTAGTTTTATCTTCAAGAGGAACCTGTATCGCCATACCATCTCTCTCAAGAATTAGGTGAAAGTAGTAAAAATCACCAGCATAGCCTTTGTTTAAAGAAAGCGGCTGCAGTCCAAAAAGCTTTGATAATCTTTTTGCTCCAGCACTATTATTTTTATAGGGGTCAATTATATTGAGCTTAATTAAACCCTTAGACTCAATCTCTAGCTCCTTTGATAGTTCAATAAGGTCCTCTCTATGACTAACTAGCTTATCAGGCAAAAGAGAATTATCAGAGATGTATGCATTAAGATTTAAACTACCGTCTATTGAGTCAAATATATTTCCACCACTTCGATATGTGTTCAATACCTTTTTAATACTTCGAGTAAGATCATATTCTGGATTACGAAGGACTATCTCGAAATCCTTGTCGCCTTGCGCTCTTGTTTCTATGAGATCTTGAAAATCTAGAACTTCAAATTCTTCGCCGTATCCTATAAGAATATGAAAGTATGAATTAACAATAGCTGACTGATAGCGGTCTGCTACTTGAAGTGGAATAGGCCTAACACCATATTTTTGATTTGCTTCTTCCTCTACTTCTAGGTTTGTAATAGGATCAATGAACTCAATGCGAATTTTTCCTTTACCTGCAATTTCATATTCATGGATAAGATCTTTCATTTGGGGAACAAGTGGGGATAGCATAGGATGAGTTTTCCCACTAAAATATCCACGAATCAAGAGGGGCTCTTCTATCTGGTTCAAGTATTGTCTAGTTGCAGCAGATATAGAGTATTGTTTTCCTTGTGTTGTATCAATTCGTAAAGACGTTATCTGACCAAGCCACAAATTTACACCAATAATGTTCACTAGTGCTAAAACTACAACACTTCTCCATATTTTATGACGTTGAGTTAATGTACTGGTTGCCCATCGTTCCTTTTCTAATGTGTATACATTCAGTGATAAAAAGATAAAAATTATACTTAAGTAATAATAAAGATCCCTAACATCTATTACTCCACGAGTTATCGAGTCAAAACGCGAGCCTGTTCCAAGAAGCCTGAACCACTCACCTGCTTGGTTGCCAAAAAAATCAGTGATAGTAGCCGTACCAATCAAATAAAATAATCCTGATAATGTCACAGCACATATGAGACTAACTATTTGATTATCACTCTTTGCAGAAACATATAAACCTATGGATAAATAAGCAGCTCCAAGAAAAAAAGCTGCTAGGTAACCGGCACCTATAGGCCCCCAGTCTAGTTCACCGAGTTGTGAGATTGTTATTGGTAACGGAAGTGTCATAATAAGAGCTATAGCAAGTAATGTTAGACAGCCAACGAACTTTCCGACTACGAAATACCAAAGCGCTAAAGGTTGCGTTAAAATATGCTCTAAAGTCCCTGTTCTTCTTTCTTCACTCCAAAGACGCATAGTTAAAGTGCTAGTCAAGAATAAAAGAAGAATAGGCATCCATTCGAACAATGGTCTAATGTCAGCTATATTTCTTGAGAAAAATGATTCACCCCAAAAGAATATGAATAATGAGGTTGCTCCAAATACAGCTAGGAACAAGTAAGCAGTAGGGGAAGCAAAAAATAGAGTGATTTCTTTTGACGCGATACGCCAAATTAAATGCATATGTTTCGGTGTACTTTGCATTTTAAGCCTCCTTTTTTGTTGTATTTGAAGAAAATTCGCTAGCCTCTCTGAACAAAGTTTCTAGATCTATGACTTTTTTATAAATGGAATATAGGTTTCCTCCTGCTGAAATAACTAATTTGGCAATTTTACCAATAATTACGTCGCTCTCGATGATACTCTCAAGTTCAATTTGATAAGAGAAGGCATCCTTCTCTGCTGATGTTTGTTTGATGGAAACTGGATCACATATTGATGTTAAGATGCTAGAGAGCGCTTTTTTGTTTAATGTAGTGGACAGCTCTAGAGTGTTACTTTTTCTCAACTCATTTAGTTCAGCATCAACAGCCAACTTTCCGTCTCTGATAATTAAAACTCTACTACAAAGCGCATCAACTTCTTGCATTATATGAGTCGATAAAATCACTGTTGCATCCATAGAAAGATCTAGAATAAGGGCCCTAACGAGACTAGTCTGCTTTGGGTCAAGACCATTTGTGGGTTCATCTAAAATTAATAGTTTGGGCTTGCCTAAAATTGCTTGTGCGATTCCGACTCGTTGCTTATAACCACGAGATAATGTCGATATAGGTTCAAGTATCTTAGATTCTATATTTGTTGCTTGAATTACACGCCTGATTTCTGAAACCTTATTGTTCCGTTCTATACCTTTTATTTCAGCAACATAGTCCAGGTAATCAGCAACGAACATTTCTGGATAAACAGGTAAATTTTCGGATAGATATCCAATATCTTTTTGTGCCTGCTTAGGATTTTCCTTGAGATTCACGCCATTGATCACAATACTGCCATCGTTTGATTCAATAAATCCACTAAGCATCCTCATAATTGTAGTTTTACCTGCGCCATTGTGACCAAGTAAACCAACAATTTCACCCTTATTTATCTTGAAGCTGACGCTATCGACCGCTTTTAAATCACCGTACAGTCTTGTTAATTTCTCCACTTTGAGCATCATAATCCCCATCACTAATATTTCTATTTAAAAAAAAGCCAAAAGCACTGCATCAGTATTAGATCTTTTTTGCTCTAACTACAATATGCATATATAGACTAAATAAAACATTGCATATTACACTAAAAACATGAATTTTATATATACTAGCTAGCTATAAAAAACACTACAAGAGACATATGTTTGTTAATATAGTCTTATGCGCCACTGACAGATGGAGCTATATTATGAATGACTACAGTGCACCACTAGATGACATGAAGTTCCTATTTGATCATGTGCTAGATTTGCCTAAAATATCATATCTACCTGGTTACGAGGATGCTACGCCAGACATAATTGAAGCTATTCTTCTAGAGGCTGCGCGTTTCTATGAAGAAGTTCTAGCGCCAACTAACAAAACTGCTGATATACAGGGATCAAAGTTGGTTGAAGGTAATATTATAACTGCACCTGCACTGGACGGCGTCTACAAAAAAATCGTTGAGGCTGGTTGGCCAGGGCTAACTGGTAGTAATGACTTTGGTGGACAAGGAATGCCTATTCTTCTATCTGCTGCAATAGATGAAATGACTCATTCATCTAATATGGCATTTAGTTTGTGCCCCATGCTTACAAAAGGTGTTGCAACAGCCTTAAGTCTTTATGGTGATAAGCAGCAAAAATGTATATATTTAAGCAAGCTAATTACAGGTTCTTGGTCCGGCACTATGAACTTGACTGAACCTCAGGCTGGATCAGACCTTTCGGCTGTAAAAACCACTGCCATTCGCCAAGATGATCATTATCTTTTAAGCGGCCAAAAAATATATATTACTTGGGGCGAACATGATTTAGCTGAAAATATCATTCATTTAGTACTCGCACGAACACCAAACTCACCTGATGGTGTAAAAGGCATTTCATTATTTATTGTACCTAAGTTCCTGGTAACAAAGGATGGCTCAATAGGGGAAAAAAATGATGTCTCTTGTATAGGAATAGAGAAAAAACTAGGTATACATGCCAGCCCCACATGCACTATGTCATTTGGAGAAAATGATGGAGCTATTGGATACTTGGTCGGAAGTGAAAACCAAGGGCTTGCTTATATGTTCTCAATGATGAATGAAGCAAGGTTAGCCGTAGGTCTACAGGGGGTTTCGATTAGTGAGCGGGCATACCAACAAGCAGTCCATTTTGCAAAAGATAGAATACAAGGAAGCACTCCTAAGAAAAAAAATACAGCCATTATTCAGCACCCTGATGTACGGAGAATGCTGATGACTATGAGATCTTTAATCGAAGGAGGAAGAGCCCTAACTTACTCGGCTTTTATGCACTTGGATTACGTGAATAAATTAGATGATAAAGACCAAATAACTTATCATCAGAGACGGGTCGATTTACTTACACCGATTATTAAGGGATGGTGTACAGAAAACAGTGTCGAGGTCTCATCCTTAGGTATTCAGGTTCATGGAGGTATGGGTTTTATAGAGGAGACTGGCGCAGCTCAGTATATGAGAGATGCAAGAATATTGCCTATTTACGAGGGAACTAATGGAATACAAGGGCTTGATTTAGTTGGACGCAAACTTATAGGAGATAAAGGTAAGGCTTTAAAGGAATTTTTAGGCGATCTTTCTATAATAGAAAAAGAAGCGAGAGTATTAAAACTTACAAGTATGGCTGAAGCTCTAAAAACTTCATTAGATACTTGTAGCGAGGCATCAGATTTTTTACTTACTGAAGTTAAACACGACTGGGCTATTTTATCTGCATCAGCTTTTAATATGATGATGCTTGCAGGAGGAACAGCCGCAGGTGCAATGCTAATAAAAAGTGCTGTGGCAGCAACTCTTTTGATTAAGGAAGATTCGGGTGATACTGCTTTTAACAGAAAGAAAATCTTAACAGCTAATTTCTTTTTAGAACACATCCTACCTCGAAATATTACCTATTATAAGGCGATTAAATCGGGATCAAAAAGTATAATGGCTCTAAATTTGCAGGATTTTTAAAAAAAGTAGTATCGGTTTACATCCTAAATCTGAATCTTGAATAATGGCTAGCTGGTATATTGATGAAGACTAAGACAGAGAAAACACTATATGACAAGCTATGGGAAGCCCATTTGGTAAAAAAAAGGGATGATGGCTCCTCGTTACTTTATATAGATAGACATATTTTGCATGAAGTGACATCTCCCCAAGCTTTTGAAGGCCTAAGATTGGCTAATAGAAAGCCTTGGCGCTTAGATATGAATGTGGCCACGCCTGATCATAATATTTCAACAGATGCAGCAGAAAGAAAAGCAGGGGTAGATGGTATACCTGACGAAATATCGCGCATACAAGTAAAAACTCTAGACTATAACTGCGATTTCTTTGGAATACGTGAGTTTCGTATGAATGAGATGGGTCAAGGAATAGTGCATGTTATGGGCCCGGAGCTTGGTGCCTCACTACCAGGTATGACAGTTGTTTGCGGTGATTCACACACGGCAACCCACGGTGCATTTGGATGTCTAGCTCATGGGATTGGTACATCAGAAGTAGAGCATGTTTTGGCAACACAGTGCTTGATAACAAAAAAAATGAAGAATATGCGAGTGACGGTAAACGGTAAACTTGGTCTAGGAGTGACATCAAAAGATGTTGTGTTAGCCATAATAGGAAAAATTGGTACTGCTGGCGGTAATGGTCATGCAATTGAATTTGCAGGGCAGGTATTTCTTGATATGTCTATTGAGGGTCGTATGACAGTCTGTAATATGGCTATTGAAGCAGGTGCACGAGTAGGCATGGTAGCTGTTGACTCAAAAACTATTGAGTATTTTAAAGGTAGAAAATTTGCGCCAACCGGAAATATGTGGGCAAAAGCCGAAAAGTACTGGAGTACGCTTAAAAGTGATAAAAATGCAACATTTGATCTAGAGGTTGAGCTGTCAGGAGAAGAAATTATACCTCAGGTTACCTGGGGTACATCACCTGAAATGGTTCTTCCTGTTGATGGGTTTATTCCTCGTCCAGAAGATGAGAGTGATCCCCAAAAAAGACAAGCAATAGTTCAAGCATTAAAATATATGGGCTTAAAAGGAGGCAGTGCTATTACAGATATACCTGTAGATTTGGTATTTATTGGCTCTTGTACAAACTCACGTATTGAGGATATGCGTGCTGCAGCCTCTATCGCTAAAGGAAATAAAGTTTCAAGCACAGTAAAGCAGGTTCTGGTTGTGCCAGGTTCTCAAATGGTCAAAGCACAAGCAGAAGCTGAAGGACTAGATGATATATTCATAAATGCAGGTATGGATTGGCGAGAACCTGGGTGCTCAATGTGCTTAGCTATGAATGCAGATAAATTGGGGGCAGGGCAGCATTGCGCCTCTACTTCTAACCGTAATTTTGAAGGTCGCCAAGGTAGTGGTGGACGCACACATTTGTTGAGTCCATCAATGGCAGCAGCAGCAGCTATTGCTGGTCATATCATCGATGTTCGATCTTTTGAGTCCGCCCAATGAGAGCTTTTACCCAGCATACAGGGATCGTTGTAGGTATTGACCGCCCTAATATCGATACAGATATGATTATCCCTAAGCAGTTTCTGAAGTCAATAAAACGTAGTGGTTTCGGGCAAAATCTCTTTGATGAGCTACGTTATATGGATGAAGGTAAGCCAGGTGGAGATTGCACTAATCGGCCACTAAAAAATGATTTTCCTTTAAATCAAAGTCGATACGAAGGTGCTTCCGTGCTTTTAGCTCAAGAAAACTTTGGTTGCGGATCTAGTCGTGAGCATGCGCCATGGGCACTAGATGATTTTGGATTTAGAGTAATAATTGCACCAAGTTTTGCTGATATTTTTTATACAAATTGCTTTAAGAATGGACTTTTACCCATTGTTTTTGATATAGATATTATTAAATATTTATTTTTAGAAGTAGAAAAAAAAGAAGGATATCAGCTTCTAATAGATCTGAATAAACAAATTGTTATTACATCGTCCACTGAGGAATTTCCGTTTCAAATCGACGAATTTAGTAAGCGTTGTTTGCTAGAAGGTCTGGATGAAATAGATCTCACCCTTAAGGAGGTCGATATAATCAAAGCTTATGAGGCAAATCGAATTAAAAATTCTCCGTGGATCTTCGGTGCCATAAAGTAAGCTTCTAGTTCAGCTGATTAACTTTTTTTGATAAAAGGATATTTTAAAAATGACCAAAAAACTACTCATCCTCAAGGGTGACTGTATAGGTCCTGAAATTGTAGATGAAGCAATAAAAATACTACACAAAATAATTAAGTTGTATGCACTGAATTACGAAATTAGTGAGGCATTAATAGGTGGCAGTGCTTTCGATGTCACTGGAGACCCTTGTCCAAAAGACACCCTTCGAATGGCTCATGAAAGTGATGCAATACTTATGGGGTCTGTAGGTGGCCCAAAATGGGATATGCTTGATCGAGAGCTACGACCAGAAAAAGGCCTTCTAAAGCTGAGATCGTCACTTCAGCTCTTTGGTAACTTAAGACCAGCTATTTTGTATTCTCAGCTAGCAAGTTCTTCGTCATTGAAGTCAGAAATTATATCAGGCCTTGATCTTTTGATTGTCAGAGAGTTGACCGGCGGAATATACTTTGGTGAACCACGTGGAATTAGAAAGCTTCCAAATGGTGAAAGAGAGGGATTCAACACATACAAATATTCAGAATCCGAAATCCGGCGTATCGGCAAACTAGCGTTCGACGCTGCTATGTTAAGAGATAAAAAAGTATGTTCGGTAGACAAAGCAAATGTACTTGAGGCATCAATGCTTTGGCGAGAAATTATCGATGATGTCGCTACTTGTTACCCACAGATAGAGCTTTCACATATGTATGTGGATAACGCAGCGATGCAGCTAGTGAAAGCACCTAAGCAATTTGATGTGATAGTTACTGGAAATATGTTTGGAGATATTCTTTCTGATGCAGCAGCCATGTTAACTGGATCGATAGGTATGCTGCCTTCTGCATCACTTGATAAGAATGCAAAAGGTCTTTATGAGCCTTGCCACGGGTCAGCGCCAGATATTGCGGGTCTAGGGGTTGCTAATCCATTGGCAACTATATTGTCTTTAGCTATGTTATTGCGTTACTCATTTGGTGAAATTAATGCTGCGAATTCTATTGAAAAAGCAGTTGATAAAGTCTTAGATTTTGGTTTACGTACACCAGACATTTATGGCGAAAACTGTCAGTTAGTAAGTACCTCTGAGATGGGTGATGCTGTTGAAGCAGCTATAAAAAAATAAACTAATATTGAATATTTGAATTAAATTTTAGTGGTTAAAATTAAATGAAAAAAGTTGGATTTGTTGGTTGGCGCGGAATGGTTGGTTCAGTATTAATAGATCGCATGTCTATTGAAGATGATTTTTCAGAAATAGAACCATTTTTCTTTACGACATCTCAAGTCGGAGATTTTGGACCAAAAATAAAAGGTATAACCTCAACGCTTCAGGACGCAAGTGATACTAAGTTTATATCAAAACTTGATATTGTTGTATCATGCCAAGGAAGTGCTTATACAAAAGCTATGCATTCTGCATTGCGTGAATCAGGCTGGAGCGGTTATTGGATCGATGCTGCGTCGACACTGCGTATGTCAGAGACTGCAACCATTTGCTTAGATCCAGTAAACATGGTGTCAATAAAAGAAGCTATTTTCAGCGGAACCAAAGACTTTGTTGGTGGAAATTGCACCGTTAGCTTAATGCTAATGTCTCTTGGCGGTCTCTTTAAAGCCGGGCTGGTAGAATGGGTGTCATCAATGACTTATCAGGCTGCTTCAGGTGCTGGCGCAAAAAATATGCGTGAGTTATTGTTACAAATGGGCGCGATGTATCAATCAGTTAATGCCAAGCTTCTTGATCCTTCGTCAGAAATTTTAGAAATTGATCGTACAATTTCTGAGGTAATGCTTAGTCAAGATTTTCCTATACATAATTTTGGCGCACCATTGGCTGGAAGTTTACTACCTTGGATCGATTCACAGCTTGAAAATGGGCAAAGCAGAGAGGAATGGAAAGGGCAGGCTGAAACCAATAAGATCATCGGAAGATCTTCTGAGAATCTAATCCCTGTTGATGGTTTGTGTGTGAGGGTCGGAGCTATGAGAAGCCATAGTCAAGCTTTTACAGTCAAATTAACTAAAAATGCTCCAATTGATGAAGTTAAGAATATTCTTTCAGATGCAAACGAATGGGTAAAAGTGATACCAAACGATCGCAATTCAACATTAGCCATGTTAACGCCTGCGGCCGTAAGTGGAACACTAGAAGTTCCCGTAGGAAGATTAAGAAAAATGAATATTGGGAATCAGTACTTATCAGCATTCACCGTTGGGGATCAGCTTTTATGGGGTGCAGCAGAACCACTACGTAGAATGTTAAAAATATTGTTATGAAAAAATATAACTAATTTTTCATAAATTTGACTAAAAGGGTGAAGATAGATTAACTCTAATAAAAGTGGACTTTGGACATATACAGCAAATTGTTATGTGCCGGATGGCGTAGATTTTCCTAAAGACTTAATGCGTGTAGTAGCTGCAATTGAATATGATGGCTCTAATTATTGTGGCTGGCAAAGACAAAAGCATAGTCCAAGTGTTCAGGCTGAAGTAGAGAAAGCATTTTCAGTAGTTGCTAACGAAACTATAACAGTAGCTTGTGCTGGTCGAACAGATACAGGTGTTCACGGAACAAACCAGGTTATACATTTTGATACCCGTATCAATAGATCATCAAGACAATGGTTGTTAGGTGTAAATGCAAATTTACCAAAGAATATTCGCATCCATTGGGTTGAAGAAAGAGAAGCTAACTTCCATGCTCGCTTTAGTGCAACTGCTAGAACTTATCGTTATCTCATTTCAAACCAATTTTATAGATCCGCCCTACATCATCATTTGATGACTTGGGAAAGAGAAAATCTTGATGAGCTTCTCATGGATAAAGCTGCCCAGTATTTACTAGGAGAGCATGACTTTACTTCTTTTAGGGCAGCAGGTTGTCAGTCTTTGTCTCCAAACAGAGACGTTCATAATGCAAGAGTCTGGCGAGAGAAAAAGTTAGTTATCTTAGAGATCACAGCCAATTCATTTTTGCATCATATGGTTAGGAACGTAGTTGGCAGTTTAATTTCTGTTGGCAAAGGAGAAAATCCACCGGAATGGATCGATAGTTTGCTAATTAAGCATGATCGATCTATCGCATCGCCCACAGCACCAAGCAATGGATTGTACTTGTGCGGAGTAGATTACCCTCTAAAATATAAAATTCCTAAATTTAATTCTGTCTTCCAGACTGTTGGATAATCAAGTCTTTACGTTTTAAATTGCTTTGAGTTGTATTACTCAAAACCATAGGCTTAACAGCACCTTTTTGATATAATCTTTATATAAAATATAAAACTATTAAGTCGGTCTTTATTGTGAAAAGAACTAGAGTAAAAGTATGCGGGATAACTCGATTGGAGGATGCTGTTTCGGCCGCTAACATGGGAGTAGACGCTATAGGTTTAGTTTTTTATTCAAAAAGCCCAAGATACGTTGAGCCACTAGTTGCTGCCAAAATTGCTTCTGCTGTAGGACCATTTGTTTCTACAGTAGGGTTATTTGTTAACGAATCTTCAGATCAAGTAAAAAAAATAATTAATTTAGTTTCTCCAGATGTTTTACAATTTCATGGCGATGAAGACGAAGCTTATTGTAATCAATTTCCTAGACCATATATTAAAGCATTTCGAATGCATGAAGGTCTGGATATAAATGATTCAATTTCAAGATATCCCACTGCGCTTGGGTTCTTATTTGATTCGTGGTCTAAGGATAAATATGGTGGAACTGGAGAAATATTTGACTGGAAGAGACTATCGTCTCTTCGGGGTCGATCAATAATTCTTGCAGGAGGCTTAAATCCAGATAATATACATAATGCCATGTCTATCTTACAACCATATGCATTGGATGTGAGTGGTGGTGTAGAAAAGTCACCTGGAATTAAGTCTTCTAAATTAATGCAGCTTTTTATTGATCGCTGCTCAGTAGTTTGAACGTCTTATTACTCTAATTTTATGTTTAGGAGAGTTGCGTGGATAACCGTATAGATGAAAAAGTATCTATCAATTTTGATCAAATGCCAGACGAAAATGGGCATTTTGGCCCATATGGTGGCAGGTTTGTCTCTGAGACGCTTGTTTATGCTTTAGATCAACTAACATCTTTATATGAAAGACTAAAAGATGACCCTGAATTTCAAGCACAAATTGACTATGATCTAGCTCATTATGTAGGAAGGCCCTCACCGCTCTATTTCGCAGAGCGATGGACAAAAAATATCGGAGGGGCCAAAATTTACCTGAAGAGAGAAGATTTAAACCATACTGGGGCACACAAGATTAATAGCGCAATTGGCCAAGCTTTATTGGCAAAGCACACAGGGAAAAAACGAATTATTGCAGAGACAGGAGCTGGACAACACGGAGTTGCTACAGCTACTGTCGCTGCAAGGTTGGGTTTAAAATGTGATATTTTTATGGGTGAAGAAGATATTCGCCGCCAAGCACTCAATGTTTACAGAATGAAATTACTTGGTGCTTCAGTAATTCCAGTCACTTCTGGATCAAAGACACTCAAAGACGCACTTAACGAGGCTCTCAGAGATTGGGTTAGTAACGTAGATGATACTTTCTACATTATAGGCACTTGCTGTGGGCCACATCCTTACCCTGAAATTGTTCGTAATTTTCAATCTATTATGGGGCGTGAGGCCCGCGAACAATCGTTAATTCAAACAGGCAAGCTTCCAGATGCGCTTGTCGCATGCGTTGGTGGAGGCTCAAATGCAATTGGTTTGTTTCACCCTTTTTTGAAAGATGAGTCTGTTAAAATGTATGGTGTTGAGGCCGGTGGTTTTGGTGTAGCAACAGGTAAGCATGCTGCCCCACTGAATGATGGGATACCTGGTGTTCTGCACGGAAATAGAACTTACCTCATGGAGGATGAAAATGGGCAGATTATTGAGACGCATTCAATATCAGCTGGATTAGATTATCCTGGCGTTGGTCCAGAGCATTCATGGTTAAAAGATCTTGGTCGAGTTAATTATGTGGCTGTTAATGACGATGAAGCTATGGCTGCCTTTTATACTCTTACTCAGACCGAGGGAATTATTCCCGCTCTTGAGACGAGTCACGCAATTGCATACGCAGAAAAACTTGCTAGTACTATGAAGTCGGACCAAACAATTATTATTAATTTGTCTGGTCGGGGTGATAAGGACATATTAACAGTCGCAGAAATTGACGGAATTTCGCTGTAATAACCTTTATATTTTTAAAAAAATATAAATTACATAGGAAACATTTTTGTGAATAGAATAAAAAAATGCTTCAGAAACCTTACTCAGAAAAAGAAAAAAGCTCTTATTTCTTATATAGTATTAGGTGACCCAGAAAAAAATATAACCCTTCCTCTTATGCACGCCTTAGTAGCAAGCGGAAGTGATATCATAGAATTGGGGATTCCTTTTTCAGATCCAACAGCAGAAGGTCCAGTTATTCAGCGAGCCCATGAAAGAGCGCTGGAAAATGGAAGTAGCTTAAATGAAGCACTTTCTTTAGTGAAAGAATTTCGAGAATCCGATGCTATCACGCCAGTCATATTAATGGGCTACACTAATCCTATTGAGAGATTGGGTTACGATTACTTCATAGAGCGTGCAACTATTTCTGGAGTAGATGGTGTTCTTACTGTTGATCTTCCACCAGAGGAAGCAGTAACTTTTAATCAAAGCCTTAAAGGTTCTGGCATAGAAAATATATTCCTTTTAGCTCCTACTAGTAGCCAGAAGAGGCAAGAAAAAGTTACTAGTATGGCAGGAGGTTTTGTCTACTATGTTTCCCTTAATGGAGTTACTGGCGCAGCTAATTTAGATATTGTTTCTGTGCAAAAGCACGTCAGCAACATTCGGTCTCTCACAAATCTTCCAGTTTGTGTAGGTTTTGGAATTAAAGATGGAGTGACTGCTCGTGCAGTTGCAGATGTGTCTGATGGCGTGGTTGTTGGGAGTGCTATAGTCAATAAAATCGCTAATCTGGCAAAATCAAAAGAATCTAATCCTTTAGTATACGTAGATGCAGTTTCAGTTATCATTACTGACATAAGAAGCGCATTAGATAATTAGCGGACAAATACCAATGAGGCGAGAAACGTTATGAGCTGGCTTGAAAAAATTAGACCTAAAGGCCCTGCAACAAAGGTGAAAGATCGCACCCAAAATGTTCCTGAAGGAATATGGACAAAATGTCCAAAATGTAGCTCTCCATTATACAGACCAGAACTTGAAAAAAATTTATTGGTTTGTCCAAAATGTCAGCACCATATAAGAATAAGTGCCAGACGCAGGATAGATATATTCTTAGATAAAAACGGTCGAGAAGAGTTAGCAACTGATGTTAAGCCTATCGATCGGCTCAAATTTAAAGATGTAAAAAAATATAAAGATAGACTGGCTACAGCTCAGAAACTTACAGGTGAGGACGATGCCTTAATTGCATTCAGAGGCACATTAAACGATATGCCAATCATTGTGGTGGCATTTGAGTTCTCTTTTCATGGCGGCTCAATGGGTTACGTTGTTGGTGAACGTTTTACTCGTGCAGCTCATATTGCATTAGAAGAGAAAATTCCTCTA
>CAZSMR010000030.1:0-15680 GCA_964608185.1 uncultured Porticoccus sp. | reverse complement strand
GCTTCTAGAGTCCCATAATTTTTGATAATATTTTTGTCATCACCGTCTGAGTGAATTAGCACTATATCGATCACATCAGTTTTTAATCGCTTCAAACTTCGCTCAATACTAAAACGAGTATGCTCAGGAGAAAAATTAAATCTTGATTGACCATTTTGAAATTCTTCTCCGACCTTACTACAAATAACCCAATGGTTACGGGTTGTTTTTAGCAGGCGTCCTAACCGCTCTTCACTATTACCATAGGAAGGTGCGGTATCTATTAGATTTATACCCAGATCACTCGCTTTAGAGATTAAATTCATCGCATCTCTATCGTTAGGGATAGAAAATTTTTCAGGATATTTGACTCCCTTATTTCGTCCAAGTTTAACGGTCCCAAGTCCAATGGCGCTGACTTCAAGACCTGTATCACCAAAAGTTCTCTTAGGGATCAAGCTAGCCTCCAAATACTTTTTGCCAAGGGGTTTCTGCTATCTTTGGTCTATCTAGAAAATATAGCTTAGGTATCATTGACTTTGATTTTTTGATATTCCGCTTATCTAACAAAGAGATGACTTCATCCGCTAAATTTGGACATAAGGTAAGCTTAGTAGGCCAAGCTACAATTATATTTGAATGATTTTCAGTAACCCCGGCAAATGCTTTATCAGGCCTAGTAAAATTAAGTTGTTTCGGCTCCGCTCTTTCTACTGGTAATGCCGCCCATTTTGCATTTTTTAAGTTAACCCAAGGCATTAGTTCACGTAGTTCATTTTTCGCTTTTTTTATAATAGTTTCTGGAGGTAGTCCAACTCCTTTCTCTGCCAAACTTCCCCCTAGATACCAAACCTGATTACTATCCTCGCATGGATGGCTGGAGATAGTCAGCCTAGGAGTTGTCTCCCTTCCTAAGCAGTGGCCATAAAAAGAATGAGGATAGGCATGCTTCACCATTAACATATGAAGCGGCCTTCTTTGCATACGTGGTGCTCTCTCTTTTAATGTATTCAATATAGATTCATTCCCTTCACCCGCAGTTAATACAAACTGTTTTGCATCAAGCAAGTATTCTTTTTTTTCATAGCAAAAAACTAAAAATGCTTTGTTATGGACATCTTTTTTCCACTTTGTTTTTTCCCAATCAATTTTGAAAATACGGTCAGAGTAATTATTAGCTAGAGCCTTGATAACGCTAGGAATATCTAAAACCATGTCTAATAACTTATAAACAGTACCTTTAAATTGATTATTTTTAAAAATATATGGCATATCATCGCCATAAACTTGATCTATTCGTCCGCGGGTAACTTTGCTGGCTAAAAAAGTGGTCATTTTTGATAATACGCTTTTACTAGACCACATGTAAAAGTGATCACTCAGTTTGCGGGCCCCTTTTAGGTCTACATCGCCAAGACCATCAATACATCTTTGCCAGTATGATGGCATTTCAGCAATAGCCTCTGATGCCCCTGATAGAGCACCGCTGAGAGTATATTTTATTCCACCATGTATCATTCCTTGGCTTGCAACCGTTTGATCGCTCCCCAGGAAATTTTTTTCAAATAATATTACGTTAAACCCCTTATTGGCTAACCTATTAAGTAGCCATAACCCAGATATACCTCCGCCAATAATTGCAATATCACAGGTAAGTTTTTCTTGTTCTAGTTTAGTCATGCTGGTTAAAATCCTCTGGAGCAAGCTTGCTTTAATTATTTATAAATAATTGACATTATATTTTTATTTTTTGGAGATTGCTTTATGAAGGCTAGTATAGCTTGACTAATATCATTATGCTTTCAGAAGAGTCAAGAGACCATTATTTGATGTTTAAGTTAATAAGTTTTAATTTTTTGAATGGCGTTGTATATGTTGCGTATATTTTATACATTTTTTCTATATATTCTAATACCTTTATTGCTGATAAGGACGTTTTGGCGGACTCTTAGAGTGCCTCATCATGGCAGTCGCTGGTACCAAAGATTTGGTTTTGTGCCCATCGTTGATTCAGGTCAAAAAGTAATCTGGATACACTGTGTCTCAGTAGGAGAAACTTTAGCAGCAGTCCCTTTGATAAAAAAATTACAGGAGCGCTATCCCGATAGACTCTTGGTTGTAACCACCACAACCTTTACAGGCTCAGAAAGAGTAAGGTCAATTTTTTCCAACAGCGTTTATCACGTCTACGCACCATATGATTTGCCAAGCTCTTTGAAACTTTTTTTGAAGCGTATTCACCCTAGCCTAGTGATAATAATGGAAACAGAGCTGTGGCCGAATCTAATACATTATTGTAATAATTTCGATATACCAGTTATTGTTGCCAATGCAAGAATGTCAAAAAAATCATTAGTAGGCTATAAAAAGTTCGCTCGATTCACAGAGCATATGTTAAAACAAATCAATCACGTAGTTGCACAGTACAGCGATGATGGCCAAAATTTTTTGGATTTAGGACTACCTGAACTACAGCTAGTAATTTCAGGAAATATCAAATTTGATACCAGTTTAAAAAACGACATGATAGCTGAAGCCTCAGCGCTTAAAACAGAATGGTCTGGCGAGGGCAAGAGAAAAATATTTCTCGCAGCAAGCACACATTTTGGAGAGGATAAAATAGTCCTTGAAGCATATGAAAAAATAAAAAAGTTCTATCCAAATCTTCTGTTAATTATAGTACCCAGGCATCCCGAAAGATTTTCAGAAGTAGCTAAACTATGTTCCAATCAAAATTATAGTGTCGTCAAAAGGAGTCATAGATCTAAAATAAAGACGGATGATAATATTTTGCTTGGAGATACTATGGGAGAACTCATGTTGTTCTATGGAGCATGTGATATAACTTTTGTAGGAGGAAGCCTTGTACCGGCTGGCGGACACAGCCTCATCGAACCAGCTATTTGGGGGACTCCGTTAATTAGCGGCCCATCACTTTATAATTTCTCAAATGTATCGCGATTACTTAAAGAAGCTGGAGGTATAAATATCTGTCAAGATTCGAGCAGCATGGCGAAAATTGTCTGTGAAATTTTAAAAGATACTTCAGAGTCTGAGCGAATAGGACATGCTGCTAAACTAGTTGCAATCAGTAATCGGGGTGCTCTAGATAAACTTATGAAAGTTATTGATCTTGAGGTTGTGTCACGATAATTTTTCGATCTAACCAGACATCTAGATTGATTAAATCTTGTGGACTTAGCTGTCCGGCCACCTCTTTGAGGCGCAATAAACTAATAATATAATCATAACGTGAGTCAGCATAGTCCCTTTTAGCTTGATAAAAATTTTGTTTTGAAATCAAAACATCAGAAATATTACGAGAGCCCACTTCATAGCTTTCTTCATTAGAAATCATCGCACGTTGTGCGGAATCTAAAGCACGCTGTCGGGCATCCACTCGTGAAATATTGGTAAAAACTTGCAGGTGTCTGGATTTAGCTTGTTGGGTAGTAACCCTTTTCTTTCCCATCCACACTTCTCTAAGTTGAATAGATTCTTGCACAGCTTTTCTTCTTTCCGCACTCACTAAGCCTCCAGTAAAAATAGGTAAACTTAACTCCAAACCGATATTGTGACCAATTTCATTACTTTCAGATGGACTTGCAAATCCTGTATCAGTATTTAGGTCTTTGCCAGAAAAATAACTATCAGAACGGGAGTCATAAAAACTCATTGACCCCTCTAATTTCGGTAAGTGGGCATATTTTTTTGATTTTGCATTTTGCTCTGCAGCGTCTCGCGCATACTTTGCAGCCTTGAGTGCATAGTTATTGCTTATTGCAAACTGCACCCAGGTTTCCCGATTTAATGGCTCTGGTTTTATGATTGGAAAATCAGACTTTAAGCCAATTAGCCGTTTATGTGATCTTCCAGTCAATATTGTAATGCCTTCGAAAGCTATAGTTAGTTTAGTTTTTGCCTCTAAGGAAGCAACTTGTGAATTGTTAAAGGCAACTTGAGCCTCATGAACTTCGGTGATCGAAACTAAACCAACATCAAACCGCCTCTTTGTTTGGTTCAATTGCTTTTTTAAGGCTTTTTCCTCCGCAATTATGTTCTCTAAATTTTCTTGCGCTCTAAGCACACTATAATAGGCATCTGCACATCTTATGATATGTGATTGACGATCCGCAGAAAATTTTGATTTTGCTTCGGAGCTAAGCTTTATGCCCGTTTTAAAATTAAACCATGCTGGCATATCAAAAATTGGTTGGGTTAAACTAATCGTATAACTTTTCGAGTCTCGATCGGTATTACCCCTTGTGCCAAATATTGATCCTCCTGCACCCAGAACTCTAGTTGTTGATCCTTTAGACTCTTGTTCGCCATATTTTGCTATCGCTGAGATTGAAGGAAGCAGTGCTGCTCTAGAGATATTTTTTGATTCTGTTTTTGCGAGATACTCAGCTTTAGCAGCTAACAATTGGGAATCATTGGTTAAAGAAAGCTCATAAATTTTTGACAGTGTATCTGCGCTCCAGCAAAACGAAGATATGAAGCTTATGCTTATCAGAATAAAAAAATTAGTAATATAGTTCATTGGATTTTCCCAGATGTAATGATAAACACTTCTGAAGTTTATCAGATTTCTTCTAACTAGCCATTGCTAGAGGAGCTGTATAATGACATTCTCAAAATTATGGAAAATTAACAGGGTTTCAAATATGACGCTACCTAAACATAAATATAGTTCTCAGGATGTTTCAATCGAATCTCAAGAAGAAGTATTCTCTGGTTTTTTTAAGATGCTTCGGTTCACGCTGCGCCATAAACTTTTTTGTGGTGATTGGAGCAAGCCAATTCAGCGAGAGCTGTTTAAAAGGGAAGCTGCCGTCGGTGTTTTACTCTATGACCCTGTGAATAAACTAATAGGTTTAGTAGAGCAGTTTCGAATTGGGGCGCTAAATCAAAAGAATGGCCCTTGGTTATTTGAGGTCGTAGCTGGTATGGTTGATGCTGAAGAATCATTTGAAGAAGCCGCCTTAAGAGAAGTTCAAGAAGAAGTTGGAATTCAAGATATTCAGTTGCACCCTATTTATGAATATTGGGTTAGCCCTGGAGGCACTAATGAAAGAATGCATCTTTATTGCGGCATCGTGGACCTCGTTGGGCCAAGCGGCAGTTGCGGGATCAATGAGCATTCTGAGGACATATTTTTGCATACAATACCCCAAGACGATCTGTCTTTCTGCATAGAGAGCGGTCAATTTGATAATGCAGCGACTACAATTTCTTTGATGTGGTTGCAGGGTCACCTCGACGATTTTAAGTAGTTACTTAACCAAAATTTTTGGGTTGGAGAAAAGGTTGGAAACAAACAATTTAAAGGCTAAATATAAGGTAGACCTTAATAGTTATATGGCTGACGGAGATGCCAATTATGTAAGGCTGCTAAAGATTTTTCCTGACATTTCTCATTCTAGAGAAAGGAAAATATTGATTTTTAATACAGGTAACCATATTTTATGCTTGCAGGTGTTAGAAAGAACTCCTTATACAACACTCATAAAACTTCATGAGGAAACAGGGGAGTATCTTCCCTGTAAGACAATAAATTCTTGGCTAACGTTGCCCCAGCTAACATTAAGGCTTTACCATGATGCAAAGATGGCAGAGATAGTGTCATTAGATGGAGTTAGGAATCTGCGTCCTCGATACGGACAATTAAATAAAAACATGTATCAACCTGACGAAAAATCACAGTGCAACCAGTTCTTATCAGAATGGTTAGAATACTGCCTTGAGTTCGGATATGACGCTGCCCTAGTCGTTTAGGTCTATTGGTTTTAGATTTTTTAGTAGTTTTTCTGGTAGTAGTCAATATATCTTTTTTATTAAGGAATTAAATTGAAAAGAGCCGACATAGTAAGATTGATACAAATTACAGACTGCCATTTGGGATCAAAAAAAACCTTTGTATCTCAGGGTGTAAACACCTATAAAAGCTTCTTAAAAGTATTAAACGATGTAGCGACGAGATGCGCTCCTTCTTTAATTTTTATTTCAGGGGATATTTCTTCCTCGGGAACAAAATCTTCTTACCAACTTTTTTCTGATGCAATGGAATCTTTATTTATACCCTACAGGTGGCTTCCTGGAAACCATGATGATTTTGAGTTGATGAATACTATAATTCCACAACCATTTATTCGAGTAGAAAAGCACAGTAATTGGGTTATTATATCTTTAGTGAGTGGCGACCCTAAAAAAACACCAGGCCTACTTGCTAAAAATGAAATTGAAGAGCTGAAGCTGGTATTGAAAAAGTATCAGAATCATTTCATTTTGATATTTGTTCATCATCCTCCAGTCAGAATAAATTCTAAATGGTTAGATGAGCACTGCATCACTAACAGTGATCAACTGGAAGAAATATTATCTGGATATAGTAATGTTAGGGGCATATTTACGGGCCATGTGCATCAAGAGCGAACTACAAACTGGAATAATCTACTTGTTTATAGTAGTCCATCAACTTGCTACCAGTTTGTTAGCGATATACAGCATTTCCAGCTAAGTACAGATGCTCCTGGTTATAGATGGATAAATCTTCACTCAGATGGTTTTATGGATACTGGGGTTAATTATTTAAAATCCTCATGTATGGTTTCTTAATAATCCCTATTAGAGATAAATGTTAAGTTTTTTTTGGCTACCACTATTTAGCTATTATCTTGCGAGAATTTACATCACTATAGTGCTTTATATAAACGATTTTTTAATATGACAATACTATATATCCATGGATTTAACAGTTCTCCAGCTTCTTCGAAGGCACAGCAAACTAGCAGCTGGATTACCAAAAAATCTGTGGATAATAATTTTATTTGCCCAGCTTTAAGCGGAGATACACATATCGCTGTTGGGCAACTTCAAAATATTATTGAACAGTGCGAAGATAGTGTTGGATTGATCGGAAGTTCCTTAGGTGGATTTTATGCAACATGGCTAGCAAAAAAATATGCTTTAAAAGCTGTGCTAATTAATCCAGCAGTTGAGCCACATAAGCTCATGAGCCAATATTTGGGAGAAAACACTAACTACCATTCTGGTGAAACTTACATCTTGACTCAGAAACATGTTGATTTTTTGGAAGAGCTAGATTCTCAAGAATTAAATGTACCAGAAAACATTTGGGTGTTACTTCAAACAGAAGATGAAGTGTTAGATTATAGAAGAGCAAAAATTAAGTACTCCAAATGTATTTTAACTGTTGAGTCTGGTGGAAATCATGGCTTTCAGAACTATGAGCGGCATTTGCCCGCCATAATTAATTTTTTACAACCATAGACGATTTTTATGAGTAAATATACCGCGGAAGATATTGAGGTTCTAACTGGACTGGATCCAGTTAGAAAACGTCCGGGAATGTATACGGACACATCACGACCTAATCACTTAGCACAAGAAGCAATAGATAATAGTATTGATGAAGCTTTAGCCGGGCACGCCACAAAACTGTTTGTTACACATCATAAGGATGGTTCTTTGTCTGTTCTTGATGATGGCCGAGGTATGCCTGTTGATGTTCACCCAGAACAAGGTTTACCTGGAGTAGAAGTTATTCTTTCTACATTACACGCAGGCGGAAAGTTTTCCGGAAAAAGTTATAAGTTTTCTGGCGGTTTGCATGGAGTCGGTATTTCTGTGGTTAACGCACTTTCATCTAGATTAGAAGTTACAATTAATAGGGACTCTAATGTTTATCATATGGTTTTTGCTAGCGGGGAAAAGACATCTGAGCTTGAAATTATAGATAGCTGCGGAAAAAGAAATACGGGAACTTTGATACATTTTTATCCAGATCCTCAATACTTTGATTCTATAAAATTCTCTATTCCTCGTCTCAAGCATGTATTAAGAGCAAAAGCTGTTCTTTGTGCCGGCTTCGAGGTGAGCTTTAGTGATGAATCTACTGGAGAAACTGATACTTGGTTATATGAAGACGGGCTCAAAGACTACCTTCAAGGGTCTACAAAAGAATGGGAAGTCATTCCTTTAGAGCCGTTTGTGGGAAGCTCTTCAGCTGAAGCTGCCACTGTAGACTGGGCTGTTCAATGGCTTCCAGAAGGTGGAGATATAATTCAAGAAAGTTACGTCAATTTAATACCAACAATTCAGGGCGGAACACATGTTAATGGTTTTCGAACTGGTTTGCTGGAGGCTATGAGAGAATTTTGTGAGTTTAGAAATTTGTTACCCCGTGGAGTAAAGCTTGCTCCTGAGGATGTATGGGACAAATGTGCATTCGTTTTATCTGCCAAATTAGCTGACCCACAGTTTTCTGGTCAGACTAAAGAGCGTTTATCTTCTCGAGAAGCAGCATCATTTATTTCTGGTATTACAAAAGACGCTTTCAGTTTATGGGTGAATCAGCATACTGAGGATGCTGAATTACTAGCAGAATTATTCATCAATAATGCTCAGAAACGTCTCAAAGCTAGTAAAAAAGTTGCAAGAAAAAGAATAACGGCAGGTCCAGCATTGCCTGGGAAACTTGCAGACTGCTCTTCAGGAAGCCCGGAACTTTGTGAGATATTTTTAGTGGAGGGTGACTCGGCTGGGGGCTCTGCTAAGCAGGCGCGTAGTAGAGAATTTCAAGCGATCATGCCCTTGAGAGGAAAAATATTGAATACCTGGGAAGTGGACGGAGAGGAAATTTTAGCATCACAGGAGGTTCATGATATTTCTGTTGCACTCGGTGTTGACCCTCAAGCTGAAGATTTAGACGATCTCAGATATCATAAAGTATGTATTTTGGCAGATGCAGATTCCGATGGTTTACATATAGCTACACTTCTTTGCGCATTATTTGTTAAGCATTTTCGCTCAATGGTTAACGCAGGACATGTGTATGTTGCAATGCCTCCTTTGTATAGAATAGATGTGGGAAAAGATGTTTTTTACGCTCTAGACGATAGCGAAAAACAAGGTATCCTAGATAAAATTTCAGCAGAAAAAAGAACTGGAAAAATAAATATACAGCGCTTTAAGGGGCTAGGTGAAATGAATCCTATGCAATTACGAGAAACTACAATGAACCCCGATACGAGACGTTTGGTTCAGCTAACGATAGAAGATGGTGATGAAACAAATCAGATGCTCGATATGCTATTGTCTAAAAAACGTGCAAATGATAGAAAAACGTGGCTTGAAAATACTGGAAATTTAGCAGAAACGTAGTTAGTTGTAGCTTTAAGCGATAAAATTAAAAAAATCTTCGTTTCAAATGATTATTACTACAAGAGTTAATCTTTTACAGAAGAGTTAAAGTAAAAAAATATGACAGATACAGTATTAATTAATGACGTTCCAGAGCAAATTCCCCTCCAGGATTACGCGGAAAAAGCATATTTAGATTACTCTATGTACGTAATTCTCGATCGCGCTTTGCCTAATATTGGTGACGGACTCAAGCCGGTTCAAAGAAGAATTATATATGCAATGAGTGAACTTGGACTTAAGTCTACAGCAAAGTATAAAAAGTCAGCTCGGACAGTTGGTGATGTAATTGGTAAATTTCATCCTCATGGTGATAGCGCAGCATACGAGGCGATGGTCTTGATGGCGCAATCGTTTTCTTATCGCTATCCACTAGTTGATGGTCAAGGTAACTGGGGTGCACCTGATGATCCTAAGTCTTTTGCAGCAATGCGATATACCGAATCAAAATTAGCTAGATTTGCAGATATTTTACTTAGTGAATTGGGCCCTGGAACAGCTGACTGGAAGGCAAATTTTGATGGCACATTAGAAGAGCCAACAATAATGCCCGCAAGAGCTCCTCATGTATTATTAAATGGAACTACAGGGATTGCCGTAGGAATGGCGACCGATATCCCGCCTCATAACTTAAAAGAAATAATAAGCGCCTGCATTCATTTACTTGATAATCCTAAAGCCACATTAGAAGATTTGTACGAGTATGTTAAGGGCCCTGATTATCCTACAGATGCTGAGATTATAACGCCTCAAGAGGATATTTTACGCATTTATGAAACGGGTCGTGGTAGTTTAAAAATGAGGGCAATATGGCATAAAGAGGATGGAGACATTGTTTTGACAGCTTTACCCCATCAGTCTTCTGGTGCAAAGATATTGGAACAGATCGCATCTCAGATGAATGCAAAAAAACTACCTATGGTAGCTGACCTAAGAGATGAGTCTGATCACGAGAATCCAACTCGACTGATCATTGTTCCAAAATCAAATCGTGTAGACCTCGAGATATTAATGAACCATTTGTTTGTTACAACTGACCTGGAGAAAAGTTATAGAATAAACATGAATATGATTGGAATTAATGGTCGCCCAGAGGTAAAACCATTAAAAAATATTTTATCAGAGTGGATAAAATTTAGGTTAAACACTGTTAAAAGACGAGTAGCCTACCGTTTAGAAAAAGTAGAAAAACGACTACACCTTTTGGATGGTTTACTGATAGCTTTTCTCAATATAGACGAAGTTATAAAAATAGTTAGAAGTGAGGATAAGCCTAAATCGGTATTGATGAAAAAGTTCAGTTTGAGCGACACTCAAGCTGAATATGTTTTAGATACTAAATTAAGGCAGCTGGCAAGATTAGAAGAATTTAAAATTAGAGCGGAACAGGAAGAACTTGCTAAAGAGCAAGATAGGCTTGAGAAGATACTTGATTCTACCCAGCGTTTAAAAAGTTTAGTGAAAAAAGAGTTACTAGAAGTAGTTAAAGAATTTGGCGATAGCAGAAGATCCCCACTAGTAGCAAGACAAGAAGCTAAAGCATTTAGTGTGTCTGACTTGGTAGTTTCGGAGTCAGTGAGTGTTGTTTTGTCAGAAAAAGGCTGGATTAGGTCTGCAAAAGGACATGACCTTGACCCCTTTTCACTGAATTATAAAGAAGGTGACCGCTTTCTGTGTCAGGCTAGAGGCCGAAGTAATCAAAACGTAATTTTATTAGATTCTGAAGGTAGAACATACACTATTTCTGCTCATTCGCTTCCATCGGCACGTGGACATGGCGAACCAGTAACAGGTAGATTAAACGCGTCTTCTGGCGTAACGTTTAATGGTTTAATTATGGGCGATGGTAATCAGCATGTACTTTTAGCAACAGATGCGGGTTATGGCTTCATAGCTCAACTTGATAACCTGCAAACGAAAAATCGTTCAGGAAAATCAACAATTTCAGTTCCTAAAGGAGGTAAAGTGCTTTCGCCAGTACCCATATCTGATATTAATAAAAATTTAGTGGTTGTGGTCAGCAACGAGGGCCGTATGTTAGTTTTTCCTCTCACAGAGTTACCCCAGCTTGCCCGAGGAAAAGGAAATAAATTAATTGGTATACCCTCCTCTAGACTTCAATCAAGAGACGAATTTATGGTCGCCGTCGCCGTTATTGGTCAGGATCAGCAACTGCTTATTTATTCTGGAAAGCGATATTTAGGTCTAAAATTATCTGATTTAGAACATTATCGAGGAGAGCGAGGTAGAAGAGGTAATAAATTACCAAGGGGCTTTCAAAAAGTCGACAAGGCTGAAGTAAAGGATATAGGTTGATGCATCAAGCCACTATAGTTTTGCATAAAAAAATCGTCTACTGGCAAAATATTTTCAACTAAAACCAAGCTCTTTTTTTAATAATTTTAATTTCATTTTTAGCTCTGCATTACTGAGCTCTGATTTAGGGTCGCCCTTTTTTATTGAAGGGCTGGGGTTTTCTAGGCGCCTACCTTTGTATATTTCTCGGCAAATGCGTCGATAGTTATCCAAAAATACTGGATAACTACTAATCCTAGTCTCGTTTCTAAGCCGATACCATCCAGTTTCTTCCCCAGCATAATAAACCGCTAAATGTGACCATCTGAAATCAGACTTAGGAGATCCTGCAGTACACGCCTCCATATAGGCTTTCTCTGGGCTTGGTAAACTTCCATCTTCATCAGAAATTTCGCAACATTCGAGCATACGATTTAGCGTCGGCAGATACTCTGAAGTTCTTATAATTTTTTTTGCCCCTTGAAGTATTTGTTTTTCTGTAAAGTAGGACAGTGAGTCTAGCCATAAACGTTTTGCTTGATTTAGTAAATCTGAATCAGCGTAGGCACTATAAAATTGATTGTGATAGTTCACCCTAAATAAGGCGAACACTTGGTTTATAGTGTCTATTAGCTCAGGCGAGTGGCTAGTTACTTGCCCAGCTTCTATCGCTGAGCTCGTCGATGAGGTTGCTACCTCTTGTACTATTTGATCGACCAGATCGTTGTTTTTTTTCATATTTTGCTACCTGTGAAGAAGGTGAGTTCTGTCTTGACCATTCCCGCTTTACCTGTTGTAAAAATTTTGTATTCCATGAATTGTGAGCTTGCCCCTTTTCTCTCCAGTATAGAATGAATTCTGGCGATAATCTTTGAGCAAAATCTCTTGGGATATTGGCAAGAACTAGAACTTCGTATAATTCTTCACTTGGCTCCCAGTTTTGAGGCAACACTCTTGGATTAAAGTCTTGCTCAGTTGCGGCAGTAAATTGCGACCATTGGCGTTTAATATGAGTTACAAAGCGGCTGTTCCAAATATTAGATTTATCTCCTCGCTCTAGCCAGTAGAGGATAAATTCCGGTATTGCATCTTCGATAAAGTTACCATTTACCCTTGCTTGTTTCACAAGAATTTCCATAGCATCTTCAGAAGGCCGCCAATCAGCGTCCATTAGAACCTGTAAATCTAGTTTTGTATCCTCTGTTTGGCGATTACGCCACAAGCGAAGTACATGTTTGATGAATTTTGATCCCCAGCTAAACTGAGGATCATTCCGTTCAGACCAATAAATAACAAATTCTGGTAGTTGATCATTAATAAATTGGGATGGAATATTATATTGCTCTAACTGACGAAGGACTTCTGTTTCCGGAGACCATGATCGAGGTATAGTTTTTGCCCCTGGTCTTTGATAAAAATCTTCTACGGTAACTTTCTTTTCTTTTTTAACTGACGATTTATTTGAGGTTTCTGTTTCATTAAAAGCGAAACGAAGCTCGCAGCTTTCAAGAATCGGTGAAGAAGAAATCAATAAAATACCCTTATCGCGAAGACTAAAGATGATACGCTGCAGCACAGTGGAATCCCAGAAAGGAGTAGCCCCATTGAGCTGTTCTAGACTGGCAGAAACCCAGTGATAGCCGTCAAAAAGTTCTTTTTTACTATGCTGTGAAATTTCACCTAGTGCTTGCAATAACACAGCTTCTTCTAAACCAATTGTGGCCGCTAGAGAGGGTGATATTGAAAGCATTTTTTCTGGAATTAATGACATACCAAACACTCTATCAGAAATTTTGATATAAGTTTATTTAAAGAATTAAGGATAGTGAATTACTATAGAATTTTTCAGTAATTTTAAAATATTTTTTTAGAATTACCTTATATCAATTCTTCTTTTGATGTGATTAAAAGCAACGTAAACATATTTTTCTCATAGGATTTTATATAAATTCTCATGATAGAATAAAGAATTCTTAATGGAGATACGGAAATTGGCAAAGCAGAAAATATCAACTTATGTATGTAATGACTGTGGTGCTGATTTTACAAAATGGCAAGGCCAGTGCGGAGAGTGCTCAGCATGGAATACTCTCACAGAACTAAGATTGTCTAGCTCCAAGAATTCGGCAGCTGCTAGATATGCTGGCTTTGCAGGTGCAGCAAACGGCTCGATAAGCACTTTATCCGAAATAGCTCTTGATGAGATTCCAAGAATAGTAACAGGAACCGCTGAATTTGATTTAGTTTTAGGCGGGGGGCTAGTCCCAGGTTCATGTATTTTAGTTGGAGGTGAACCAGGAGCTGGAAAAAGTACATTATTGCTCCAGCATCTATGTCAGTTAGCCAAAAAACATAAATCTCTATATGTCACAGGAGAAGAGTCTCCTCAGCAAATAGCAATGCGAGCAGATCGATTAGGCTTACCCTCAGATAAGTTAAAAATTATGGCAGAAACCTCAGTTGAGGCTATATGCACAGCTGCTATAGATTATTGCCCAAAAATTTTAGTAGTGGACTCCATTCAAGTTATGCATTTAGACGATGTTTCTTCTGCGCCTGGTAGTGTTTCACAGGTAAGAGAAAGTGCAGCCATGCTGATTCGTTATGCTAAAGAGACGAGTACTATTTTGCTGCTAGTTGGACATGTAACAAAAGATGGCTCTCTTGCTGGACCAAAAGTTTTAGAGCATATGATCGATTGCTCAATGATGCTAGAGGCGACCAATAATAGTCATTTTAGAACACTTCGTTGTAACAAAAATCGTTTCGGCGCTATCAATGAATTAGGCGTATTTGCTATGACAAGCAAGGGCTTAAAAGAAGTATCTAATCCTTCAGCAATTTTTTTACAGCGAGATAATCAGGTAGCTTCAGGAAGCTTGGTGATTGTTATTTGGGAAGGAAGCAGACCTTTGTTGGTTGAACTTCAGGCTTTAGTTGATCCAAGCCACCTTGGAAACCCGAGACGTATTACTGTGGGATTAGAGCACAATCGTTTAGCAATGCTTCTGGCTGTATTACATAGACATGGCGGGGTAATGGTTGGAGATCAAGACGTTTTTGTAAATATTGTAGGTGGGGTGAAAATTTCTGAAACTAGCGCCGATCTTGCATTAATTTTAGCTGTCATATCTAGTTTTCGAGATCGAGCTCTTCCTCGAGACCTCGTCGTATTTGGTGAAGTGGGTTTATCTGGGGAGATCCGTCCAGTGCCTAACGGCCAAGAGCGTCTCAAGGAGGCATTAAAACATGGGTTCAAAAGAGCCGTTGTACCTTTGGGAAACGCACCCAAACAACCATTGCAAGGAATGGAGGTTATTACTGTACGCAAACTAACAGATGCCATTGAGGCTTTAGACTAACAAAATTCTTCATTGACATTAGAACTCGAAGACGTTAATTTACCCGCGATTGTTAATGCAATAGGTGCCTAATTTACGATCAGTAACTTGGGTGAAACGGGAAATCAGTGCATTGAAGCTCGATACGAGCGACTTTAATTCTGATACTGCCCCCGCAACGGTAAATGAGACGATCATTTTTTAATGAATCGGAGCTAAATTAAATAACCACTGTACATAAGTATGGGAAGGTAATTTAGCTAGGAAACTACTCATAAGTCCGGAGACCGGCCTGTAGCTATACAAACGAACCACGGGGCGTGGTGGCGTGAGTTTTGCTGTGGCGTCTTAAATAACTAGATTCTATTTTCATTTCTTCACACTTCTTCTCGTGGATATCTTCTAACTTAATATTGTTCGGGGTCGAACAAATAGGATTTATTCAATGAAATTTTTTATTTATAGCTTTATTTTTTGCTTTTTTATTTCGCTATCAGTCTCTGCTGATACAAAAACTACAGAAGAAAGTATCGCAGAAGTCGTGGTTACTGCTACACGTACGCCACAAACAATAACTCAGGTGCTCTCTTCAACAACAGTCATAAATACTGCAGATATTGAGAGATACCAGCCAACCGATCTACTTGATTTATTTCAGCATGTTCCTGGTATTGATTTAGCACGCAATGGAGGAGCAGGATCAGTTCCTAGTTTGTTTATTCGTGGTTCAAACACAGGACACGCCTTATTTTTAATTGATGGGCAACGTTTTAATTCTGCTAGTTTAGGTAGTACATCTTTTCAATTTATAGATCCCAGCCAGATAGAACGTATAGAAAT
>CAZSMR010000029.1:0-15729 GCA_964608185.1 uncultured Porticoccus sp. | reverse complement strand
AATAAGTTAACCGCTCGGCTAAATGAGAAAATGAAGTAAACTCTTAATGGTCGCTGGAATATGTTGAGGCAAAAAAAATTGTCTAGTTACTCGTTAGATTTCATTGCCAAGCATATTGGAGCGGAGCTAATAGGTGACGGCAAACTTGAGATTACAAGTTTAAATACTATACAAGAGGCCAATAAGAATGAGTTAACATTTTTGGCGAACTCATCTTATAAGAAATTTTTACCCTCTACTGGTGCCGCGGCAGTAATTATTTCTAGAGCTAATTTAGGGCAATACTCCGGCAATGCTCTTATTGTTGATAATCCCTATCTCGGTTATGCGCTAGTTTCAGCGCTTTTTGACGTAGCTCCAGATGGTTTGGAGGGTGTGCATGAGACAGCAGTAATTGGTCCAAACTCAAAAATACCTAAAAATGCTTCGATTGGCGCCAATGTTGTAATTGGAAAAAATGTCGTTATTGGAGCTAATTGTCAAATTGGACCTAACTGCTCTGTAGGTGACAATTCTATATTAGGTGATTCTTGTAGAGTTTTTTCAAACGTATCTATTTACCACGGAATAAGTATAGGTAGCCGTTCTATCATCCATAGTGGTGCAGTAATTGGTGGAGATGGGTTTGGTTTTGCGTATGATTCAGACCATTGGGTAAAAATTCATCAACTAGGCGGCGTTATAATAGGTAGTCGAGTTGAAGTCGGTGCTTGTACTACGATTGACAGAGGTGCTTTAACAGATACTGTTATCGAAGATGGCGTCATTCTCGATAACCATATACAAATAGCACATAATGTTCATATAGGTGAAAATACAGCTATTGCTGGATGCTCAGGCATATCAGGAAGCACAGTGATAGGAAAAAATTGTATCTTTGCAGGACAAACAGGGGTACTTGGGCACCTAAAAATTTGTGATGGTGTAACTACTACTGGCGGTACAATTATTACAAAATCAATATCTAAGCCAGGCTCATATTCATCAGGAACACCTTTGGGTCATACGCGAAAATGGAAAAAAAATGCGATTCGTTTTTCTCAACTTAATGACATGGCTCAACGTCTCAAAAGGCTTGAAAAAAATATATGAGTATTTTAATTTTAAAATTCTGAAGTTTTTAGAGATAATTTAATGGATATAAATGATATAAAAAAACGTCTACCTCAAAGATATCCTTTTCTTTTAGTTGATCGTGTCATAGAGATGGAGCTGGGTAAAAGAATTCTAGCTTATAAAAATATCACTGCTAATGAGGAGGTATTTAATGGACATTTTCCCAACGCACCGATTTTTCCTGGGGTAATGATTATAGAAGCTATGGCTCAAGCAGCAGGAGTTCTTGGATTTGTAACCGCTGACAAATATGCAGATGATGATGTACTTTACTTATTTGCTGGAGTTGACGGAGTACGTTTTAAGCGACAAGTTATTCCTGGAGATAAGCTAATGTTAGAGGCGCGAGTTGATTCAGTTAAAAGAACAATTTGGCGATTTAAATGTAGAGCAACAGTAGATGATGAGCTTGCTTGCGAGGCCACCATACTCTGTGCGCTAAAAACGGTTTAAAAAAATGTCACTGATACATTCAAGCGCAATTATCGATCCAACAGCCGAACTAGATGATGGCGTAGAGGTTGGACCATGGACATCAATAGGCCCTAATGTTCAGATTGGTTCTGGTACTGTGATTCACTCACACGTAGTTATAAAAGGCCCTACTGTCATTGGAAAAAATAATCGTATTTTTCAATTTTCTACAATTGGTGAAGATACTCCAGATTTAAAATATCAAGGAGAGCCAACACGATTAAATATTGGTGATAATAATACAATACGTGAAGGGGTCACAATACACAGAGGTACTACTCAAGATAAAGGCGTGACTAGTATCGGCAGCAATAACCTTATGATGGCATATGTACACATAGGACATGATTGCGTAGTTGGCAGTAATTGTATTCTAGTTAATAATGCATCTCTCTCAGGCCACGTTAATTTAGGTGATTGGGCGATTCTTTCTGGTTATGTCTTAGTGCATCAGTTTGTCTCTATAGGCGCCCACACTTTAATTGGTCCTGCAGCTTTTTTGCCCCAAGACGTTCCAGCGTATGTTACCGCATTTGGCTCCCCAGCAGAGCCAAAAACTGTTAATTCAGTTGGACTAAAGCGACGAGGTTTTAGTAAGGATGCTATTTTGGCTATCAAGCAAGGATATAAGATTCTATATCGACAGGGGCTTTCACTTGATGACGCTGTTATAAAGCTTGATTTACTCGCTCAAAAACACACTGAAGTTCAGTTGCTATTAGATTCTGTTAAAGCGTCTTCCCGAGGAATAATACGTTAAGTTATGGTTCAGCAATATAGAATAGGAATTGTAGCAGGAGAATCATCAGGCGACCAATTGGGTGCTGGATTAATTTGTTCATTAAAAACGCACTACCCTAATGCAATATTTGAGGGAATAGGCGGATCAAAGATGATCAAGGAAGGCCTCTCATCTTTATTTTCCATTGAAAGGCTCTCTATCATGGGCTTTATAGAGCCCCTAAAGAGGCTACCCGAACTACTTCGGATTCGAAAAGCTTTGATTAACCATTTTTGTGATAATAAGTTTGATCTCATAGTTGGAATTGATTCTCCAGATTTTAATCTTGGTTTAGAAAAAAAATTACGTAATAAGGGAATTAAGACGGCCCATTATGTAAGCCCATCTGTATGGGCATGGAGACAAAATCGAGTAAAGAAAATTTACCAAGCAGTTGACTTGATGATTACGCTGCTGCCTTTCGAGGAAGCTTTTTATAAAAAATATAATATTCCAGTCGTCTGTGTTGGTCATCCTTTAGCTGAGGATCTACCAGTGAAGGTAGAGGTTAATCAGGCACGACAAGAACTAGGTTTGAGTGATGATCCGTTGCTAGTGGTTATGCCTGGTAGTAGAGCTTCAGAAGTAAAAAAATTAGGTAATCTATTCTTAGATGTTGCACAGCGTTGTAAGGATAAGATCCCAGATTTGCAAATAATTATTCCAGCTGCTTCACCGGAAAGAAAAACTCAGCTTGATGAAATATTGAAAAATTATCCAGCATTAGAAATAAAAATTTTAGATGGTAAGTCACTTTTAGCGATGACTGCAGCTGATGTTGTGTTACTTTCATCAGGTACATCAACCTTAGAAGCCATGTTATTAAAGAAACCTATGGTGGTTGGCTATCGTCTTGGGGCTCTAACTTATGCTTTAATTTCAAGGATGTTAAAAATTAAATATGTTGCATTACCAAATATCCTTGCAAATGAACTGTTAGTTCCAGAACTCATAGAGAAGAATGCCACCCAAGAAAATATTCTATTTAAAGTTATGTATTTTTTTGATAATCCCGATCAGGTTGAGAGACTAAAAAAACGCTTCGAGGATATCCATAAGACACTAAAGTGTGGCGGCAGTGAGGCAGCAGCTAATGCTCTTGTAGAGCTTTTGGGTAAAAAGTAAATATGGATATCTTGAGCATCAAGTATGAAAATTTGCTGCTCGCCGGTGTTGATGAGGTAGGTAGAGGCCCATTGGCTGGAGATGTTATAGCTGCTGCAGTTATTCTTGATCCAAAAGTTACTATTTTAGGGCTGGCTGATTCAAAAAAAATTTCTGAAAAAAAGCGACAAAAATTAGCTATTGATATTAAAGATAAAGCATTATGCTGGAGCATAGCAAGATCTACGATAGAAGAAATAGATTTATATAACATACTCGAAGCTACCATGATGGCAATGAAACGGGCTGTTGATGGGCTAAAAATAATACCAGAGCATGTTTTGGTTGATGGCAATCGCTTACCATCATGGCACTATTCTTCAGAGTCTATCGTTAACGGAGATGATAATGTTTCATCGATTTCTGCAGCATCAATTATTGCAAAAGTTTATAGAGATAAAGAGATGTGTGAATTTGATAACTTATACCCAGGGTATGATTTCTTTAGTCATAAAGGCTACGGTACAAAAAAACATTTAAAGGCTATAAAGCGCTTAGGTCCAAGTGCTCTGCATAGAAAATCTTTTGAGCCTGTTAAAAGCATGATCTTTTAATAATTTAAACTTATTATTTTTGTATACAATCTTTAAGTATACACACTAAGATAAATAGTATTTCTAGCCTTTGTTTAAGTATAGTTTATGCAGCTTATTTCGTCCTACCCCTTGAATATTGGGTAATTTTTTTGGATTTGATTGCTTATGCCTTCACCGCCTTTTGTCCATCTCCGGCTTCATAGTGAATACTCTCTCGTTGACGGCCTTGTTCGTATAAACCCTTTGGTTGATAGGGTAGCTAATCTGGGCATGTCAGCAATTGCTCTTACAGATGTCACAAATTTTTTTGGATTAATTAAGTTTTATAAAGCAGCCCATCTTGCTGGATTAAAGCCAATATGTGGAGCAGACCTTCGTCTTCGAAGTAGCACTGAAGACCTTAAGTCATTCGATATTACATTCCTAGTCATGAACTTGATTGGTTATCGTAATCTTACAGAGCTTATCTCTCGTGCTTACCAAGAAGGACAGATACGCGGTGAGCCGACCGTAGATCGTTCTTGGGTGAATGAGTTATCAGATGGTTTAATTGTACTTAGTGGCCGCCAAAGTGACGTTGGCCAGGCACTATTGTCAGGAAATAAGAATCAAGCTGAGAAGTTTTTACAAAGTTGGATCGATATTTTTCCTGATAAATTTTATTTGGAATTAACAAGAACTGGTAGATCTGGCGAGGAAGATTTTATCCATGCCTCTGTAGAGCTATCTAAAGATTTTGATTGCCCTGTTGTAGCTACAAATGATGTGAGATTTCTTGATCCTGATCATTTTGAGGCTCATGAATCTAGAGTTTGTAGTGGTTTAGGCTATGGTTTAGATGATTCTCGAAGAGCACAAACTTATAGTCAAGAGCAGTATCTTCGTTCAGCAGACGAGATGGCTGAGATTTTTAGTGATATTCCAGAGGCTATTGAGAATACATTAGAAATTGCTTTTCGATGCAATCTCGAACTCAAATTAGGTGAAACTTTTTTACCTAAATATCCCATTCCCGAAGGCTTTACAAAAAATACTTTTTTTGAAAAATTGTCTTCTGATGGTCTTAAACATCGTCTTTTAAAAATACCTATAGCTCCTGATAGTAATCCTGAGGAAGACAAAAAAAAGTACTTTGATAGACTTAATTTTGAGCTTAAAGTCGTAATCAAAATGGGCTATCAGGGCTACTTTTTAATTGTTATGGACTTTATTAGATGGGCTAAAGAGAATGATATACCCGTCGGGCCAGGTCGTGGTTCCGGTGCCGGTTCTCTCATTGCCTATGCACTTGGAATTACAGACTTGGATCCTTTGCAATACGGATTATTATTTGAGAGATTTTTGAATCCTGAGCGTGTATCTATGCCAGATTTTGATATTGATTTTTGTATGGATAATAGGGATAGAGTTATTTCATATGTCGCTGATCGTTATGGTCGTGATGCTGTATCTCAGATCATTACTTTTGGAAAAATGGCAGCTAAAGCAGTTGTTCGAGATGTAGCAAGAGTTCAAGGTAAGCCTTATGGTTTGGCAGATAGGCTGTCAAAGATGATACCTCTTGATATTGGTATGACTCTTGAAAAGGCTGCCGATGAGCAAGATATTCTAAGAGATTTTTTAGCTGAGAATGATGAGGCTCAAGAAATATGGGATATGGCTCTTCAGCTTGAGGGTGTTACTAGAAATGCAGGTAAACATGCGGGCGGTGTTGTAATCGCTCCAACAAAACTCATAGATTTTTCTCCATTGTACTGCGACGAATCAGGAGAGGGTCTTGTTACGCAGTTTGATAAGGATGACGTAGAAAGTGCGGGCTTAATAAAATTCGATTTTTTAGGCTTAAGAACACTAACAATAATAGATTGTGCGGTCAAACTAGTAAATAAGCGATCTCAGAATGTTCCGAAAACCCCCTTAGTAATAAATGATATACCGTTAGACGACTCTTCAGTATATTCACTAATACAAAGAGGTGAGACAACTGCGGTATTTCAGCTGGAGTCACAGGGAATGAAGGAGCTGATGAAGCGCGTGAAGCCTAATTCTTTCGAGGATATTATAGCACTTGTGGCCCTATACAGGCCTGGGCCACTCGAATCTGGAATGGTTGATGATTTTGTAAATCGTAAGCATGGAAGGTCTAAGGTAGCATATCCTGATGAAAGGTTTCAACACCATAGCTTACAGCCCATTTTAGAGCCTACTTATGGAGTCATCGTATATCAAGAACAGGTGATGCAAATTGCTCAAATCCTTGCAGGTTACTCTTTGGGCGAAGCAGATTTACTTCGTCGTGCTATGGGTAAAAAGAAACCAGAAGAAATGGCCAAGCAACGAGAAATTTTTGAAAAAGGGGCAAAAAATCAAGGTATTGATCCTAATCTTGCTATAAAAATATTTGATTTAGTAGAAAAATTTGCTGGATATGGTTTCAACAAATCACACTCCGCTGCATACGCGCTTTTAGCTTACCAAACAGCTTACCTTAAAGCACATTACCTACCTGAATTTATGGCAGCAGTGCTGTCTGCTGATATGCAGAATACAGATAAGGTGGTTAGATTAGTACAGGAATGCAATTATCGTAAAGTAAAACTTTTATCTCCGGACGTTAATTATAGTTGTTTTTCTTTTACTGTTTCTGCTGAAGAAAAGGTAGTTTACGGGCTTGGAGCGATAAAAGGCTTAGGTGAGGGTCCAGTAGAAAGTATTATTTCTGCAAGAAAAAAGGGTGGAGATTTTGTTGATTTATTCGATTTTTGTTTAAGAGTAGATGGAAAAAATATTAATAAAAGGACTCTTGACGCTTTGATACGATCTGGTGCGATGGATAGTATAGGACCATCTGGAGAAATAGGGTTTAAGCGGGCTGTTATGTTAGCTTCGATGAGCGAGGCAGTTAAAACGGCTGAACAACATGCTCGTAATACTGTTAGCGGAATGACTGACTTGTTTGGAAGTGAAATAGATGATCCTTCCCCCGTAAGCAGTTATAAAAAATTCAATCATATTCCCAGCGAGACTCCCAAAGAAAGATTGAGTGGGGAAAGAGACACATTAGGCTTGTATCTGTCTGGACATCCAGTTGATGAGTACAGTGAAGAATTAGCTTGTTATATTAGACGCCGAATATTTGAATTAAAGCCAGAAAAATCTACTCAAACAGTGGCAGGATTAGTTGTTGGAGTCAGAATGATCAGAACACGAAGTGGCGATAGCATGGCAATTGTATCTCTTGATGACAAAAGTGCTCAAATTGATGTAGCAGTCTTTTCTGATACCTTTAAAGAAGCCAGAGAGAAAATCATTAAAGACGAATTTCTAGTAATTGAGGGACAAATTACAGCAGATAACTATACTGATGGTTTAAAAATGAGAGCAGACCATATACACACCTTATATGAGGCAAGATCAAAGAACCTAAAAAGTATTGTAATTAGTATGAATAAAGAGGATCTGCATGAATCTTCTATTGATGAAGTCTCAAAAATTATGCTAGATTATTGCGATGGTAGATGCCCAGTTCGTATCAGTTATAATAATAAAAATGCCCATTGTGAGATAGCCTTGGGAGAGAAATGGTTGGTATCTCCAAAAGATGAGCTATTACTAAAACTAAGGGAAATAGTCGGAAGCAATATGGTGAGCTTGAGATTCTAGGCACACATTAATACAATATTGACAATAGATTGGTGCTTTAAGTGTCTTCGAGCGATAAATATAGTTCCACCGTTAATTAAAATTTACTCAGGACTATATTTGTGTTTTGATTTGCCAGTTTAAAAGTTGTATTTTTTCCTTTTCTATTATTAGAAATTTTATGGATAGTAATTTTATATGAATTTAGATTATCTGGATTTTGAGCAACCTATTGCAGAGTTAGAGGCTAAAATAGAGGAACTTCGTTTGGTTGGCAATGATAGTGATATCAATATTGCTGAAGAAATTATTAAGCTTGAAGAAAAAAGCCAAAAGCTCACCAAAAAAATATATTCAGATCTTACTTCATGGCAGACCGTTCAGGTTGCAAGACACCCTCTTAGGCCATACGCTACAGACTATATAAATCGTATTTTCACTGATTTTCATGAGCTACATGGAGATAGACAGTTTGGAGATGATAAGGCAATTGTTGGTGGTATAGGTAGGCTAGATGGCAAACCAGTTATAATTATAGGCGAAGAAAAAGGGAGAGGAATTAATGAAAAAGTAGATAGAAACTTTGGGATGCCTAAGCCAGAAGGATATCGTAAAGCGCTAAGATTAATGGAGATGGCGGAACGCTTTAAGTTGCCAGTTATTACCTTGATCGATACACCGGGAGCATATCCAGGTATTGATTCGGAAGAGAGAGGAATTAGTGAGTCGATAGCTAAAAATCTTGCAGTGATGTCTCGCCTTAAAACACCCATAATTTGTACAGTGATTGGAGAAGGCAGCTCAGGTGGAGCTCTAGCGATAGGTGTCGGCGACCATCTAAGTATGCTCCAATACTCGACTTACTTTGTGATTTCACCAGAAGGTTGTGCCAATATTATCTGGAAAACCTCATCTAAAGCATCAGAAGCTGCTGAAGCTATGGGAGTTACGTCATCTATTTTGCAAGATCTAGGTATAATAGATGAAATCATCCTTGAGCCTAATGGTGGTGCACATCGTGATATTGAGGCTATGGCAAATAGCTTAAAGACATGTTTAATTAAGCAGGTTGACAGTTTGGTTGGTATTCCGATTGATAGCTTACTCGAAAGTCGCTATCAGAGGTTAATGAGCTATGGTAAATAAAACTTTTTATATGGTTTTTAGGAGATCTTGTTAATCTTTTCTTGTTCTTTCGATTCCTCAGGCTTCTATGTTTTCCTTAGTTATTATTGTCATTTTGATTAATAGCCAGTAACGTTGTACTTTATTTTGAGTTTTTGAGATATAAATGACATTTGAAGTCGCTTGCCTTTCTAAATACCTCACAAAATTTTATGACGCTAAAAATTTATATGTCGCTTATAGTGGTGGCTTAGATTCGCATGTGCTTCTCCATGCAATTGTTGGCTTAGTTGGAGCAAATCGCGTCATAGCAGTACATGTAAACCATCAGCTGTCTTCTAATGCAAATAACTGGCAGAGGCACTGCGAAGAGCAATGCTCTGCTCTTGGTGTAAATTTAGTCTGTGAGCTTGTAGATGTATCAAGTACAGGATCTGGACTTGAGCAGGCAGCTAGAAAGGCTCGTTATGATACTTTTGAAAAATTACTAAAAAAAAACGATCTACTTATTTTAGCCCATCATGCTGATGATCAGGCTGAAACAATTCTTTATAGGTTGTTTCGTGGTTCTGGTATAAAAGGTATATCTGGAATACCAGAAACGAGATCACTGGGTGATGGAAAATTGTTCAGACCATTACTGGATTTTTCTCGTACTGATTTAGAATCATATGCCTCGACTCATGATATCAAATGGGTTGAGGATGAAAGCAACCAAGAAATAGTTTTTGATAGAAATTTCATACGACATAGGGTATTGACAGTAGTAACAGATCGCTGGCCTGAACTTGTATCTCAGCTATCCCGTAGTGCAAAACTTTATGGAGAGGCAGGTCATTTATTAAATGTACTTGCTGAGCAAGACCTTAAAAGTATGAGAGAAAAATCCGAACGAGTTGGCTGGAGTATCTCTATTGATATGTTTAAGCGTCTTGAAAAATCAAGGCAAAAAAATCTTATAAGACACTGGGTGGCTGAACATAAAATGCCACTACCACCATATAATGTTTTAGACGCTCTATTGAATCAAATGCTCTTGTCGAGTCTTGACGCTCAACCTCTTGTGTCATGGAGCGGAGTCGAATTGCGTAGATTCAATAAAAAATTGTATCTTTTTTCAGCTGATTTTGACAACTCAAGTCACATTATTGATAGAAAAAAAGGAATATCATCACCTGCGCAGTTTAGTATCAGCTGGGATGGATTTAATAAAATTTTACTACCAAATAATAGCAGTTTGTCGACAAAAATTTCTAGTGTGGGCGGACTTAAAATACATAAAAAAAATATAATAGAAATCAGATTTAGAGCTGGTGGCGAGAGATGTAAGCCATTTGGTCGAAGTGGCACTAATACTTTAAAAAAACTTTTTCAGGAGCATAACCTTGAGCCGTGGTTACGCAATAAAGTGCCCTTGGTATACGTTGATGGCACGTTAGCAGCTGTAGGGGATTTATGGGTTTGTGATGACTTCTTTGCTCTAACAGACGAAACTGGAGTTGAATTGAAATGGAGTTTTTCAAAAACGTATACCTCAGTAATAGATTGAGACAATCTTCTATCTCTGGTAGTCTAATTTTCCATAATTATTGAAATAATAGCCTCTTTAACCTCAAAATTTTTTGATATTATAGAAATTAAAGTGGTTTACATATTCAAAAATATAGTTTGATTAGTCGTTTTTTTTATTCGATATGTCATCAAGGATCTAAATGACACGTTATATATTTGTTACCGGTGGAGTTGTATCTTCTTTAGGAAAGGGAATTGCTGCAGCCTCATTAGGTACTATTCTTGAGGCTAGAGGACTTAAAGTTACTATACTAAAGCTGGACCCATATATAAATGTGGATCCAGGGACTATGAGCCCCTTTCAGCATGGAGAGGTTTTTGTAACAGAGGATGGCGCTGAAACTGATCTTGATCTTGGCCATTACGAGCGTTTTTTGTCCTCAAAAATGAGTAAACGAAACAATTTTACTAGCGGTAAAGTTTACGAAACAATTCTGCGTCAAGAGCGTAAAGGAGATTTTCTTGGCGCCACAGTTCAAGTAATTCCGCATGTTACTGATGAAATAAAAAGACGTATTTTATCTGGAGGTAAAGGATTTGATATAGCTATAGTTGAAATTGGTGGCACAGTTGGTGATATTGAATCACAGCCTTTCCTCGAAGCCATAAGACAACTGAAACTGGATCTTGGTTTTAATCGCTCAATCCTCATTCATTTAACACTTGTACCCTATATTGCAACAGCAGGAGAAACAAAAACAAAGCCAACGCAGCATTCTGTTAAAGAGCTAAGATCTATAGGTCTTCAGCCAGATGTATTACTTTGTCGAAGCTTTGTTGAGCTAGATGAAAGCCAACGTAAAAAGATAGCTTTATTTACTAATGTTGCCGAGGAAGCAGTCGTCACGTTGTTAGATGCTAAAACTATTTATGCTATTCCTCGCGATTTAGAGACTAGAGGGTTAGACAAGACTGTTCTTGCTAGACTCGACCTAGAATGCCCAAAGCCAGATTTATCCGACTGGGATTGGGTGGCAGAAAATCATTCTAACCCTAAGCACGAAGTAATCATCGCTATGGTTGGTAAATACGTTGAGCTCTTAGATGCTTATAAATCACTTAATGAGGCGCTCATACATGCAGGTATTAGAAACCAAACCAAAGTAAATATCCGGTATATTGATTCAGAAAATTTACAGGATCAAATATCACTTCTTGACGATTGTAACGGCATTTTAGTACCTGGTGGTTTTGGAATTCGAGGTGTTGAAGGAAAAATTAAGGCGGTCAATTATGCTCGTACTAAAAAAATACCTTATTTAGGTATATGTCTTGGTATGCAGGTTGCAATGATAGAATTTGCACGTAATGTTTGTGCCTTAGAGGGTGCTAATAGTACCGAATTTGACCCAAAAACATCCCATCCCATCATTGGGCTTATAACTGAGTGGGTAGACAACTGCGGAACGATTGAAAAGCGTGATAAAGATTCAGATTTAGGTGGAACAATGAGACTGGGTGGCCAAGCCAGCTACTTAATAAAAAATACTGTAGCTCATAGCATATATGGAACTGATACAGTCTTCGAGCGTCATCGGCATCGTTATGAGGTTAATAATAACTATGTTTCTAAATTACAAGATGGTGGTATGAAAGTCGGCGGCTGGTCAGAGAACAAAACGTTAGTTGAAATGATAGAAATACCAGAGCATCCATGGTTTGTTGCTTGCCAGTTTCATCCAGAATTTACATCTACCCCTCGCAAAGGCCACCCATTATTTACTAGCTTTGTAGAGGCAACACTCAAACATCAAAAAAAATCCAAACAATCCCAATAGAAAACAGCCTATGTCAATATCAGAAGCAATTAGATCCCCAATAACTGTAAGCATTGATGGTATTTCCGTCAATAACAGTAATCCTTTTGTTTTATTTGGGGGAATAAATGTACTAGAGTCAAGAGATCTCGCACTGCGAGCAGCTGAGCACTTTGTTTCAGTCACTCAAAAACTAGAAATTCCATACATATTTAAAGCTTCCTTTGATAAAGCTAATCGCTCATCTATTAAGTCTTACCGAGGGATTGGTATGGAAGAAGGATTAAAGATATTCCAAGAAATCAAAGAAACCTTTTTGGTGCCAGTTATTACAGATATACACGAGCCCTGCCAAGCTAAAGTTGTAGCTGAGGTCTGTGATGTATTGCAGTTGCCCGCTTTTTTGGCTCGTCAAACTGATTTAGTGAAAGCAATCGCAAAAACTGATGCTGTTGTAAATATCAAGAAGCCGCAATTCCTAAGTCCTACCCAGATGGCTAATATTGTAGATAAATTTAAGGAATGTGGTAACAATAAAATTCTCCTTTGTGAGAGGGGCACTTGCATGGGTTACGACAATCTTGTAGTAGATATGCTTGGTATCCGGACTATGAAAGAGGTAAGCGGAGGTCTTCCAGTAATTTTTGATGTAACTCATGCGCTTCAAACTAGAGATCCAAATAGTACAGCTTCAGGCGGCCGTCGGCATCAAGTTGCAGAACTTGGGAGAGCAGGAATTGCTGTTGGATTAGCTGGATTATTTTTAGAGGCCCATCCAAATCCAGAAAATGCAAAGTGTGATGGTCCTAGTGCTTTGCCGTTAGACAAATTAGAGAATTATCTTTCGCAAATAAAAGAATTAGATGACCTAATTAAATCTCAACCTGTATTGGAATTATAGTCTATTAATCTTTTGATATGCGCTTAATCAGCATACAAATGTTTTCTATTTGGAGAGTTTTATATGAGTAACATTTCCGATATTAGGGCCTATGAAATATTGGACTCTAGGGGTAATCCAACTATTAGCGCAGAGGTGTCACTAGTAGATGGAAGTATAGGCTCTGCTTGTTCACCATCTGGTGCATCTACAGGATCAAGAGAAGCTCTCGAACTAAGAGATGGTGATCAAAGTAGATATTTGGGCAAAGGGGTCCTAAAGGCTGTCAGCAATGTAAATAAAATTATTAAGCCTTTACTGTCAGGAAAGAGCGCGCTTGATCAAAGTCTTTTAGATATGTCGATGATAGAGGCAGACGGAACTGAAAATAAAGCTGTCTTAGGTGCAAATGCCATTCTCGCTGTATCTCTTGCGGCATCAAAAGCGGCGGCAATATCTCGTAAAATACCACTTTATCAACATATTGCAGATATTAATGAAACCCCCGGTAAGTATGTCATGCCTGTGCCAATGATGAATATTATAAATGGAGGCGAACATGCAGATAATAATATTGATATTCAAGAATTTATGATTCAGCCCGTTTCAGCGAAAAATTTTTCTCACGCGCTACAAATGGGTGCAGAAATATTTCATTCGTTAAAAAAAATACTTATTAAGAAAGGTTTGAATACTGCAGTAGGAGATGAGGGAGGCTTTGCTCCTAATTTATCGTCAAACTCTGAAGCCCTTGCTTGTATTGAAGAAGCTGTCGTGGCTGCTGGCTACGATTTAGGTAAAGATATAATGCTAGCATTAGACTGTGCTTCTTCTGAATTTTATAATGATGGAAAGTATGAGCTGCTTGGCGAAGGAAAAACATTTGGCTCTGAAGATTTCACTAGTTACTTGTCCGGGCTTTGTGATCAGTACCCAATTATTTCTATTGAAGACGGACAAGATGAGTCTGATTGGAATGGCTGGAAATACCAAACAGAACAACTAGGAAAAAAAATCCAGTTGGTGGGAGATGACCTTTTTGTGACCAATACCAAAATTTTGAAAAAAGGTATAAAAATGGGCGCAGCAAACTCTATTTTAATCAAATTCAATCAAATAGGAACTTTGACAGAAACTTTGGCTGCTATAAAGATGGCTAAAGACGCAGACTATACAGTTGTTATCTCTCACAGATCGGGAGAAACAGAAGACACCACTATTGCCGACCTTGCTGTAGCAACTAGCGCAGGCCAAATAAAAACTGGTTCCCTTTGTCGCTCGGACAGAACTGCAAAATATAATCGTTTGCTTCGAATAGAAGCCGAACTCAATAATGCAGCTCCATACCGGGGTATGGCTGAGTTTTACTAGATTTTTTTATCGCTGAAAAAATATTATAGCAACAGATCACTTTGTTATTGTATAGCTTTTAATGTTACTAAAATAAGAACACTGACGAAATTAATTTTGTCCGTTAGAATGGATTTATGCGCTGGCTATTAGTTATGTTATGTATTTTCGTATTGATCCTACAATATCGTTTGTGGGTTGGAGATGGCAGTCTTGCTCATAAATATGAGCTTCAGAAAGATGTTACTGCTCAACAGAAAAAAAATGATGCTTTAAAAAAGAAGAATCAAGCACTGGCCGATGAAGTTAAGAATCTCACTGATAATATAGAAACTGTCGAAGAGAGAGCTCGCAGAGATCTTGGTATGATCAAGGATGGTGAAACATTTTATATGGTTATTGAGACGGAGAATTAAGTGACAATCTATGCTCCTCCTTCAGAAGAAATCCAGCGAGAAATACGAAATCGTCAAACATGGATAGTCATACCTGCAGCTGGAATTGGAAGTAGGTTTTCAGAGGTTAAACCAAAGCAATATGAGGAATTTTTTGGTCAAACGATTCTTGAATTTACTTTAAAAAAATTATTAGAAATTGAGCATATAAAAGTAATAATTGCCGTCAATCCAAAAGAGAATTTATGGAGAAATCTATCTGGTTTAAAGCATCCCTCTGTTGAAATAGTTATGGGCGGTAAAACAAGAAGAGACTCTGTTTTTCTGGCGCTTAAGCATATCAAAGAGAGAGCAAGTAGATTTGACTGGATACTGGTTCATGATGCAGCAAGACCCTGTGTTCAACTTAGCGATATAAAAAATCTATTCGATAAGACCGCTTCCTACCAGATAGGCGGTATACTGGCTACAAGACCTGTTGGGACCTTTAAAAGAGTAGAGCTTAGTGGCGCTGTCAGTGGGAATAACTGTGTCTCTTCAGTGGAAAATACATCGCTCTCTTATATTGTGGAAGCTCAAACCCCCCAATTATTTTATTTCGAATTACTCTATAGCGCTTTAGAAAAGTCGAAACTAGAAAATCGTATAACTACCGATGAGTCATCAGCTGTAGAAAATTTTTTACTTAATAACGATACTAGCTACCCAGGGGGGCATGACACTATAATTGTTGAATGTAGTTCGGATAATATAAAAATTACCCGACCCGAAGATATTGCAATTGCCAAAGCTATAATAATAAATCAACAGGAAAAACTATGAGAATTGGTCATGGTTACGATGTTCATGCATTCGGGGAAGGCGACCATATTATTATTGGTGGAGTCAAAATCCCTTTTAGATACGGGCTTTTAGCTCATTCAGATGGAGACGTCTT